>JAGQOY010000288.1 GCA_020427005.1 Planctomycetales bacterium
TAAGTCTTACCTAAACCATTAGTTTTCCATACGGAATCGCTCTTCCTCTGAATCCGCAGATTTCATGGGATTGAACATTTCAAGTCGATTGAGAACAAAATGCAGTAAGTAGACAAACATTCCCATTGCCAGCGGAGCACAATAAAGACACAGTACAAACGCAAGCTGAGATTTTCGAACCGTATCCAGGTCTGTTTTCGGAACCGTGGAGCGGCCTAACCAAGCATTCCACTCTGCCGTAAAGGCAGGAATTCGACTTGCCAACATGAACAACGTGACCATAGCAGCTGCCAAGGTCGTGATTAGCAAGATCAGTAAAGTCCCAAACTTTAGACGTACTGATCCACGTTCCAAAAAGGGACTTTGAGGCTTTTCAGATGATGGTAAATTCACACGAGCAACCTAATCTGAATCAACACTTGGATGGATCGGGCGAGCCGCGAATCCAACGACAACCATGGCGATAAAAAAACATGCAATTGCAATCACAACGGGGCCGGCCGTAGGATCTTGAGCTTTCTGCCACATGGAGGACCCGGCTGCCACTAAAGCCCCCAGAACGGACGCACCCATCAAAACATTCCAAATTGCCATAACAATGCCTGTGGGTTTCTCTTCACCCATCAATCGACGACTATTCATCATAAAGAGAAATGTGATATAAGCCACAGGTAACAGCATAGCACCGAAGGTTGAGGCGACGATTCCTAGCCAGACTTGCTGATCCGGTTTTGCCCAAACATAAGGCCAAATTACTCCGGAAACCCCAGCCACTATACATCCTACTATATGAGCAACGTCTCGCATGCTTTCTGGTGCAAGCTCACGAAACACATAGCCGTTGATGAGCATCAGAATAATGATTGTCGAAAAGCCCATACCTAGCACGCCAAGACCAAATACAATGTTCGCTAGTTGTGCGCCTAACAAGGGCTCCAATGATTGCGACAATTGAAAAGCGTTGCGTTTCACCAAAGTACTGGCTAATAGTTTGTCGTCTTCGGAGAGCTTGGCTATTGCGTCAATGCGCTCGACCTCAGAGGCAGATACCCATGCATCACCCTCCATATCCATCTGCACTCGAGCTTCCAGATCCTGGCGAGCTCCTTTAAAAATGGAACTGGTTTGCATTACTGCCGGGTCTGTACTAAGAAGCGCTTCGTCAGCTTGGCCATGGAAACTAGCAGATGCAGCGATCACAACACAGCTTGTAACCACGATATAAGGAATGGCCATTCCCGTACTAAGATCGAAGCGGGCTAAACCACGAAAAGGCTTGTCCCAACCTCTGGCCAACATTGAGTATGGCAAGAGAAAGGTCATGTTGATTCCCACAGCGGTCGCTGCAGCTCCGATCATCACGTCACGCTGTTGGCTAATGATCCTGTGACGCCAGAACGCTTGAGCATCGGCAGAAACTCGCGAAAGTATGTCGGCCACAATACCAGTTGGCTCGTTCCACTGGTTCAAATTAGGAATAAAACCCTCCACGATCGCGTTGATGGGCAAGCCGGACTTCATGAATAGGTATACGACCACCCCAAAAAAACAAATAACAACCATCCCCACGAGAGCTTTTAGGAACCAGTCAAACAACTTCGCAGCTGGCCCGCCTCTTGTATTGAGAATAACCAAGGCAAAGGCCAAGGCAAACAGGATAAATGAAACAATTAGTTTCGGCTGAGTCTCATCCGCCAAACCGCTAATTAAATTTTTGCTTAGGGCATCATAACTGAGACTGAACTGGGGCATGATCCAGATCACGTTTGCCGCGCATGTTGCCAGTAACCAGCCACAGCCCAATACAGGATTAATGTATTCGTTGATTGCCTGGAAGGGGCGTTTTCCAGTTGATAGCGTAACATAGCTAATAGCGGACAACATGATTACTCCCATGATGATCGCTACTAGTTGCAACCACAGCATACTTGTTCCGCCAAGCACACCGAGGAACAGAGCCCCGGAAAGTGAACCTCCCCCCAGAGTAATTGCACTTTGCAACCAACCCGGTCCCGAGAGTTTTACAAAGGCTCCAAGCACCGACACACCGCCACGCTGCTGTGCATCTAAGAGTATTTGACGATCTTCATAAACCTTGGTCGTCTCGGACATTTCGATCCTTTCAATGGAATAAGTTTTTCACAACTTAACCTCTCAAACGCATGCAATCGACCCAAGATTTGCTTTTCTCGACCAACATTTTCCCGATAATGCTAGTCAGTAGGTTTTCAATCGGCTCCTTGCTTGCCTCCTCATGGAGAAATCTCCATTGTTGGCAGCATGATTGCCTTAAATGGCCTACTTGTGGCCGAGTGGCAAACATCATTGTAAGGAATGTGCATGGCTGGCATCCGAGTAACCGCCGATCTCGAAATCCCTGCTGAACAATTGCAGCGAACTTTTGCGCGCAGCAGCGGTCCGGGAGGACAGAATGTCAACAAGGTAAATAGCAAAGCCACATTACGATGGACACCTGCTGAGAACTTCCTATCACCTGGTGCTTGGCGAAGATTTCAGAGATTGGCACAGAGATTTTTTACCGTTGATGGTACGGTTGTTATTCAGTCGCAAGAGCATCGGGACCAAGCTCAGAATATTGAAGCCTGCGAGCGCAAACTAAGAATCATGATTCGGCAAGCGTTGGTTCCGCCCAAGCCGAGAGTGGCGACCAAGCCCACTGCTGCCAGCCGCCGTCGCCGCCTAAATGAGAAAAAGCAGTTGGGTGAGAAAAAGCAGCGCCGCAACTTCCGTCCCGGTACGCATGAGTAGCTGTTAGATACTCTATTAACTGCCCTGCCGCACCACGCTTAGTGCGATTTCAACGCGCGAATGCTACCGTCAAGGGACCTTTTTCTTGGGAGACTTTTTTTGAGCTTTCTTGGATGCAGCTATGGCAGAAGGGGCGTGTATAGCATGGCCTTGCAATGCCTTGGGAGCCAGCAACCGAAAACTCTCGGCGATCCAGCGTTCCATAAGTCCCTTGGGCGGAGGCAGCTTGTGAGGCAGTGTGACCAACAACCAACCATGAAGACCAACGCTGTAGTTGTTTGGCGACTGCTCGGCTAATTGCATTGCTTCGTCCAGTGAATCCGAGAGCTTTAAGCGAACCTGATACGTTTCTTCTTTCATACCCAGGAACAAAAACGATTTATTTCCCACCTTGAAAGCTCGATTAACACAGGAAGTTCCTTCCTCAACCTCCGGGTATTGCATGGCAATTCTGCGGATCGCAGTCATCGGTTTGCTTTCGGATTGTTCCTTGCTACGCATACTCATCGCACCGACCTTGAATTAGAGGTGTCAGGACTCAATAACCCAACATTCCTTGCCAGTTCAGGGAAGAAATTCGTCAGTCGACTACTAATTACCCTAAACACTAACCTGAACTTGGTGTGAGTGAAAATCAACTCCGCCGGAAGGAATCGTGCTCAACGAGTGCATGGATGGCGGCACGAAGCGAGAAATCGTCCTTAGCAATGCGATCATAGATTTCATTGATCAAGCCGTCGTCCTGGTTACCAATCTCACGACAGAGCGCATAGGATGCAAGTTTCGATAGTATCGCCTTGAGAACAATTTCGCGATCCTCCATCAAAATGGATTTGACGTCAGTCAAAGAGCTGATACTTCGCCCGTCAGGGAGTGTGGCAGTGCTGTCGATTGGTGCCGCGTGGCGAAGGATAGAACTGCCTTCGTTTTCGAGTGATCGAGTTTCTACATGCTGGTATTCGTCGCGCCACAGTCCCATTTCATCATAATGTTCAAGGGCCAAACCCAGTGGATCGATGTGTATGTGACATCGGTTGCAAGCCTCAGTATTCTTGTGGAGCTCGATGACTTCCTTCACGGTCTCTGCTCCGCGGATGTCAGGCTCCTCAAACACTAGGTTTGGAGGAGGTTTGAGCTGCCTGCCATAAATTCTCTTAAGAATCCAGGTACCTCGCAAAATGGGTGAAGTCGAATGCTTGCTGCTTGTGAGCTTGAGCAAACCGGCCTGGCCGATCAATCCTCCTCGCTCGCTATCGTCGGGAATTACTACTCGCTTAAAGGCACGTCCCTGGACATCGCCAAAGCCATAATATTCAGCAGTTTCGTCGTTGACCATCGCAAAATCTGAATCGATAAAATTGAGCATGCTCAGGTCATTTTGGAGAATCTCTTGGAAGAACGCGCATGGCTCTTTGGCTAATTCACGGATCTTCATAAATGTCACGCGCTGCTGGTCGTGAATGCGATCGTCAGGGCCGATGTCATCAATTTTGTCGGTTGCTAGCCACTGGCGTGTAAAGTCTTCGCAGAAGCGGGCGCTGCGAGGATCAGCCAACAGCCTGTCGATTTGTTCAGTCAGTCGTTCCTCAATCCTGAGCTCTCCCGCTTGCGCCGATTTCAATAGTATCGCGTCTGGCCGGGAATTCCACAGAAAATAGGCAAGTCGATATGCGAAAGCAACGTCATTCGTTTCCTCTGCATCCTGCTTGTATATAAAGTGAGGTGAACACAGTAGGGCGGTCAGGAGCGTTCGCGCCGCAGCTGAGGAACTGCCGGACGAGTCCAAACGCTGGGCAGCCAACTGTGCAAGCGCGTCCACGTCGGCCTCAGGGAGAGCGTGGTTAAACAGCAGACCAATGAGGTGCTCTGTAAATGAGCGAACGTTTTCCGAATCCAACGACCGGAATTTATCGCCCTGAAAGATAAGTTGAGCTGCGGCGGTTGGCCATGTTTCCGTTATGGGTCCAACAATTCTTACGTTCGTAAATCGAACCTGCCTTCCTTGATACTGACTATGATTGTTGCCAATATTCCACGTAGCAGCACTTTCGTAGGTAAAAGAAATGTACGTTTCCGCATCCAACGTAAGATCCAAGAAAATTGACTGGCCATCCGGCGGCAATACGACACGAGCGATTTTATTGAAGCTGGTCGGATAGCGCGGGTCGCCCGTCGAAACACTAATGGTTTCCGCTTTTCGTGAATGATGAACAGTCACATCGGCCTGGATCCAATACCGACCAAATTCGGGGATGCGAAAAATTCTATTGGCTTCTGCATCTTCCATGAAATACAAAACGCTGCGCCAAGGATAGTGAGTGGTTAAGACATGAGCCGTGCCGGTCTGGAAGTCACCACGACCTGTTCCTCGAAATTGCTCTATTCCAAATTCCCACGCACGTTGGACTGGCCTGTCATCCAAAATAAGCCTATCAGCAACAAAACGCGCTGTATCGAGGTATGACTGGATTTGATGAGGCGACATGAATTGCGTTTCGCCACACTTATTGAAATCCTCGCCTGGAGGATCAGGCGGCAATAACGACGATAGATCAAAGCGGGTGTGAAATAGGTCATTGATCGAATTGGTGAACTCTTCACGCGTTAGACGCTTGAGTTTTCCTCTGTCTGGAATTTCCGGCAGTTTACTCTTCAGAAATACAAGAGCTGCATTTCGCAGCGCATCATTCGGCTGCTTGGAGTCGCGTGGTGGCATCTGGTTGTCGGACAACAACTCGATTATCGTCTCGAGCCGAGCAGGGTCACTGAAAAAAGCGTCTCCTAATTCTTCTAGACAAAGATCCCCCTTTGCCTCCTGGTACCCATGGCAACTAATGCAAAATTCTTCAACAAGTTGCACTAGCGGTTCTTGATCTGCCGAAGCCCAGACGTTGAGCACCAAGACAACTATCAAGCCATAGAAAATTGTGATGAAACGTTTCACGGTAATTTTCAAGTCAGGGACAATGTTGACTTGCCTTCGCCGAAGACGTCGATCTCAACGCCCAGGTCTTGTAGAATCGAAAGGTAAAGACTACAGATCGGTGCTTCTGATGTAGCTGTGTGTTGAAAGGCCTTTACGGACCGGTTGAAGTAGAGTGCGGGCAGGTTGTTAAATGTGTGGCTACTGGCGCTGCCGAAGGCCGCGGTAACTAGCGTAGTTGTCTCATCAAATAGACTTGCCCCACTGCTCATTTGGGTGGCCTTCAATCGATCGAGCATCTGTCCGACTTTGCGGAGGATCATATTCTCCATCACCAACAGCTTTTCGATCTTGTCTTCCTTCTGGCCATGGTGAGAAAAATCGTGATAGTTGCCTGAAAAATCTTTTTGGTCAAAGCTTTCCCAAAAAGGTATCTGAATCGTCACTACCCGCGTGGAATCCGTTTGCAAAGCTAGCACGGCCAGGTCAAACATCACTTGGACATAATCGTCAACACTACGCCGGGAGTACTCGGGCAAGTGGTACTCCGAGTGCGGCTTGTCTTGGGTACTCCAAAAATTCTTGCGTCGCACCGACTTTTCCACTTCGCGCACAGACGTAAAGTACTGATCGAGGCGATCACGATCTCGCCCTGAAAGGTGCTCTGATAGTGACTTGGCTTGCTGATATGCCAAGTCCAAAATACTCTTGTCCTCAGCGAGGATCTGCTGCTGTATTTCGTGATCGGGATCGACGCCAAAAAGCTGGTCGAAGACTTCTTCTGGCGAATCGATTTGATGCACCGGCATGCCATGTTCGTCCCAACATATTTGCGAGAAATTCAAGTTTTCGCCTGCTTGAAGCGCCAGCGACTTGAATCGAGTTTCGCGACCCAACAGTTCCGCGGCTCGTTGGTCAAACGAGATTCGGTTCGTGCGTTCCAATCGATTGAAGTAGCCAGACAGAACACCGACCGCCGGACTATGTCCGGTGCTCAGTTGCACGCCCGGCGTGTCAAGTCCGCTGAATAGCCTTAGGTTCTCTCGATGTTGCGTCAGGTTGTCTAGCAAGATCGGATTACCGTGACTTGGCAGCAAGGCGGGCTGATAGAAACTTAGGTGATTAACAATCGTTAGAAGCCGCTTAGCTGGCGCGTCTACAAATTGCCCCAGTCCTTCGAGCGGTGGCAATACTAGCGCAAGACCTGCAGTTCGTATGAGATTTCTTCTATGCATCGATGTCTCGATTCTGGTCGCCCTCAGACAACTTGAAAGCACCTAAAAACGACGCTTCCTTCTTACACCCCTCCTAACTTGGGCCAACTTGGGAGGTTAGTTGGCGAAATCGCTGAGCACACTAGCAGGGTGATGAAAAAGTCGATTTGCAAAATCTTGTGGACAATTAGTAACCCGAAGCGTCAGCGAGGGGCTGGGCACATTCCATCGCTGACGCTTCGGGTTACTTTTTCAGCAGCCTGCTAGTG
>JAGQOY010000028.1 GCA_020427005.1 Planctomycetales bacterium
GTATAGCGTGTGTTTTCAAGGAAATCGTTGAGCAAATGTGCGAAAAAACGCTACTCTTTCGTGAAGTTTGCTCTAAACGATCATTCCTTTCCAGGAACTTACCTTCCCACGTTGGGAATGTCGCGAAGCAACGCGAGCGGGTTAGGTTCTTCTACTTTCTGACGCTGAAAAGAACTTTTTTAGCAATCCAAGAAGCGTTGCTTCAACCAGAAAATATAACCCAAAGTCGTGACCGTTCACGGGACAAAAGTAGAACAATGGTACTCAATGATTCTACATCCCGGGAACGGTCAAGAATGTCTTTGGTTAGTGCTATTCGGGCAGATAGGGGCCAAGGCTGCCAAAGAAATCGTCGACACTCTCTTCGAATTGGGTTGACGTCTGTTCCGACTCTTCAATTGAGCAGCTGCCACCCACCATCGTCTGCTGACCATCGGTGTTATCGTAAGTCAGAGCTTCTGCTTCGGACCAAAGAGCATTGTCAAAGGCCTGTTTGATTTCGCTCACAACTTGCTGTCCAACGGTTCTCAAAACATCGTCTGCCGAGACCATCATGGCAAAGTTAGGTGCGAACAGCGTATCCACATCTGCTTCACCCTCACCCACACCGCCACCACCGCTGGCGATGGAATTCAGATAGTTGATGATGATCAATACGTCCTGAGGTTCCACCGACTCATTACCGCTGGTATCCAAAAAGGGTGGAGGCACGATGTTGGCGTCAGGCAACGAAGTGGGTAGTCCAGAGTTGAGGTAATTGATGATGATCAATGCATCAATGGGGGATATGAAACCATCACCGTTTACATCCATCGGTCCACTTGGATTTTGCCACTTGCTGTTCTGAACTCGAATTCGCACGTTGGCGATGTTGGAAACCGTTCCCAGATTATCACTGACAACGTAGGAAAGCGTTACTTGACCTGAGAAGCCAGTGACAGGCGTGAAACGAATCATGCCGTCCGGGAGAACTTCGGCTGTTCCGCTTGGCAAAGGTTGAGCGACAATCTCGACACTGCTGGGATTAATCGATCCATCTGGATCGATGTCATTGGCTAGTACATGGATATCAACGGATTCGTTCTTATAAGTGAACGCAGTGTCATCCTGCGCCAACGGAGCACTATTCACGTTAACGATAACTGTAGCTTCGTTGGAAACGTTGCCACCCACGTCACGAACAGTGTAAGAAAACGTGTCTTGACCTCGGAATCCAGCTCCTGGTGTGTAGCGAACACTACCTGTCGATGTGACTACCGCGGTTCCAAATGCTGGCAATGAAGTTAGCACGACGCTTTGGGCATCGATAGCATTGTCGACATCTGTATCGTTGTCTCTGACTGATAGCAGAGCTGTCGAATCGACACCGACAGAGTAATTGTCGTCGACCGCCACAGGTGCATCGTCTATGCCTGCTACTGTGATCGTAGCTGTCGCAGGAATGCTCATTGCGCCGGTTGAGTCTTGAACGCGATAGGTGAACGTATCACCCACACTTTGACCGGTCACCAGTTGTTGGAGTGCGTCTACACTGGTTGGATCGTAGGAGAATGATCCGTCAGCGTTAACCACGACAACTGCACCGAACGTCGAAGTCAGGGTTTCCGCAACTACGCTCAACGTATCGTTCGGGAAATCGATATCGGTATCGTTCAGAAGCAAACCCTTAGCGGCTACGTTCAGGAGCGAATTTTCGTTACCCTGATAGTGGTCATCAACGGCAACAGGAATGTCATTGACCGGAGCCAAATTGATCGTAAATGTAGTAGGCACGGAAGAATTCTGATTTCCGTTTCCACTAGGACCACGATCGACGGCAGTCACCGTGATTATGGCTGTGCCAAATGCGTTATCGGCTGGAGTGAACGCCAATACCCCGCTGCTGGAAACCGTCGGTTGAACCGAGAACATAATTGGGCGGTCGGCCACCACGTGGAAATCAACGACTTGATTGACTTCGTCAAGTGCGGTTTGCGGGGAATTGAGAATGCCGGCAGCAGGCGCAATATTTGTCGCCCATGGCTGGGAAAAGGCACCACTGTCTTCGTTGACAGTTACGTTTCCGCCTGAACTAAACACTGGCGGGTCGTTAGCAGGTGTAATGGTGACCGTAAAGGTCTGAGGAGCAGAGCTCATTACCGGATTACCATCATCAACAGCAATTACTTCCACTAAGGCTGTACCGTTGGCATCCAAAGCAGGCTTGAACTGCAGGGTCCCATCGCTTGTAAGCGTAGGCTGAACCGCGAACAATGCTTGGCCAGCCGGATCGACTGAAACTTGGAACGTCACGGTCTGATTGGCTAGCTCATCTGCTGCGGAGCCTGGGCCGGCCAAAATATTGGTTGCCCACTGGTTCAAAATAACGTCGCCGGCATCTTCGGTAACGATCGGGTTGATGCCACGAGTAAACTGCGGCGGATCATTGACGCCTGACAAATTGATGGTGATGGTGCCAGTGCCGCTCTTGGAGGGGGTACCGGTATCGGTAGCTACATACAAGAACGTATCACTGCCGGAGAAGTTGGCTGGTGGAGTGTAAGTGAATGAAACAATATGGTTATTGGCATCAAAAACCGGTTCTACTCGTCCTCCCTGTCCCGACGAACGCTGCACTTGAGATATGTAAACACTCTCGGTTTCGTCAGGGGTTGGACCTGGTAGATCCCCAATAAGTACTAATGAGGACAGAATCTCTAGCGGAGTATCTTCGACTCCGTCTAACTCGATGGCATCAGGGATTGGTGGATCATTGACTGGATTGGCAATGACTGTAAATGTTTGGAGGGCGGATGAGTTGGCATTCGGTGCCGGAGAATTGACTCCGTTGTCCACTAGCCGGACAGTGACTCGCAAATCCGCGTTGGCCGAATTGACATTTTCGGCAGTTTGGAAAGTCAGAGTTCCGTCCACGCCCATAGTAGGTTGCACAGCAAATGCCGTTGGGTCAATCGCTACGACCTGGAAGCTCAACGTCTGGCTGTTCTCATCATCAGCACCGATAGGTCCGCGCCGAACGTTTTGAGCGAATTGACCCTGAGTAACTAGACCTGCATCCTCGGCCACCGTGATGGTGGCGGGCATCGAGAATTGCGGAGCGTCGTTAATAGGAGTCAACGTAATCGTAAATGTCTGAGTGTTGGATGTGTTGATATTCGGAAATGGCGAGCCAACGCCTGAGTCTTTCAATTGCACTACGACCAAGGCCTTGCCGTTTTTGTTGTTGGCAGTCGTGAATGTCAATTCACCAGTGGAAGAGATTGCCGGTTGAACTTCGAAAAGTTCCGGTGCACTAACTTCCAGAATTTCAAACGCCACAGTTTGACCGACTTCGTCAGTCGCCGTAGCAGGCCCACGTGCAATGTTGGTCGCAAAGCTTAGCACGGAAGTTTGCGTGATTCCCAGAAACTCTTCGTTATCTTCAATTACGGTAACTTGAGTGCTTGGAAGTACGAAGCTCGGTGCATCATTGATAGCTGCAACGTTCAAAACAAATGTCTTGGTAACCGATGTATTGTTATTGGGCGCAGGACTAGTGGCCCCATCGTCGGTTAGGAAAACCGCGACACTAAAGTCATGGTTCGACATCGTCGAGTTGGCGTCTGCCGCAGTTCGGAATGTCAAGGTGCCGTCAGCGCCAATCGTGGGTTGAATTGCGAAAGCTGTTGGGTCGATCGCTTGCACGTGAACGGTATAGGTTTGGCCAGCTTCGTCCCCTGCCGTGGTTGGTCCGGGACGCAGGTTAGTTGCAAAATTGGGTACTGTGACTAGTCCCTGATCTTCGCGCACATTCAAACTTGTTGGCAACGTGAATTCGGGTGGATCGTTAACAGCCGTCAGGTTGATCGTGAATGTTTGATCAGGATGGGATGTATTGTCATCTCCATTGCCGGTTTCAGTTCCTGGACCACTATCATGCAGGCGGACAACCACAACGGCTTGACCATTTTGGTCCTTGGCGGTTGTAAACACCAAGTCTCCGGTAGCAGTAATCACCGGTTGCACGCTAAACAGTGAGGGATCCGAAACGGAGACCGTCTCAAATGACCAACTTTGCTTGGTTGCTGTATGCGTTGTTTCATCCAGTGCGGTTGCAGGGCCAGCCACAATGTTGGTAGCGAAACCTGCAAGCACGGTTGGCGACACGCCAGTTTCTTGCTCATTGTCTTCAAGGAGCGTGATATCTGTTACCGGCAAATCGAAACTCGGTGAATCATTAATTTCGGCCACATTCAGGCTGAAAGTCTTGATCGTAGTATCCACATCCCCGGGGTTGTTGACTCCGCCATCATCCTGAATAGTAACACGGATTCTTAAGTCATGACCAGTAAGGCTATTGACATCTGAATTGGTTTGATAGGTAAGCACTCCGGTACCCAGAACTTCATCCAAGACAATCTGTGGCTGTACAGAAAATGCCGTCGGATCCAGTGCTTCGACCAAAACAGTCATCTTTTGATTTGCCAGTTCGTCCAAAGCGGTGATCGGTCCGGGGCGTGCACCAGTGACGAAGTCGGCGACCGTAATTAGTCCCTCATCTTCAATAGAATCAATAGAGGCCGGAATTGTAAACTCTGGAGCGTCGTTGATCGGGTCAGGCAGAATCGTAAAGGTCCGTGCGTCTGCTTGATTGATGTTGCGAGGAACATCGGTTGTGTTATCGTTGGCTCCTGTATCAATTGCAATCACTTCCACCAGTATCTCTGGGAAAGGATTCATTTGATTGACGTCTGGACTCAAGCGGTAGGTCAGTTGTCCAGCATCATCAATCACAGGTAGAAAGGCAGGATCAAAAAGAGTCGGATCTAGCGCTGTGACAATGAAGCTAACATGCTGATCTTCTCGAGCAGGACCTTCATCTATGGCCGCCGCTGGTCCAGGCAGGATGTTCGTAATGAAATTCGGAACAACCGTTGGGGCAAGTGGATCAGCATTTGGATCCTCTTGGTAGGCTGATGTAAAGACTGGCATATCAAATTCAGGTGCATCGTTCAGTTCAGTTACATTGATCGTGAACGTCTTGCTTGTTCGGTCAACACCGCCCAATGCCGTGCCACCATCGTCCATAACCGTTACTACAACTTCGAAACTTTGCCCGGTGTATTGATTTACGTGAGGAGCAGTTTCGTAAACTAAGTCGCCAATTCCGGTAGAAGCGTCAAAGACTATGTGTGGGAATCCAGCTGCGGTAAAGGCATTGGAATCAGCACTTATCGAAATAGTCAGCGTCTGCGAGGCCTCGTCCCAGGCAGTGGTTGGACCAGGACGCGCATCGGTGAGGAATCCAACTACCGTAATTTCGCCTTGATCCTCTAACGAGTCCGTGCTGGCTGGGATTTCAAATTCAGGTGCATCATTTACGTTGGTTGGCAGAATCGTAAAAGTACGGGCTGCTGCATGGTTGATATCACCATTGGCTCCACCGTCCAACCCGGTATCGACTGCCACTACTTCGACCAAGATTTCACCGAAGGCCGGATCGGCATTCACGTCAGCCTTCAACTGGTAGGTCAACGTTCCAGGACTGCTGTCTGTCGTGGCTGTGATAGCGGGCAGGACATCGAACAGATCAGGATTGAGGGCCGTTACGACGAAAGAAACCTGCTGATCTTCGAAACTCAGTGCTGGACCAGTGCCTTCGTCGGTTGCCACAGATGGTCCGGGCAGAATGCTAGTGACAAAATCCGGCACAGTCACCAAGCCTTGGTCCTCGATTGCTCCCGTTGTGTCTGGCATCGAATACTCTGGGGCGTCATTCACAGCCGTCAGGTGAATTGTCAAGATGCTCTTGCTTTCCAAAGGCATTGCACTAGCACCAGCAGTTCCACCATCACGAATAGTCAATTCAATTAGAACCGGGCCATCAATGTTGTCGTTGTAATGTGCAGGAGGCGTATAGGTAAGCTCGTTGTTGACTATGGATAGGGAGCCTCCTACGACTGAAGGATTGGGGTGCAAAATGACGGCCGCCACAACTTCTAGAGTCTGGCCGAGTTCATTTATTTGCGAGGGTTCGCCCAAGACACCTTTGTAATCATTCGCTGTGAAATCAGCCCCAGAGCGAATGATGGCTTCGTCTTCGAGAATTGTAATCTCGTCATCAATTGCTGTAGGCGTGTCGTTTATTGGGTTTACCGTAATAGTAACAGTGGCAGGCTGGGCGGCCTGTAATCTACCATCAGTAACGTTGTAAACAAACGTATCGATTCCAAAGAAGTCGTGGTTTGGTGTGTAGGTGAATGAACCGTCCGCATTGAGGATCAATGTTCCAAACTGTACATCGACGATTGGTTGTACGCCGGCAATAAAAGGATTCTCGTCAAAGACTTCGATAGTGGAACTATCTGCATCTGAATCATTGGTAAGGATGCCGGGTGCAGTAACGTTCAAAACTGAATCTTCATCGACTGAATAGTTATCGACGACTGCTATTGGCGGCAAGCCAGCTGTAATTTCAATTAGGTAATCTTCGACTTCACCTCCGATACCGATTCCACCAATAATGCTGTTGCCTTCCGTGCTCAAACGGAAGCGAGCATAAGTGAACCCTATTGGTGCACTCGCTGGAGTACTGAGGTTCAAAAGGTTCTCGCCAGCATGTACAGCCATGCTCGTGGCAACATGTTCACCACTATCATCGAAATCGCCGTCCGCATTCCAGTCGACCCAAGCATCCAAAATACCTGCTCCACTGCTGGTCACCGTGACAGGCACTGGCTCAAGTTGTGAATTAAACAGGCCACCAAAAGATACACCGTCTTCATCATTGGTGGACAATTCGATTGTTTGTCCGTTCACAACCACTAAGGCCATCGCGATGCGGCGTTCGACAACGGCCGTATTCATGGCATTTGCAATCGCATTAACAATTACTGCAGACGAAGTGTTGGTTAGATCCAAGACGATCGGTAGATTGTCGCCGACTACACCAGGTGACGCGATGTCATCTAATTCGAATACGATTTGCAGACCGCTACCGTCGGTCAGGGAGATTGTCTGTCCATCTGCAAAACCGCCAGTGGGCAGCGTCAAGTCAAAATCGGTGATGCTAACTCGGGTTAGGATGGGAGCGCCGCTGGCATCAAAAAGGTGATCGCGGCTACCACCTAGGCTCACTAAATCTCCCTCAGCAACCGCAGCCAATCCAGTAATTTGACCACTTTGGACCAGACCGTTGACGGCTGCAGCTAGTGCACTGGCAACTTCGTCAGCAGTAGCCGCTGAACTGACAGGTATGCGGAAATTGCCAACGGCGACAGTGCCTGGATCCGGATCGATATCGAATTCCAGGCTAACTGTCTTGAGGCGAGCATCTGTGATAACGAGGACTTGGCCATCGACGGCGGCTGTTGCAGCTTGCGCCTGATATGTGGCTGCACCGGCAACCGAGATCGTTGCTCCTGGAATGGTTGTCGTCACCTGCATACTACCGGCATCATCACCGGTCGCGGAGGCATTGGGTCGCCCATCCGATTCCGCATCTACAAACGAGCCCAAAACCAAGAGCGGGGCATCTAATGGCAACAAGGCATGGCGAGACGCATCGATTGTACGTTTTCCGTTACTATCGATAGAGATCGTGGGGTAACTGACTCCCAAAGGATCACTTGGAAATCGTGCATCTCCAAAATCCAGTGCCACATCTGGCATCAAAATCGTAAATTGCGTCAGGCTATTGGACCGGTTAGCAAACAACGGATTGCCTGCCAAGTCCGCTATGGCACCTACGGCCCGAGATGTTATCGATGAACCAGACGTAACAACTGATGCGGCTCCGCGAACAACGATGGCGTCACCAAGTACGTATGCTACAACTCCCAATCCAGAACTATTGATCGCCGACAACAGCTCGACAGAGATATCCGTACTGCTCGACGCGAGACTGTAAGGGATGGAGATCGAACCAGACACAACATCATTGTTGTTGTCCAACTCGAATACGCGAGTACCTCCAGGGCCTGTGATTGTGTACGTGTCTCCGTCGTTGGCTGCATTACCAGGAGGTAGACTTAGTTTATGAGACAGCTCGTTGTTTAGCGTAATCTCATAGACGCTATCTGATCGCCAGATACCGGCAACAGGAGTCAAGTGAATCGTACGGCTGTTTGCATTGTAGCCAAAGATGTAGTCGACACCATCTACTAAGAGTCGACCATTCTCGGTCAAAGCGACGGCACCGGACAGGACAGTAGCTGGATCTGGCCCTGTACCGTTGGTGTCTTTCAATAGTATCGAAAAGAATTCCAGCTGGCCATCGATGAGCTGAATGAAGGTCGATGTGCGATCAATATCGAACTCCAGCGAGTCGTTATCTTGGGGTTGCAGAATGATGGCATCTAACCCGATGAAATCGGATCGGTCCACAGCACCGCGATCTTTAAATACGTTTCCTCCCAAACCTGCTGGAGAATTGACATTTGGGTCGTCAACACGGCGCTGCCCTGTGACGTCAACGTCCGGTGCCAACATGGGGCTAACAGGTAGACTCAACGAATTCCTAACTTGAGACAATGCCGGACGTTCCTGCAAAGCTTCCAGTGAGCTGTCGATGGCTTTCGAACCTGGCGCCAAATAGAACCGTCGATTGGTTGTATCGACAAACAGCGGCTCCGTTGGCCCAAGTACCTGTGACAGTGAACCGATACCGACATTGGCAGTATGAACCCCATTGTTTTGGAAGATGTTGGCTCCCAAAACGGCTGATGAATTGGGTGGTGCATTCACACCAACGCCCGTGTTGGCAATGATCGTATTGAGGATTGTTGGAGATGCTCCGTTTTCGATCAAGATTCCGTTTCCAGTCCCCGTTCCGTAAATCGTATTATTGATCACGCGAGCTATTTGAACGGGCGCATCGGTACCTGGGTCCCCGGTAATACGCAGTCCACCTGCTACGTTGTAAGCCAGGATGTTGTTAATGATTACAACACCAGGAGCTAATTGACTTGTATTCGGTGTGGGTAAGTTGAGTGGCGAACCAGGATATGGGCGATCTCCCACAGTGCCGCCAAAGGGATTCTGAACTCGCACACCGGCGGTGGCGACAATACCATAGTCAGAACTGTCCGTGATCGTGTTACCGGTCAGTAGGACTTGTCCCTGAGGACGTGGCCGCTCGCCATCCCCCAGATCCTCTCCGAAGGAGGTTTCACCTCCCCAAACAATTGGTTGTAGGAACGAGTTGGCTGGGAATGCATAATTACCGTGTTCGTCGCTAGCAGCGGGACCATGCAATGCAATAACCGTCGAGCCAGATGGAGCAGCATCACCAAAGCCACCACCATAGATCATTTCGCCGGTCAGGGAGGCAGTAATGCCAAGCTTGAGCTGCGATGTCGTCGAGTTGATGGCATCACGGATCGCCGTGGCAATCTCCACTGCTGAAGAATTGGTACTGATTACGACGGGAATATTACCGGATGCTACGCCAGCGGCGGGATCTCCAGCACCCACGGTCACATCAAATTCAAATGTTACCGGGGCATGGCCGTCGCTTAATGTGAAAGTAGTTCCATCGGCAATATTTCCAGGAGCATTTGACGCGACTTGAATGCCAACGCTTTGGCTTAGGCGCGCATTCGTATCGATAGAACGTCCTAAATCAGGGATGAATGGTGGGAAGCCTGGATTGAGGAATAGGTCTCCTGTCTGATCGTCGGTGGTTCCATAGTCAGCAGCAGCCCGGACTGTCAACTGATATCGACCGGTTTCGATTTGGGGTGTGGTTACATTGGCATACATGACATTGTCATACTGCTGATTGGCGACAAAGGCATTACTAGCTGCGGCGTTGAAAACCATTTCACCACGTTCCGCCAAGCCAATGATTATGTCATCAATATATAGACCTTCGAATGCATTGTTTTGGGCTCGTTCGTCCAGTCGACTCAATCCAGCGTTTTGTACTCCAAATTGGTCACCTACCCGAGTTGAAGTGAGCGACATCGCAGAATTGTTTACAACGGTGAAATTGAAAATTCTTAATGTATCGCCATAAACGGGCCAAGCATCCAATGGGCCAGCATTGGCAGTGGCCACGCTATTTGGATTGTTGAATCCGATGGCCAGTGATTGACGTACAGCATCGCGTACTTGGGTTATTGTCATGGCCTGATGGACGTTAATTGCCACATCGCCGGCGATGCCGGGCGTGCCTTCAATTACAGCTGTTGGTAAGTCCGTGACTGCGTAATTGCCTACTGCTAGATTGGCAATATTTAATACATTTGATCGCAAAGGACTGGCTTGAATATCGGCCGCGGTTATTCCCAGTATGGCAGGCAAGCGTGCTCGTAACCGTGCTGCGATCTGTGATGGGGAATCGGATGCCAAGTATTGAACGTTGTTACCCGTATTATCAGTCGTCGAGAAAGTTGCAACCGTACCGTTAAAGTCGATTGCACTTGTTCCATCCAATAAACTAGCTCCACCCGGAAGATTAAGAACCAATCCCAGATCGAATTCTAGAACTTGAGTCGTTGCACCGTCTTGCGTGGTGACAGTGATTGTTTCACCATCCGTAAGCTTTGCTCCCTCGACTGCGGTAAGTTCAATGCCCCCGCGCAATGAATCGCCAGTTCGGAACGTAGCTCCGGTACTAAATTCAAATCTCAAGCGGACATTGTCCTGACCTGCGAAACTGGCCAATGATGTTCTTGCTTGGCGCCACTCATTGGTGTCGAATGTCTCTTGCGTCTCAACAAAATTTCCAAAGGCATCGACGTTTCCACCGTTGAAAGCGGTGTCAAATTCGTCAGAATTCCCATTTTGACCCGTTCTATCTGCTCCAGCATCTCGAGCTGTATTATTGGTTGTTAACAGGGCCCAGTTTCCGTCCTCACCTGAAGCATATACACGGAAGGCGTCATTCATCCGTACATCGCCATCATTAAGATCGCTATTTGCGCCTTCAGTTGCCAGTTTATAATTGAAATACAACATTGGCAGGTCGTCAGCGCTATAGGATCTTAAATCGATTGGGTTACTGACTATTGCACCATGAGCTCCACCGGGCAAATCGTAGGTGCCCTGATAAGCAGCCACGTCAAACAGGTTGCTCCAGTTCCCCGGTTGCCGAAAGGCCTGCGTGGGAGCTTCGAATCCGAAGTAGGCTACAAAGTCCCCGGGTACATCGGCCGTCATAGAAGAGTCGAAGGGTATGGTGCGACCGTGCCCGGCAGTGTTATCTTCTCGCTGCGATAAGTGCCAAAGATTCACGTCCAAAGGCGAAAATTCAATCCCTTTGATGTTGGCGCCGATGGATGCACTTGTTGGAGCCTTTATCTTCACATTGAAGCCTGGGAACACCGGCTGAAGCACGCCCTGCGTATCGAGAGCGTAGATCGTTCCGTCGGCAGTTGTACCAAATAGAATGTTGGCAAACCGTCCTCCTTCAAGATCTCGCGGACCGGTCGTCAGGCCCGAAAAGGCAATCGGCGTATTCGTATCTGGGTCCAGAATCGTAGTTAAAGGTAATCGGCCGGCAAATCGGTCTGGCCCCGTGTTAACAACGAGATCGGATCCGAATCCATTGTTCCCGTTGCCAACGTTAACCGCATAAAACTCACCTAGATTACTGACCGCAAACAGTTGGCTGCCAACACTCGTCAATCCAGTTACTGTTCCCGAGGTGAAGTTATCTGCTAAAGTTCCAGAGAGGAAGCGCCCAAACTCGACTTTCTGAGTCCCAGCATTCGTAGAACTCAAAAGGCCGTTTCCAGTGCGATCCTGTACGGGTGTATTTCCGGGGTTAATTGCTGCGCCAGATGTTGGATCCAGTTTGTAAACGATATTCGTAGTATTGAATACGCGCACCGGAGCACCGGAACCCAGGTCTGGCAGAATTCCGGTTACCCCGCCGTTGGCATCTAATAAGGGCAGGTTGAATGATTGTTGCCTTACACGCGAGCCAACGCCAAACATTTTTAATTGCGTGTTGTCGGCGTAGAACATCGTTAAACCGTTGATGATAAAACCGTCCCCTTCGGGTTGGTTTCCATTACCAAATCCGGTGTGATCCCGTTGCTGAATAGCAAATGCTGTAGCACTAGTCGCTTGAGTCGTATAAGTTTGAATTCCGGTTGAGCCAGAGGCAGTGCTAGCGTTATTGGGAATAGCGGCAGTGCCGGCGGCTCCAATAGAATTAATTAGATGGAAGTTTCCTGAGTTCGCATCGATAACATTGTTGTTGGGAACTTCGTAGCCAACGAGTCTGCCATCAGGAGACATGGCAGCATCATTCATGCGAACGAAGTTGCTAATGTCCGCTTCAATCGCCCCAGTCATCGCATTGGCGAATACCAATCTTGAGCCTGTACCTTGATCGCGAATAACGTAGGTCGTTACATCAGCTAAGGTCCATGGAACGGCATGGGTCCCTTCAATATCCTGCGAGAATGCAACTTGTGTTGGAACAGCTGTTGTTTCAACGAGATCGGTTGGCTCAAATCGATCAACTGAAATTCGATTCACGGAGTTGACCGGCTCTAAACGAACCAACGGATTGGTTGCCGTAGCGTTCTGATATTGGTCAAAAGTTGCTGCAATCTGGCTGTTATTGGTGACTGCTACGGTATACGTTCCAGCCGGTAGTTCTGAGGCGCCAATAAATGGATCTCGAGCACCCATTGAACCACGTGATAAGTCATCTACATCGGCACCGTTGAGTGGTGCAGCTCGGTCATCTGCCACATTGGAATCTGTTCCGATCAGCACCAGACGGTTCTGAGAGTCGAATACCCACAGGGCGGTGTCTGGGCGACCAAAGCCGTCTGCATAATCAATATCAAGGATTGTTGATAGGTGCGTGGTGCCAGAAACCCCTGGAATGGTTTGCGTACCACTTCGATTTACTTCGAACGTGTAGAATTCAACTGTTCCGGCTGTGCCGAGATTTCCCGCCACGGTTACAGAGGCCAGGTCAGAGTTGAAGATGTTTCCTAAGTTAGTATTCGTGCCATTGGATGTTAACTGTCCCAATAGTTGCGAATGGGCCGGCATTCCGTTGGCCTCAATACCTACTGTTGCATATCGGATATCTGCGTATCGAATGGTCGAACCAGCAATTTCATCGGTTTGCTGCATGCGAACTTGCAGTCGATAATTGCCCTGCGAAAGGCCTTCTCGTTCCAGAGAGGGATCTTGAAGTCGTGATGTGCTTTGGCCTGGGCCAACATTGCTACTTCGCACGCGAATGAAGTAGTTGTTTATCGAGCCGGCAGTTCCAGGCAGCACGATGCGCATGCCCGCATCCAAAGGATTTACAGAATAGAGATCTTGATCGGAAGTAGGATCAAAGCTGTTGGCAACTGCGTGGACGTCGCTATCCAATTCCATGACTTGTTCAGGTTTGATTTTGCTCGTATCTGCCGATACAAATCGCGACTCAGTGCCCGCGCTCTCGCGCAACGAATTGTCACTTTGAGCAAGTATCTGCCCGCTGGCATCCAACAATTCCACTACCGAGTCTAATGACCCACTAGTTCGATCGATATCGATCCAAACACTCGTGCCTGCAGTTGCTGTAAAACTGTATACGTCCAAGTCTTGGGGAGCCGCTACAGTGCCATTGACGGTAAAGCCCAGACGTAAGTTTTCGTCTCCACCGGACAGTGTGTTGGCCAAAGCTCCCAGAGTCTGAGCAAAATTCACATCATCGTTGGTGCCGGATTCTTGGATTTGATCCGTCTCTAGCTCAGCGGTTACATCTACGTTGCGATCGTTGGCATAGGGATCCAACCGAATACTGCGCCAGTCTCCAGAACGACCCGTACTGAATCCGTTGTTGTTTGTGTCTACCAAGGCGCGACCTGTCGGATCAAAGCCGGCGCCGACTGAGTCGTCGGCCAAGCTTGTCAGGACGACAGGAAAGCCAGGTGTACCGAGTACTTGGACTGATCCACCAATGCGATCGGTAATATCTAGTGGTCGACCCAGGGCTGTAATCCCAGCGCCCGCACCCTGCAGCTTGACAACCAAGCTTTCATCGGACTTGCTCTGAAGTCGCAAGCCTCCGAATGTATGGAAATCGGGTACGATCACCTCGCTCTGAAGTATGTGCACGATGTCCGTATCGTCCCAGACCGTTTCAGTGGTCAGTGTCTCACCACGCACTCGCAGGCCATTGAGACCGTTATTGACCAGCAGGTTTCCGTCGACAAGTGGTCCCGCATTTCCATTACCTACGGTCACTCGTTGCGCTGTTCCGGTTTGGCGACCCGCATCTACTACGTTCCGATTTGAAAGAGCGTTAGCATTGATGCTGATGGCCGCCGTATTGTTGACGCTATTATTCTGAATCGTGTTGTTCACGATTACTGGTTGAGCACCACTAACAAAAATAACAGCGGTATCGTTTACGGCTCGGCCATCGCGTCCGTTATTTGCATTGCCATTAACTCCGGAAGCATTCATCTCCAGCCGCGAGTTGGCGATTCTGGCTTCTGCCTGATGGACTTCGACAGCATTGAACCCGGCAAATCCACCTGAAATACTCGCCACACCGCCTCCGAATGTGATGAGGGCGTTATCTATACTCATGGAACTCAAGTGTCGAGCCACGAGTCCAGCCCAATCTCCGGCGCTCGGATTTGTGTCGGTACCATCGTTATTGGTGTCGAAGGTTCCTGCGGCACCAAACCGGTCATCAAAGCGGCTGGTAAAGACGATTGGCCGATCGGCCGTGCCTTCAGCAATCAGCTGGGCACCAATGCCAACTTCAATTCGAGAACTGGACGACTTGATCACAACTCCCGGATCAATCTGCAATCGCGCATCCAGACGGGGGCGACTAAGGGAAGTGGCGTTAGGATTTGCCATAATGGCAGACAAGTTGGCTCCACGATCCACATATGTCTGAGTATCGCCATCAAGCTCAGCTACCAAAGTAAAGTTGCCGCCGTTGGTACTGCGCCATAATCGTCGTCCAACAAAGTCCTTGTTGACCACCGGCAATAGATCCAGACGGACAGCAGTATCCGACAATACGTGGGCAGATGTCGCAGTGCTGGGCAGACCTTCTGAGCCATTGGAATCCACGAATGTTACTTTGTAACGCACGCTGTCTCCGACAGTCAACGTACCGCCTGCTAGATCAGTCTTTTGGACTAGGCTAACGTCCGGGGCAACTTGCTCAAGAAACGATCCGCCAGGAGTCCCACTGATGATGAGATTTTCCCCCAACACATACGTGATGTCGGTATCATCAAATCGTGCAGCAACTTCTAATGTTGTGAGCGCGCTTCCAGCCGCTGTGGCTGTTTTGACGAACAAACCATTGGTTGAATTTGCTAGCAGCTTGTTACCATGTATGTTTGGACCAACGCGTGTGTAATCGGGATGAAAAACCTCAGCAAGTTGATATCGGGTACTCGTAAATCGTGTTTCTTCAAAGCTATTAGGATCTGCAGCAATTGCTGCATCGGCACTCAATCGAATCGTGTTGTTAAGAATGGTCGGTCTTGATTCTGTAAGGTTGATCGGATTCACAACTGGGCTAGGTGTAGTTACCGTTACCTGACCACCACCATATGTCATGTCCGCAAATGCAACGTAATTCAGGAAGATGCCGCGACGTTCCCAGTCGCCTAATCCTTGATCACGATCCACGTCATTGTGGAAATCGATACCACCCCAGTCACCTTGGCGGGGAACTGTATTGAGTGGATTTGTATCTACACCAATTGCTTGATTGTTGTAACTGGTGAAAATCACGCTCTGGTTGGGTGTTCCCAGAACCTGGAACGACGAAAAGCTACGATCGATCGATGCGCTCGTGCTGCCAACAGTAATGCGAGAACTTTGTAGCTTAAAGATTGCACCCGCATCCACCATCACCGTCACGCCGCGTGGTACCTGAAGCGAAAGGCCATCTGATAAAGTAACATTTCCAACTCCGCCGCGACCAATTTCGAAGGCAGGATTATCTCCGGCAGTGGTTACATCTCCATCTGTTCCAACGCTGCCCACAACTCGAATGATGTCCCCAGGTTGCAGGAGGCCGACCGGCCACTTAGATGCATTTTCCAGGTTAAGGTTGTTCATTGGTTGAGTAGGGGAACCAGTTTGAACACCCGTATAGCCTTTGTCGACAAATATGGTCTTGGGTTGTCCAGCAGCTGCAACACCAACGGGAGACGCAGTTCGGAACCAAAAATCAAAATGTCCTCCGGCCTTGCCATCTCCATCACCATCCAGAGCTGTTCCAGTTGTATCGGTGATAGACTTGGGTGTAGGCACAAAGTCCAGCTTCAATTGGTAATTGCCCTCGCTAACGGCACCACTTCCCGTATTGTCAATGGCTGCATTGAAGTCTTCGTTCCCTTTGCCGGTTACACTAATGAAGTAGTTGCCAGGAGTTAAATCTGCCTTCAGGAAGGAATCCGAACTGACACTGTCGTTGTTAACTGCAACTACGGAAAATCCTTCCGGAGTCTGCTTCATCAAAGTGATATAGGTATCCAAATTGCTGCTGTTGGCCAATCTTTCGGCAATTGTTTCAGCCGTAAGAGAACCGGATTGCCCGACCGGTACGGTGAATGAGTAGGTGTCAACATCCCGATTGTCCGGACGAAAAAGATTCTGACCATGGATGATGTCGATGTCACCGGGGAAATTCCACTCGAGGCCTGCATTAAGTCCAGGGTTGGGGTCTGCAAGCTCACCAGCATCGCCCATGATAGTTCCAGGAGGCTGGTCGTAGGTATGCCCTAAACCTAGCAAGTGGCCTATTTCGTGCATGGCTGTTTCGAAATAGCTTTGCGCTCCCGGAATTCCAGACCGACCCCCAAAACTATTGTCCCAAACTTCGGCGCCGTCCATGATAGCCAAGCCACTACCAGCCAAACCAATAATTCCACCAGGCGCACTTTGTTCACCCAATGCAGCTAAGTCACCCGTAACAACCGTCAAGCCAGATGACTCAGTTTCAATAAAGTCAATTCCTAGTATCGAAGAATAGAATTCAAAGATCTCTCGCACACGTTGTATCTGGTCAGAAGTAATCGCAGTGTTGAGTGGTCGCCCTGCCGCATCCGTTCCGTAAGGTTGACTTAGCGCCAAGTTGTATAAAATCGTCGATATTCTAGGACTTGCATCTCCGCCAGAATTCAAGTGCGTTTCATCCTGAATATCGCGGTGTCCAATCTCTAGCATGCCGCCCGGGAAATCCAGTGGCAGAACGTTTGTAGATGTAGTCAAAATGCTCTGGTTTATAACCGTTGAAAAGCCAGAGCTAAGAGTGCCTAATGGAAATGCGCCGCTAATCGTGCCAGTTGGATCAGCCGGGCTCAAAACCGTAACGTTTGACGGATTGGTATTAGAAACCACTTGCTCGTTGGTACCGATGCGCAAGCGGTAGCTGCCCGCGCCTGCCAAAGTGTCGATCGGACCACTAAACGTCAGCTCTGCCATATCCGTAGCCGGATCGTAGCTAATCGATGTAGGCAAGAACACCGTGTCGTCGCCGGGTTGAACCGAGTCGTTGGTGAGGATCAATTGGTAAAAGGCCGGGTCCACAACCGTGGGGTTAGGGGCAACGTCTCCAGTCGTTACAGACGAGGCGTATAAATCGTCGTTATTGAAATACACTCGAATCTTATCTCGTTGAGGATCGAGTGTGCCATTGGGCAGCCGATCGACGGGTTGAGGCACAACGGCCATCACCAGTGAACCCAATTCGAGATTGAAGTCAATACTATCTCGTGTCAGATCATTGGGAGTCGAATCGATTGACCGAGTGAGCAAAGGGACACCTTGGGTGCTCTTGATGGCGGTGATGCCATTGGCAGCATCGTCGACTCCATAAACGGCAACTCGATACAAATCATCGCCCAGAGTCTCCGCAAATCGCATGACTACGATACGATTGTTATCTCCGAATCCGACATAACCAGGTATCAGCGTGACTTCGTTTCCATCGCCGAATTGTCCATCACCGCCCGACCGTACCACGCGAATACCGCCGGCCAGAGTAGCTGGATCAATGTCACTCGCTCCGTCAAAGCGGAAGACCAATTCCGTTGGCGCTTCCGTAAGCGTATTCACAGAATTGAAACTGAAGATGCTTCCCGAATTCGGAGCAATGGAAAGTAGGCGTGGTTGAATGCCTACGAAACCACTACTGACACCACTGACCCGTAGCGACAGAGAATATAACTGAACACCGGCGGTGCCCTGCCCCGCAATCTTGATGGAATAATTGCCCGCGTCGAGCAAGTCCAGGTCGTTGATCGATTCAATTTCGCCAGCGCCCGTTTGGTTCACGTTTGCCAATACCGTTCCATTGCCATCCAGTACTTGGAATGACAGATCCATATTGCGCAAGGTATCTACGGGTGCCGTAGTGCCACCTTGATTGCCCACACTATACTGTTTGCCAACGGGTTCCAGCACGATGGAGATCTTGCCGGCCGAAGGAACACTGAATGTGAACCAATCATCGTCTCCTTCGGCATTGATGCTCTGGCCGTCGATTAATTGCAGCCCATTTGCCAATTCGCCGAGATCTGTTGCATTGGCTTTAGCATCATCGTTTTCTGCATCATCACCATACAACGACTGTACGCCGAGGATATCGTCATGCTGAGGTCCCAAGAATGCGAAGCTGGCAGTGGGCTCCATAAGCTTCGTACCGTCGACCGGAATTGTGTGCAACAATCCAATGCCGTGGCCGGATTCGTGCATCAAAACGTTGGATAGACCTCGGTTTTCTCCAAATGGTCCATTGGCATTGTTGAAATAGAACACATCGTTGGTATCGATGATCATGTCGCCATCGAAACCAGCATCTCCACCGTTGTTGGGAAAGTAGTTAAACGCCAGAGTGCCGAAGTTTCCATCAATGTTGTGTCCACCAATGCGCACGTCGCCCCGTACCCCATCGACGCCCCGGTTGGTGCCGCCCATGGGCGCACCGTCATCGTTACCCTCATACACGAAGGTTAGTCCTGAGAGCTCACTCCAGCGGTCGTAGGCGCGCTGGAAAATTCCAAACCAAGATCGATTTTGAACTGCGCCAGTACCACCGCCATAGATGCTGTCCATGAAGGTCACTAAATTGGACACTCCTCCTGCGGAGTCTACAGTACCATCTGGCACAATGCTCCAGGTTACCGTGGCGGGGTCGCCAGCATTGGGGCCTGCTCCGCCTACTGGGTTGGTCCAGCGAACTCCAGGGGCGTTGTAGTTGGAACCACCTTCACCGAGAGGACTGTTTTCACCTCTCAGATAGGCACCCAATACAGCATCCATGTAGTCTTGGGGAGTACCCGGCGCAAATACGACGCCCGCCGAGTCCACGGCTAGCAATTCTCGACGCTCAAGGGACTCAAGTATCGCTCGGCGCAGATATCTTCGCTTTCGAGAGTGATCTGGAGAGGAGATTCTTGAAGAAAGATGGCTAGCCATGCGGACTTACCTTCCGGGTTCAAAAATTATGCCATTAATTCGGCGGAAATCTATGTTGCGACGCGACGTCAACTCAATCGAGCCAACGTCGCCATAATCAATTCTGGTTGCGTAAAACTAAGCCTGATCCTCGTTGCCGAGTTCGCCCCACAAACTAGCCAAAGCCAAGTCGATTGGGGATTCCGTACTGCCTTCGCCGCTATCATCGGCAACCCAGCTCATATCCGCCGGATCCCAGTTGGCTGCTCCCAATGTTGCGAACAACTGCTGGGATTCGCTGGCTAGCGGTAACACTGGTCCGTAAACCTGTCCATCGTTGCGCTCTACGCGGCGGACGCCAATCGGAACATTGTCCTGTGTGCCGAAGACTAACTGCTGCGAGCTAAGGGCATTGACAAAGGTATCGATGGATTCGCCTTCGCCACTACCTCCACTACTTTGTTGGTTCAGCAGGTTAATCACAATCAGTGCATCCTGCGGGGTGATGAAGTTGTCTCCATTCACGTCTCGGTACGGAGGCGGAGCAGGAATACCGCTCACACTGGTCGAACCTTGGCTGTTGATGAAGTTGATAATCAACAAGGCATCAATTGGTGTTATGAAGCCGTCTGCATTAACATCCAAATGTTCCGATGGGTTTTGATGAGGAGGCGGTGGTGGCTCATCGATGATGATGGTCACCGTGGTTTCAACACTCAGGCCGCTACCATCGGATGCGCGGTAGGTAAATGTATCCGTTGTCCGAGTTGTGCCTGTATGTTGATAGGTAAACGTTCCATTCAAATTGAGAGTCAAGGTTCCAAACTGCGGTGCCGTTACTAGCTGTGCAGTTAAGCTACTACCCTCAGGATCGTGGTCATTGGCCAAGACGCCGTCGTTGGATGCGTCACCAACACTACCCAATGGATCGTTTGTACGTAGTTCGGTGCCCTGCTTCACGTGGTACGTGTCAGGTGTCGTAACAGGTATGTCGTTGACGGCATTCACGGTAAGCACAAAACTGTCGGTAACCGTGTTCCCCGATGAGTCAGTTGCGCTGACCGTGATTGTGGCAGCACCGGATCGATCAGGGATTAAGGTCAATTTCAACGCCCCACCGGCAATGACAGGTGTTACAAGCAAGGGGTTCGTGTTGCTGACTACCGCAAACGTCAATATGTCGCCCCCAACCACATCTGGATCAAAGAAATACTCAGGGCTCAAGACCGTATCTGCAATAGCCGCATCTTCGTTGACTGTAATATCGGGCAGACCCTTGACCAATCGTGGAGCATCGTTGACCGGTGAAACGACCAGTGTCAACGTGTCTTGCACCTTTTGTCCAGCTTGGTCAGTGGCTTCAACCACGACGATGCTTTGACCGTTTTGATCAGCTATAAGTTCTAGTATCAATTGTCCACTTACAATGGATGGAGATACCAGGCCTGCATTGCTGTTACTGATCAAGGCATAGCTAATCGAGTCACCGCTATTAGCAACATCGGGATCGAAGAACACGCTACTTAGGCCGATTACTTTGGCTGCGGAATCTTCCAACACGGTCTGAGTACCCATTGGAGTACCGACGCGCGGAGCATCGTTTACGCCTGAGACGGTGACAGTAACTGTACCAACTGAAATCTGCGGATCGGGTATGCCACCGCTGTTGCCATTGTCACTGACTTCGTAGAAGAACGTATCCGTACCAACAAAGTCTGCTGGCGGAGTATATGTGACTACGTTGCCGACGAAGGTAACCGTCCCGCCATTGGTACTCTGAGCGATAACTCCAACGAAGCTAAGTGTTTGACCACTTTCGCTGGCTGGGCCGGCGCTATCGTTGGCGATTAATGTAGCTGGATCGACCGTGACTGGCGTGTCTTCGATCGTGGCCAATGCATCAGCGGTTGTCGTGGGTGCATCATTCTTGTCCGCTACGGTTAGGAATACGGTGGCTGTAGCACTCAGTGGTGCTGCAATGCCATTCGTTGTACCGTTGTCTGTAATCGTATAGGTGAATTGGTCCGATCCGCTGAAGTCAGGTCGCGGTGTGTAGACAATTCTTCCGCCGGACAAGGCTACCGATCCGCCATTTAGGCTCACAGGAGAGACGCCTGTGATGGTCAGCGTTTGGCCGGACTCGTTGGCTGGTCCTGCTGCATCGTTGGCGAGAACAGTGGCTGCCGGGATATCAAATACAACGTCCTCCGCAGTGGTCAGTGTATCGTTCGTTGCAATTGGAGAATCGTTTACAGGTCGGACGTCAATGGTTACTGTCGCCAAACTGGAAGCGTTTAAGACTCCATCGCTCACCCGATAAACAAACGTATCGATGCCATTAAAGTTTGCTGCAGGTCGATAACTGAATGTGCCGTTGTTGCTGGCATCCCATGTGAAGGCGGCCGCGTGCGACGGAGCAGTTACGAGGAAGGCAACCAGCGAATCGCCATCCGGGTCGATATCGTTAGCAGCGACACCATCGTCGATGGGGAAGTTGGGAGAGCTGTTTCCGTTAGCATCTGTAGTAACTAAGATTCCGTCTTCATTCAATGTATAGGAATCGTTGACGGCAGTCGGTGGCGTGCCAGGAACGATCGTAACTTGGTAATCTTCAACCTCCCCATCTACAGCCAAGCCAGTTGCTTCTAGTCGTCCTACAGAGCTCGAGCGGAAACGAGCAAACGTGGTAGTCGCGGTGGCTGGTACCGGTGCGGTAGTTGGTACCGTTACCATGAACGTCTGGGTCAACGTGTCCGCTGTAAAACGGGCTCCTCGAAGGATCTGTTCTCCTGGATCATCCCAGTCTCCGTCGGCATTGAAGTCGATCCAAGCATCGACATATCCAGGCGAAGACATGGTAATATCGATCGGCGTGAAGATATTTCGGTTGAACAAGCCGGAAGTAGCCGTACCCGTTCCGATGATAACACCATCATCGTTCAAATCGCCATCCGCTGCCGGTGTTGGAGCCCCGTCGCTATCGGCCGTCACTCCTGCACCCAGTAAAGCCACGTTACTGAGAACGTGCCGCGCGCCGTTATCCGCATGCAAAGTCGGGTACCTTCCAGGAACGGCATTCACTGGGTCGGGTGCATCCCCGTAGTCGAGCGCAACCCCAGGCATCAGGATTGTGAACTGAGTTTCGTTATTGATGCGGTTTGGCTTCAACAAGTTTCGTGCCAAATCGGAAACGCCACGCAGGAAGTAGCTGTCGATGCCCGATCCTATGATGCGAGCTCCGGACACAAACAGTGAATTGCTACCTCGGTTGGATGCACTCAGGTCGGTATTCGGTGCGGCATTAATCGCATCGATTATCGCCAACTTCATGTCTTGTCCGGTAAAGCTAGGATCTTGGATGAAGTGGACTGGGTTAGCACCACCGGCAACACCCGTCAATTGAAGTGTTGGAGAATTGCTGACATCGGTCGCATACCGTGGCGTATCATTCAGCACCAGCGAATCCGCTCCCACGATCGTCGTTACCAATCCCAAGCCAGAGTTGTCGATTTCAGCCTTCATGCTTGCTAGCACTGAGGCAATCGTACTGCTTGTCGAACTGAAAAGAATTGGTTTGTTTCCATCGGTAAAGCCATTGGAAAGATTAACGTCAACGAATTCAAACGTGATCGTTTGTGTGCCGTTGGAAATCGTGAAATTCTCACCGTCCTGCATCAATCCACGGCTGGTTGTCAAATTGCTGTTATTAAGCTGCACATCGGCTGAAGGGATAATACCCAAGCTGACTGCTCCGACGCCTTGATTGGCAGCGGTTATTCCCAGACCAGTTGAATTGATGGCAGCTGTGATCGCTGTTGCAATGTCATTGACAGTGCTGAGTGCAGAGAACGGTATGACGACGTTACTAGGTTGCGATGGGCCACTGCTGTCGCTATCAAATTCGAATACAACAGTTTGGCCGTTGCCAGAAAGGGTAAAGGTGCTATTGTCTTGCATGTCCGTCGCGCCTCGCGATGGAACATGAAGCAACAGTGGGCCGAATACTTGCAGCTTAGTTGATGACTGAACACCAGGTTGGCCGAAAAGTCCAAGTCCCGGTGCGGCCGAAGTATCGATACTATGTTGTGTTGTTCCACCAACTGCAATATTACCAGCACCCACAACCCTTGGATTAAGGGCAAGGTCTGCCGCAAGAATTGCATCCACGACACGCTGTGCAACTTGGCTTTGAGTGTCGTTGGCTGATATCGTAATCGGAACATTTCCTGCTCCGACTGTGGCATCCTGTGTAAACTCGAAGGTAACGGTTTTGCCATTTCCAGTGATGGAGAAATTCTCCCCGTCACCAAGAGTTCGAGAGACTCCCACCAACTTCAGCTGACTATTGCCAACGGCAGCTGAGCCATTGACACTCAGGCCTAGATAGACAAGGTCACCATTGATCACAACCGGAGCAAGGTTGAGGACACTGCCGGAAATCGCTTGGCTAACAAGGTTGGCAATGTCCTGTGCGGTTACTGCTCCATTGAAATCAATAGGAACTCGACCAGGATTAACACTACCATCTAAATCGAATTCAAACTCGACGGTATTTCGTCCATCACTGACCGAGAAGAAGTTGGTCTCGAGAATACCTCCGCGTGGTCCAGAAGCAGGAATTTGGAAGGCAAGTGTCGGAGCTGGCTGCGTCAGAGCAGAGTTGGCTGTATCCACGCGAACACCAGCGTCAGCACCGATAAAGATCTGGCCTGGAGTAAGCAACTGAGTGGATACGTTCAGACCAGCTGCCTGAATGGCTTGTATGATCAAGTTGGCAATCTCGGCCTGAGTATTGGACCGATTAAACGTAATGCGCCGATTACCTGCGAGCGAATTGCTGTTGAGGTCAAACTCAAAAGTTGTGATTTGCCCACCAATATTGACGCTAAAACGATCGCCATCGGAGATGCCACCAAATGCTCCCCCTGCTAAAGGCACGTTGATTGTTAGCCCTTGAGGGATCTGTAATCGGAAGCCGCTATCGTACTCGAAGACCGACACTCCACCGTTGTCGTCAATAATAGTAAACACATCTCCATCGGAGACTTGGTCACCGGCGGGAGCCGTGATTACAAACCGATCTTGATTGTTGACCGAGATCTCATAAACGCTTCCGTTTCTCCAAACACCTGCCAGAGGAGTTAGTACGATCTCATCGCGAGTTGCATTGTAGGAAAATGTGTAGTCAATACCTTCAACCAGCTCACGTCCGTTTTCAAATATGACAACTTGAGCGCCGGTGAGGCGAATGCCGTCGATGGGGCTGGCCACAACCGTGTTGTCATCGATGCCAATGCCCAGAAACGGGTTGGCCGGCTCGTTACCATCGGCAAGTTGAATTCGGAATTCAGGATAAACACCGTCAATCAACTGTACTACGGAATCCGAAGCATCTTGGTCGACACCCAGAGCATCATTATCCAGCGGTTTAATCAGAATTGCAGCTGGACCAATAAAGTCACCACGATCATAAGCACCACGATCCTTGAATACGTTCTGACCTTGGCTACCAGGTGTGGAAACTGCCGGATCGTCTACTCGTAACTGGCCGGCAATATCAAAGTTCGGTGCCAAAACTGGGGAAACAGACAATCCCATAGCCAACTTCACAGCTGCCAATTCCGGTCGTTCTGGTAGCGAGTCCACGGCACTGTCGATGAGCGGGGATCCAGCGGCAGGGATGTAAACGCCGGCTTGTGCGTTCTGGAAGAGCCGCACGTCATTGGCGACATCCATATTCAGGTTGAGCGAGGAATTTGGAATATTAGTTGGTGCTGCCTCAATGCCAGTAGCATATCGCGAATTGGATGAAACAGTTTCGTAGTACTGATAGACGAGACCGCCTATGATTACTTCGCCCGGCTTCGACACAATGTTGGGATTGTCCGTACCATACGGCTCGTAAATTCCCGTGTTCTCATTGATCCGCGTCTCTTCATTGATGACGGGTGTTTGCAAGTTGAAGAACACGTTGTTCAAAATCGTTGGGCTGGCCCCACGGCTAACGAGTACGCCTGTCTCTGGCAGCAGTTGATCCAAGTTGTTGTTTGCACCTTCATCGGGGTCGACGACAATCACGCCATTTCCGTCAATCCAAGCGGCGTTGTTGATGACAACAAATTTTTCACTTGAGCCGTCAGCCTGAGAGGTGAATGAAATAGGTGTTGTAGATCCTCTATCGTGACCAAAGCCCATATGTGAAAGGCTCGTGACGTGGGTAAACGTGCCATCGGGAATGCCGGTCGTTGTAGACACAATGAAGCCATCATCACGACGTGGGAATAACCTAAGACCTTGGTTTACCTCGTAGAAAGGCCCGCTAAGGATGCGACTGATTTCACGGTCGGGAACTTGGTTGAAGCCCAGACCAGAGGTTAGGCCAATTGCCTCCATGATGAACGCGGGGTCACCTTCAAGATCGTTCCATGGAGCATGCAAGATTCCATCCAAACCACCCAGGGCTCTGGCATAAACCGGTGGCAATGGACTTGTAAGTCCTTTGTTGCCATTCGGCAAAGCTTGCTGGTTGGTGATCGCAGGCCCACGATTAAGTCCTTCATTGATGGCTTTAGTAATAGCCCGGGCAACGTCTGGGAAACGCCAACCTGGATCCAAAGCGATTGGAATATGGTCTGGATTCGAGGGCTGCGCACCGATGCCAAAAACAAACTCGAAGGTTCTTCCACTTGAACCAGTTGAATCAATATCTGGAACACCGTAGATAGTAAACGTTTCGCCCGCTTGATAGGAGCTGGCATCCTGCGCCGTGATCACGAAGTCTTGCAAATGCCGTGCACTGATCGTTATGCGATAAGCGCCCGTAGTACCACCAGGAGTTCGATTAGCAAGTGAAAGTGGATCAAAGCTAGAATTGCCCTTAGAGCTGATGGCTGCGAAATAAACGCCAGGTTCTAAAGCCGTAAAGTCGGCATACGGATCTAACTGCAGAACCTCGCCAGGAGCAGCGTCGTTATCACTGACCGTCATGGCAATGCCGTTTGCGTTTAGGAACGTCTGTTGGATACCTCGGCTATTGAACACTTGCAGAACAGAATCTAGTCCACTGCCAGCTGTATCCACATCGATGATCGCTCGTTCGCCAACACCTAATTTAAACTGGTAGATATCGACATCGGTACTGGAAAGGTTAGTGCCCAGACCAGCTTGAAGCACGATTAACGATTTGGCAGCGTTCAAACGCGCACCAGTAACCGTCAGTCCATCCAGACTCGGGATTGGATCAGCTCCCAATAGAATCGCAGACTTGATCTCTGCAACAGTGGCCGACGGATTGGCGCCCGCCAACAAGGCAACCACACCGGCGACGTGCGGGGACGCCATGGAAGTTCCGCTATTGAGGCCATAGCCACCTCCTAATGTTGTGCTCAGAATGTCAACGCCTGGAGCACCGAGGTCAACGCTGTTAAGTCCCCACTCAGAGAAGTTTGCCAATTGATCGTTGCGGTCGGTGGCGGCTACAGCGATAATGCCGTCCAAGTTGTAATTGGAAGGAAAGTGTGGAAGAAGATCGTTGTCATACGCAGAATTACCAGCTGATGTGACAAAGGTGATACCTACATCGATTGTCCGTTGCACGGCATCCATTTGAGCCTGGGAAAATCCTGTTCCACCATAACTGTTGTTGCTGACGACAATATTAACCCCGCGTTGCTTCATCAGGACCAAGTAATCTAGGGATTCCAGAATGGCAGCCCCCGACAAATTCAAATTGTCGTCGGCGGTCTTGAGCGCCATGATCTTGGAGTTCCAATTGACTCCAGTTACACCCGTTCCATTGTTTCCTGTGGCGGCTGTCGTGCCGGCCACGTGGGTCCCATGGCCATGCTGGTCCATCGGATCACTATCACTTGCACCGGGGTCTATGCCGAATACATCGTCGATATAACCATTGCGGTCATTGTCAATTCCGTCTCCCGGAATTTCACCTGGGTTACGCCACATATTGGCTCGCAGGTCGGCGTGATTGTAATCTACTCCCGTATCGACGATAGCTATTACAACGTCAGACGAACCCGTGAAATTATCCCAGGCCTCAGGCATATCGATATCAGCGTCTACAGTACCTCCGTTTTGGCCTTGGTTGTCCAATCCCCACATTTGTCCAAACAATGGATCATTAGGAACTGTATCCACTTGGTAATAGAAGTCGGGTTCAGCGTAACGTACTTGCGGCAACTGGTTCACGCTGCCAGCTTTGGTTAACACATCAGTTTCGGGTGACACACCCACTACAATTGCATCAAAGGATTGAAATCGCTTAATCACTGATAGGCCGTGGGCAGCAAGGATAGACTCCTGTTCCGCTTCCGTGACCCCTGGATTAAATGCCATTACAAATTGGCTTGGATTGATCGGTCCGCCACCTGCACCAGTTGAACCCGGTGTCACAATGGGTGGAACTGCAGCTGAACCGCCGGAGTCCCCGGCAATGCGCTGCCCACCATCTCCGATAACACCGACATCACTGTAATAAAGCGGGTTATGGGATGTGCCTTGCCATGTCTGGACAGCATCATCAATTGTGTCGTTGGCCTCATCAATAGGCGATTCGCCATTGAAGCTTGCACGCCCATCGGTACCAATGACGGTGTTATTGATAATTCGAGTATGAGGCTGAGGTGTTTCCCCCAGATCCAATTGACGAATATCAAATGGTTGAGCAAAACCACCGGGAACGTCCAACCATTGCAGCATGGTTGCACCTTCCAGATAAACAGCCGGGCGATTGTAGTAAATCGGATAGTTGAATGGGATTGAATCAACAGCAAACGGATCCGGGCCCAGCAAGCTTGGGGCCACAGTCGCCGTTAGGGTCTGGGTCGTTCCATTGGTGACAAATATGCTGCCGAGAATGGAATCGCGCAAAGCGTGAACAGACTCTAGGGCACTTGTCGCAAACGGCTGACAGTTCTGGCAAGTCAATCGATCGTAAAAGCTACCACCTGTATCTCGATACCAGGCAATGGTGCTTGAGCTAGCATAGCCGTCACCTTCGACCTGTCCACTGCCTGCAACTGGATTGCCAGTCGGACCGCCTGCCAAATCCTCGAATTCGAATTCAAGTCGAGTTCGATCAGCGTCAATTACCAACAAGTCTCCGTCATCGATAAACGATCCGAAGTGCGAAGTTGGGGGATTGTTTCCGGGGTTATTAACCAACGGGTTGTAGTCGGCAGAAGCTGTATTGGGATCCGTACCATTTAAGAAATAGGGCACTTCACTGGGCGTTAACATCCAGATTGGAGTTTCACCTTGAACGAAGATACCTCCCAGTCCGCCTTCTTCCAGCACGTTGTTCTGAATTACCACGCCCGGCAAGAGTCCACCTTGAACGCTATCGTTAGCCACTAGCAAGTTGCGCATGGCTTGTGCGCCAACAGTATGGGGGATTTCTTGGAGTACGTCGGCGAATAACGGATCGACAGCGTCACGTGGGTCAGCCAAGCGTTCGGCTGCTTGAGTAAAGATGGCGTAGTCACGACTTTCGCGTATGAAGTTGTTCTGAATGATGACTTGCCCCTGGTCACGACGCACGTTGCGATCAGAGAAGCCTTCGTGCACGATCAACTGGATTTCACCAGCTGCTTTCGCGAATGTAACTGAATGGAATTCGGCGCTACCATGCAGATTGACGATATCATCTTGGCCTGCGGACCCCGTCTTGATGCCACCGGCCGATGCGGCTTGTACTTTCAAACGGCTTTGAACGTTCGAACTGTTAATTGCATCGCGGATCTTGCGGGCAATGTCCCACGAATTATCGGTGGCGGCAAATCGAATCGCTACGTTGCCCAAAGTTACCGAACTGTCGGTCGAGAATTCGAACGTAACACTTCCACCGCCGTCGGAAATCTTGAACGAGTCACCGTCAGTCAAATCAATACCGGCAGGTGCCATTAGCGACAATGCTTCAGCCTGACGATCGTTGGTATCAATGGATTGCGTGAGACGAGGTGCACCAAAAGCATTGGATCGGAAGAAATTCTCTCCGGATCGAATCTCCAGCTGGTACTTTCCATTAGTTATCGTCGTCGAAGGAACCGGAACAGTAGCATATGTGGGGTTGGGCTCGCCCGTGAATACGCGCGACCCATCGGCCAGCAAGATAAAGGCATTCGATAATCGAATGCGTGACGGATCATCGTTTCTGGCGCGAAACTCGATGCGCAAGCCTGATTGTCCGGCCCAGCGAGAAATATCCAACACGGCGGTTGCCGGTGTTTGACGTACTAGGATAGGTAGGTTCCCAGCGCCTTGGGCAACCGAAGTGGCAATTCGAGTTGCAACGCCGAATTGATCCACCACAAACACATCCATTTGCCCATCGAGGATTTCGTAATCAAAAGAGATTTGAGGTGCGTCGAAGAAGGCATCGTAGGAAACTAGAGAGAACGTTCGAGTTGTCTCAATTCCAAATGGCACGCCAATGAAACCGAAGTTCAAGAGCAACGGCTCGTCGCCCACACCAAACTGCTCACCACGTTCGGCAAAGCCGATAATTAAACCGTCAATGTTGGATGAGCCCGTACTTCGAAACACCAGCGACAAACCGTCCTGACCGGCAAATCCACGAGTCGCGACACCACTGCCGACTCCCACCGTGAGTTTGTCCAGTGGGATTTTCAACGAGTTAGTACCAATTTGGAGACCCAAGACGCTCGGATTGGTTGTACTTGCCAGCAAGAACTCTGCGCCGGTCCCGTCGACCAAGGCAACTTCGAAGTCACCTGCGGTTAGCGTGTAGTTCATGTAAATGGCTGGTAAATCAGCCGCAGCGTAATTACCTAAGTCGAACGTTTTGGAGACTACATCCCCCGATGCCGTATCGACCAAACGTTGAGGCAGGAAGTTGCGCACCACTGGAGGAGCGGCAGTTGTTACGCCCTGCAAGAAGTTCTCATCGACAATTCGTCTGACGGAGTTAATAGGTGTAACATCGGAGGGATAAAGCAGTTTTACACGAGGCTGATAGGCCGCAGAAGATATACCAACCAAATATCGGCCGGGAGCCAAGGCAACCGGACCAATATAACCATCGGTTGTGCTTGCGGATCCTCGTGAAAAGTCCTCTACGCCAGTTACTGCCAAGGGATTGGCTTGGTCATCGGCAATGTTGCTCGAATCTCCGGAATAAACCAGTCGATATTGGTTTGCCGTGAATGAAAAATTGGACGATTCTTCTACGAAGATGTTTATGGACGTGTCTGGACGATTGAGGCCACCAGCATAGTCGACGTCAAACACGACAGACGCAAAACCATTCAGCGCACCTACCACATCCTCTTGGCTTATCTCCAGCATATAGAAGTCGACATCACGACTGGAGCTCAATTCACCGGCAATGCTAATCGCGCCTTTGGCAGTGTTTAGCAAGTTGCCAACGTATTGAGGCCGGTTGCCTGTTTGCGATTCCACATTTGCATTGGCGAAGAAGGAGTTAGTGATTCCATTGCCAGTCGCAATCCCGTTATTCGCGAAGATGGTTCCGTTGCGCACGCTTTCATCTTCTTGCACTTCACCAGTTAAAGGTGATTCGCTTGGAAGCCCCACTGTGCGAATGCCGTTAGTAGCGTAGCGGATATCGGCGTAGGTGACGCTCGAGCCTGCCCATTCCTGCTGTTCTCTAGTACGAACCTGAACTTGATAATTACCGGAAGTTAGTCCCGCCCCGACCGCGTCGGAATTTGTACTGGCGCTTCGGATTCGGAAAAAGAACGTGCTCCGTGAGCCAGCTGCGCCAGGCAATCGTATCCGTAGCCCGGGATCCAACGGGTTCGTTGTGCCATCCTCTTTCACGGCTCCGGCCGCAGTCAAACGAGTACCGGTGGTGCGCGTTGCCAATGGATTGACGCTACTGGAATCTAATTGATCAGAAATAAATAACAGGCTGGGGTCGATAGCTTCAGCAGTGCTATTATCACTTCTTGCTAATAGAGTGCCGTTGCTATCCAGCACTTCAATAACTAGGTCAAGATTGGCCTGAGTGAAATCTACATCCAACCACACCTCGGTTCCGGCCACGCCCGAGAAACTGTAAACGTCAACGTCCTCGTTCTGACTGAGGACCCCTTCAACGACAAATCCCAAACGAAGGTTTTCATTACTCGCAGCTGAACTTGCTGCCAAGTCTCCTAGCAGTTGGGCACCGGACGTTGTCCCGTTTGGACCCGGAGCGCCGGCCGAGAAGTTTTCTTGTTCCAGTACGATGCCAACATTGCGGTCATTTGAGTTTTGGTCCAGGAGAATCCCTCGCCAATCAGCCGATTGTGGAACCGATCCAATTCCATCGTTGTTCGTATCATTTTGTGGCTGGCCGTCCGGACGCAGGCCAGCACCCACCGTATCGTCTTTTAGGCTAGTCAGTATAACTGGGAAGCCTGGCTGCCCAACGACGTGCAATGTACCACCGACACGACCTACTCCTGTCGATAGATCACCGATTGCAGAAAGCCCAGCCCCCAGATACCGATTGAAGTTCGAACCATAGCCATCGAACTTGACCACTAACGACTCATTGGGGGCACTCTGTAATCGCAGGCCACCTTCGTGCTGGATGTTACCAGTGAAGATCTCATCATAAACTACGTGAACGATATCCGTGTCGTCCCAGACGCTGGCCGTAGTCAGAACTACTCCGGCTCGCAAAGCCAAACCATTAAGATCGTTGTTGTCAAAACGGTTTCCGCTAAACAATGGGCCGTGATTTGTTACCGACTCGGGATCGCGATCCGCTGAGCCAGTTTGGCGACCCGTGTCAGGCAGGATGTCATCTGTCATGCTATTGACGTCGATCGAAATAGCCTGACCAGAGTTATTTAGGAAGGTATTGCCGATCAATATCGGCTGAGTTCCGCGAACGAAGACCGTAACCTGATCGTTGCTCTGGCGGCCAAATCTTGCGCCTGGACCTTGGCCACCAAATCCATTGCCGTTGTTTTCAAATATCGAGTGAGCGATACGTCCATCAGCCTGTTGCAATTCAATGGTATTAAAAGACCTAAAAGTGCCGTCCATTTTTGTGACACCACCGCCATACGTAAAGCGTGCGAAGTCGACGCTCAACGAAGACGTGGGGGCCATGTAGATACCACCCCAATCCCCGGGCGCAGGTGAATCTCCATTACGGTTGTTATTGGTGTCGAAGGTTCCACCAGCACCGAACGAATCATCCAATTTGCTTGTGAAAATGATTGGCAGGCCATCCACACCTTCAGCGATAATATTTGCTCCGAAGGTTGCTTCGATACGCGCAGATTCAAGTTTGACCACGATCCCTGGGTCGATTACCAACGATGCTGTGAGTCGTGGTCTCTTGACTCCCAGACTTTCTGCTGACAAGTTGTTTCCGCGGAAGGATCCATTGTCGATGAAAGGGTCGGTAAGGACTGTGGTTGCATCGGGAAGTTCACCAACGAGAACATAGGGGCCTAGACCATTGGCACTACTGCGGTAGATCCGCCGACCTACATAGCCTGTCAAAGTAGCAGGCATGTTGTCGAGTTGGATCGATCCCGCGCTTGTAAGCTGAATGGATTGCGTGACTTCCGAAGCAAGCCCTTCCTGACCAGCTGCATCAAACATCACGATGCGATAATTATAGGAGCCTGCTGTGAGAGTTCCGATGGCAAGCGTTGATAATGCTACATCGGTAACGTCGACTCGATCGCGATTAATGGTACCAACCGAAGTTCGGCCAATGTCTAGGAAAGTCGATGTACCACGGTCAAGAACCGATACCAAGTGATAGGGGCCCTTACCATCCGGACCGCTACGATACAATCGTCGAGCGACGAAGTCACCGGTGGCGGCCGGTAGGCCGGCGATATTTACGGCTGTTTGGTTGACAGACAACGTAACGGTCGGGCTTGCCAGACTGGGAATGCTTTCGTAGCCATTGTTGTCTACAAATGTCAACTTATAAGCATAGGTTCCAGGTACTAGCGTCCCGCCGACATTTGGACTGAATGAAACAGAATCCACTTCTGGAGCCGTATCGTCTAATAACGAAGCGCCTGTGGTGCCGGTTACAACCAAGTTTTCAGTAAGTACGTGGACAATGTCGGTGTCATTAAACCGACCAGGCACTGTCATGGTTTGAGTATTGCCAACTGCCGGAGTATCAACTCGGATGAAAAGTCCATTAATCGAGTTGTTTAACAACAGGTTGCGGCGAATGTCGGGGCCAACTCGATCGTAGTCCGAAGTGAATGCCTGGTTAAGCTGGTAACGTGGCTCGTGGAAAGTTGTTTCTTCAAAGCTGTTGGGAAGGGCGCTCATCGCAGCATTGGCTGCAAAGGTGATGACATTGTCCGTAATCGTGGGACGAGTATCCAACATCTGAATTGGATTGAAGGTCGATTGCTGGGATTCGACAATTACGTTTCCACCGCCGTAACGAATGTCGGCATGGTTGACGTATTGAAGAAAGATTCCCTGATCTTCAAGGTCGATCCTACCCGCAGCCTGATCGACGTCACGGCGGAATGAAATACCCCCCCAATCACCGGCACCTGGCGTGGTTGTGGGCGCGTAGGTATCCAATCCCAGCGATTCGTCCAGCCAACTGGTCATGAACACACTTCCGGAAATCATGAAACCCGAGCTATTGCGAATCGGATTACCTTGGTTATCCAAAATCATCGGTGCACCAAGTACTTGGAGAGCACCACCAGATCGGTCGATGTTCAAGTTAGAGCTACCGACACCGATGCGCGCACGTCGGAATTTCAGAATGGCGCCTGCATCGATCATGGTGGTCACTCCCTTCGGAATGTCCATGGTCGCACCATCAGCGAGAGTTGATCCGGGCAACAAGCCGACACCAATCTCATAGGCAAAATTATCGTGGGCCGTTGTGAAACTCTGGTCGGTACCTCCATTGCCCACGATGCGTACGATGTCTCCGGGATGCGAGGCGGCAAACGCGTTAGGTACTCCAGTTCCAGAAATGTTATTGAAAGGATGTGCCAAACTGCCATCAGCATTTGGTCCTGCCGCCTTATCAACAAAAATTGTGCGGCCACCAACATCAACGATCGTGATAGCTGGATCGATGGTGACTTGACGCTCGCCAACGAGCTTCAAACTAATTCCGTTGGCCGTAGCTCCCACGCCCAATTCTGATCGAGAGGCGATCGTATTGGCTACCGCGTTTGCCAAGTCGCCAGCCGTAAAGCTTGGCAAGTATGGAATGCGGATGCGTCCACCGGCGACAGTCGTATCGGCGCTAAACTCGAAAATGCGAGTCGTATTGTTGGCACCTACGATGGTAATCGTGCGGCCTTCAAGATTAGTTGAGGCGCCCGCGTTGAAGCTCAATGTGCGATCCATGGGACGAGTCTGGAACCAGAAGTTGTAGACACCTCCCGGTGTCCCGTCCCCGTCACCATCCAGGGCAACCGCTTGATCATGAGTACCTGCCAAGTCCTGAATGGCATCGGCAGTATCAACGGCCGCGCGGAAGGTTAGACGCAGTTCGTACTCGCCCTGGGATTGACCGCCGAAGCCGGTGCCTTCGATATTGGCATTGTATTGATCGTTGCCGCTAGCACTCACACCCAAATAATAAATACCGGTAGTGAGCGATTGTCGTAGAACAGAATCGTTACTGAAGTAATCATCGTTTTGCGCTACCAGTTCAACTCCACCGCCGTGGAGTACAACTGGATTCTGAGTCAGAATGTTGTCGCCAATAACCTTGGTTGCATCTCCCGATACTAGTTCGACACGCACCAACCGGCTGGCCGCCACCGAGTTATGCAACGCATTCATAACGTCTTGCACGGTACTCTCGTTGCCGGGAGTGGAGTTTAAGTCGATGCTGATGGCATTTGGGAAGACCAATACCGTAGGCTTGGATGCATCGCCTCGTTGAGTCTGTGTGAAAAAGACCTGTAGCTGATTGCCTTGGGCACCAGGTGCAACGGCCTCAAATCGCAACTGCATGCTGGTTGCTTCACCAAGCGAAGTTGTTGCGGATGCCTGTATTTCACGGAACAGTTCGATGTTCGTGTTCAATGAGCTGCTGTTGGTCAAACGTTCAGCAAACGTTTCGGCAGTCAACAAACCAACCCGATCTTCTCCGCCAAAATCAACCTGGAAGCGATACAGATCAACGTCCGTTCCATCCGGGCGATAAAGATACTGCGCGTGCAGAACATCTTGGTTGCCGGGCAGCACCGGTTCATAGAATTCGTCTGTGGCATCTAATTGGGCGTCGTTAGGATCTACAAGTGGACCGCTTCCAGACAAGAACGTTGGATCCAATCGCATCAACGTCGTTTCTGGCAGATCACCTGCGTATTCGAGTCCCAGCACCAAGCCCATGGCCGAAGCCATTACTCGAGTGAAGTCCTCTCCGTAATCGCTGCTCCAATCCAAGGTGGCAGACATTACGACCAAAGAGTTGTTAAAGGAGGGATCAATTCGGACACCAAATCCCAAGCCGAATTGTCGCTGCAGCTGTGTGCCAGCGATGGGCAACAAACCATTGAAGGAGCCCGTGGCGATTGTGATTCCAAGATCAGGGGTCTCGATAAACTGCACACCAATCTTATCGGCCCACAGACCTAAAACTTCTCGGGATCGCGCCTTCTGCTGGTCCGTGATCGCATTGATTAACAGATTGCCTGACGCATCGCTGGAATACAAAGTGCGGAAGTTGTAATACAGGGTTGTAATGCCGTCGGTCGAGTCAGCACCGAAGGCAGGGTTGACGTGATCTTCGAATGACGTGGTCGAGTTCTGCGGCAGCACGCGGTGCGCAGCATCATCGCTTGCACCAGGCAAATCCAAAATAAATGCTTCGGGATCGATCGCTGACGAGACGATCCGGCTAGTCAACAATTGCGTGGAAGAGCCAATAACTCCTAAATCCGAGGCCGTATCAAAAGAGCTTCCTAGGCCCACCAATGTAAGCGGAGAATAAGTCAAGTTGCGATTGCCAACAACTGTTGAACTTGAACCGGCTTCAAGCGATACACTTATCAAACTAGTCGCCGCAGACGAATTGCTAATTAGAGATATCAGGTCGGCTGCAGTCAGAGTGTTCAGCCCCATATCCACCGTGATTACGCGACCCGCAGTCGAAACAGCAGGTGTGCCATTTCCTGAGTTCTGGAGGACGACCTGGATCCCATTGCCGCCCTCTCCAACCTCGCGCGCAGTAAACCTCAGTTTAACTTCACCAGCGGTGCCCAAATCAGAGACAACCGTGGCTGCAGCTTCGCTGCGCGTTGGGGCGATTGGTGCCGATTCACTGGTGCCAATGCGGAGGCGATATGTCGTACCTAGACCACCTCCAGTAAGATCGTTCAAGTCCCGAGAAAACTTCAAAGTGGCAGTATTGACCGTCGCGTTATAGTGAACGCTAATCGGCGTAAACGCCACGTCATCTGTGTTCTCGACCGTATCGGAAGTGGCAATCAACTGATAGAAAGCCGGATTCTCGACGGAGCGACTCGTGGGGCGACCCAAAGAATCGTTTTCAACCAGCAGTTTGTCGGAGTCAAAGTAAACGACAATCTCATCTCGGTTTTGAACCAGCTGCGAACCGACTCGGACCACTGGCTGCGGTACCACGGATACGACCTGCGGTCCGAGATCTAATCGGAAATCAATCTGGTCATTTCGCGTCCCGGCCACGGTTGGTTTAAATAACAGTCCGGACGTGTTGCGCAACCCCACAACGCCTGTAATTGGATCGTCAAAGCCGAACACTTCCAGACGATAGTTGTCATCTTTGAGGGTCTGAGCAAAACGCAACGTGACTTCGTTCTCGTTGGGGTTTTCTCCCACCAGCGCAGCGCCAGGAGTGATGATTTCGTCGTTGTTGCGGTTTACTAGCACCGGCGCATAAGCGGCGGCACTGGTTTGACCAAGCACGGCAGATCCCGAACCGCCGTTCAGTGACGCTGAAAGCTTGCCCTGTAAGAGTGCTGAATTGTTGATCGCATTGATTAACTGCGTCGCAGTGGTTGGGCTAGCAGAATTTGTATTGATGGTAATCGAAACCGTATTTCCGCTTAAACCGATCGCTGGTCCCGCACCTGCTCCCAACACCGCGTGCGTGACATTCAGTGTATAGGTCTGCCCTGGAATCTTGGCGGTGAGTTGAATATTGGCTCCACCTAGACTGCCAAAGTCGGTCTGGGCGGTATTCACCCCGAAGGTTCCGTCACCGCCGGCCCGCGTTAATCGGATTCCGCTCAACGTTGTTGGATCGATGACTTGCGAGTCGTCAAAACGAAGTACTAGTTCACGCGGTGATTGCTGGCGAACGTCGCCATCAACCAGCAAGTCACTTCCGTTGGGTTGGATGCCTATCAATTGAGGCCCCACGGCTAATAACTGGCGAGATTCCAGGTTCTCCAACAGCATCTGACGGAAACGCGCGCGAGCCTGCGTAGCAGGCCTGGAGGCAGAGGCAGTGAAAGAATCCGTTGAATGTGGCTTTCGGATGGCCATTACCAACCCTTGGATAAAGAAAGTTGTGCTGATTTTTCTATCCTTGACGCCCCAGGGCAGGCGTACAAGTTGCCTAATACCGTTTGAAACGGCTTTCGCAATTACCACCAAATGAGGAGCTATCTAGCGGCCAATAAGAGCGCAAATACCGCCATTCGACCCAACCTAGACATGAGGGTCGATTATAATTGCGGCCTAAGACGTTGCAAATTTGCTGGTGCCTAGACGCGCCAATTCTCCCAGATGCTCTAGACTGCCTGGCTTCTTGCTTGGCGATTTTACCTTCTGCAACGCCTGTAACGCGCTTAATGCGCACCTTAATACTCACGGGGAGCGAGTTTGCGGTACGATTGCTGACGTTTGGACGTGCAGAAAGAAGGGAAGTTCCCGTTTGCCGAGGTTAAAGCGGTTTTTCCTAATTCTATTAAGAATCTGAAAGTTACTGTGGAATAGTACTCCACATGTGGTGGGTGTCTTCACCCTATGTGGGATGGTTTCCCGCCAAGGTGTCCAACGCCAATAAAGAGTCGTCACCACGTTCTTTGCCGCTATTAAAGCTTTTCGTAGGGAAGCTCGAAAAGCTGGTCGAGGGCCGTCAAATCACCGGTTTTGAGTCCATGGGTAAACCAGCGAATTCTTTGTTCCGACGTACCGTGCGTAAAAGCATCGGGAACAACGCGTCCGGCTGCTTTTTTCATCAGTGTGTCGTCTCCGATCTGCTGAGCTGCTCGGATGGCCTCTTCCAAATCCCCAGATTCCAGAATGTCTTTCGTCTCCTGTGCATGCCGGGCCCAAACACCTGCCAGGAAGTCGGCTTGAAGTTCAAGGCGTACACTAAGATGATTAGCCTCAACTTTATCAGTGCCCTGCTGCAATCGCTGTACTTGGGTCGAAAGACCGAGAAGGTTCTGCACGTGATGCCCAACTTCGTGTGCAATTACATAAGCGCATGCAAAGTCTCCGGGGGCCCCGAAACGATCCTGTAGTTCTTTGAAGAAACTGAGGTCCAGATAGACCTTGGAATCTCCCGGACAGTAGAAGGGACCGACCGCTGCGCTCGCTTGACCACAGGCGGAGTCCACAGAACCAGAGAACAAAACCAAGATAGGCTCCTGGTATTGTTTTCCCAAATCTTGTGGCAGGATTCGGTTCCAGACATCCTCTGTATCCTTCAGAACGACTTTGACAAAACTTGCTGCTGCCTCTTCCTCTGGATTAATGTCCCCGTCAGCGGCGAGCTGTGCACCGGCTTGTTGCTGCTCGATATCTTGTAATAACTGATTGGGCGGTTGGCCAAGTAGCAAGCCAATGATGACTACAATAATAGTCACTAGCCCTCCCCCGCCGAGCATCATTGGGGTGCGCATTCCGCGGCGATCCTCGACGTTCGCACTCTCTTCTCTACCTTCCCAACGCATGTGATGCTCCAAAAATCTTAAAGAATGAAACGTCCCGCGACATTCACTGCCAATTGTCCTTCACGTCCCCCACAAATATGCGCTGTCACGAACATAATAAAATGCTGAATTTTTTGTGTGGGAAGACCGTCTGTTATCGACTAGTTTTGATTCTCAGGCAAGTAGCCACGCGCCAACGACTCAAATTCCTTCACTTGTTGGGCAACCCAATTCTCATCATGCTGTCCGCAGGCGGCCATGAACCGGGCCACGGGCGGTGCACACTTTATTGCCAAGCGTGCGTCCAGGAGCAACAACCGCCATCGCCTTGCCAAAACATCTTCTATCGTCACGGCCATTTCATGCTCAAGCATCCAATGAAGCTCGCCATAGGTATGTTCCGACTCTGGGTGGATAACAGCTGCTAATTGCCTATCTTCGGCCTCCAGCTCTAGAATACTGGCCGCCTCGGTACCAAAGCATGCGAGACGCTGAGGGATGCTCGTCAGACTAGGTGCTGAGTTAGGTTGGACGGGTGTGCGACTAGCACCCACCAGTTGCAAATTGGCCGTTGTTGATGCGACTTGCATAAGACTGGCATTTTGTTGAGCCAAGTCCACAACTTCTTCGGCCATGTGTCGGTAAGTTGTCCATTTTCCACCAATGATACTAATCAAGCCCGATGGATTGCAGAGTATATGGTGTTCACGCGACATGGATGCGGTCGTACTGCTGGATTGTCTATGATCTACCAGCGGTCTTAGGCCAGCAAAAACGCTGAGCACATCTTCCCGTTTGGGAGTATGCATCAAATACCTACCGACATGCTCAAGTAAATAGTCGATCTCGGAATTCTGCGCTCGAGGTTCTAGTTGAATGGATTGTACCGGAACGTCCGTCGTTCCAATCAAGGTCTTGCCGAGCCATGGAATGGCAAATAGCACACGTCCGTCATCGGTTTTCGGTATGAGCAGAGCGGACTGCGTGGGAAGAAATTCTTGAGGTAGGACAAGGTGAATTCCTTGGCTGGGGCGAACTGCCACTTTTCCGATTTCAAATGATGGGTCTTGTGTAAGGATGCGTTCAGCAAAGACGCCAGTCGCATTGATGGTTGCTTTGCTGCGTATGGAAAAGGACTGCATTGTGAATTGATCCGTCGCTTCTAGACCAACTACTTTCCCGTCGTCAAAGAGCAGCTTATCAACGGATACATAGTTCAGCACACAAGCCCCAAGCTCAATGGCTGTCCTGGCAAGGCTTATTGCCAAACGAGCATCGTCAAACTGAGCATCGCAGTACAGGATTCCACCCCCATAGCGATCCGGGCGAAGCGTAGGCTGCCGTTGATTGACTTCTGCGCGACTGAGTGAACGAGCTGGCGGCACTTGAGACTTGCCGGCCAACCAATCATAAAGCTTGAGGCCAGTCCAGTAGTACAGCTTGTCGACAGTGCCAGGTGAAGGGATAACGAACTCCAAGGTGTGGACTACGTGGGGTGCATTCTTTAAGAGTCGTTCCCGTTCCGCCAACGCGTGGCGAACCATCGATAACTGACCCGAGGCCAGGTATCGCACTCCCCCATGGATCAACTTCGTCGAACGACTGCTTGTTCCCTTCGCAAAATCGTGAGCCTCAAGCAACAGCGTTCGATATCCTCTAGCCGCTGAATCGACGGCTGCACCAAGACCAGTTGCACCGCCTCCGATAATGACTACGTCCCAGCCATCTGGTGACGAAAGTGCTTGACCGAGCTGTTTTTCGCGCAAGTTGGCTAGTTTGATTGGCGGGCTATGTCTGGGGACACTTGCTTCCATCGTTCATGCTTTGTGTTTTTGGGGAACCAAGTGGAAAATCTGGATGGTCTATTCAGGAGGGAGTTTCGCTACCAATTTTTCAACAGCATCCTAATATTGATTGTAGGATAATGTCGATCAAATACAGATTTGAGTCGCTTTATCCGCCAACACACTTCTTGAGGGGTGTTTGTGTTCGGTAATGCCCTAGAATTAGAGTATTTACGTTCATTGTGTAGATGTCAGCTGAGGAGGATCAAATGCGTCAGCTTATTCTGTTCGTTGCTGGGTTATTGTGCTTTCCGGCTGCCGTTTTGGCTCAGCATGGCCACGGTGGGCATGGTCATTCTGGAAGTCATGGATTCTCTGGAGGCTATACGGGGGGGCATTCGCACTCAAATTATGGGGGGCGCGGTGGAGTTTCCATAGGTATCGGACTTGGTTCTGCGCTCGGTGGCTACGGCCTCGGGTATGGCAGCTTAGGATATGGAAGTTACTCGGGGTTGGGATATTCTGGCTATCGAGGGCCCAGTTACGGTATGTATGGATCAGGTATTAGTCTTAGTATTGGCCCCAGCTATTACGGTAGTAGTAGGCTGTATTCCAACTACTATTCGGTTCCTGCTACTGGGGCCTACTTATACAACCCACCTGTCGTCTATACCGCTCCCACCACAGCGTATTCGTATGCTGCTCCTACAGCTGTTGTCGTGCCCCAGTCAAATGTCGTACCAAATACGAACTATTCCGTTGCCAGGCCAACCGTCGGGAATACGGCTGGAGAATTACGCCCAGGTATGGTGCTAGAGGATGGTGCAACGGTGATTTCTGTGCAACCCATCGGCTCCACTCCGTCACCTACGGGTTCTGCGGCACCCAGTTCAACGCGACAGTTTTAGCTCTTCGGACTTTTCGTGCGACAAGTCGCTGCCGGAGAATCGGCGACTCTCAGGCAGCCGTTACCATCGGTCTCGGTGCTGGTAGCGGCTTGATAGGATATCGTCGCCCAAGGCTTCGGACGAGAACTCGGGTGGACTTCTGTCACTTCACCCTTTCGGGACGCTCGGAGGCATCCACGTGCTTAGTGGAGTTGGCTTTAGGTGCGTTGCTCTTGGCATACTGTGCGACTAAACTCACAGTCATTCCCAGGGCAGTGATATTCGTATTGGAGTCTGCAACGTGCGTAAAGATTTGTGGTTGGCAGTCGCTTGGACATTTCTATTACCTTATCTAACCTGCTGTGCACACGATGGGGAAGAGGCACATGGAGTACAGGCCGTCAAGCCAGCCGCCTTATACGCACCGACTGCGATGCCGGATCGTGTTATCCTAACGTGGAATGGGGATCCTCGGACTACACAGGCTGTGACCTGGCGGACGAGCGTAGAAGTCGTATCCGGAATTGCTGAGATTGTCGCGGCTGATGCGACTCCATACTTTCCCGAAAAAGCGACACAGGTGGCCGCAGTTTCCGAGGCGTTGAAAACGGACCTTAGTACGGCCCACTATCATAGTGTGAATTTCAAAGACCTTCAGCCCGGCACTCGCTATGCTTACCGGGTGGGAGATGGGACCAATTGGAGTGAATGGTTTCAATTTTCGACCGCCTCAGCTTCGCCGGAGCCGTTCTCTTTTGTTTACTTTGGTGATGCACAAAACAATCTCCGATCCATGTGGTCTCGCGTTATTCGCGAAGCCTATCGGGATGCCCCCAAAGCTGCATTCTTATTGCATGCAGGGGACCTGATCAATACTGCCGAGTCCGACGCGGAATGGGGTGAGTGGTTTGGCGCGGGCGGTTGGCTCAACGCCATGGTACCGAACGTACCTGTGCCAGGAAATCACGAACAAGCTAAACGCGAAGATGGACGCCGTCGATTGTCGCATCACTGGCGACCCTCTTTCACACTGCCTGAACAGGGCCCCGCTGGCCTAGAAGAATCTTGCTATACCTTCACCTATCATGATTTGCGTGTCATATGTCTCAATAGCAACGAGCGTCAGGACGAACAAGCAGTGTGGCTGGAAGAGGTACTGGCGAACAATCAAGCAAGTTGGGTCGTTTGCGCATTTCACCATCCTATTTATTCAACTGGTAAGGATCGAGATAACGCTGCTCTCAGGGCGATTTGGAAGCCGATTTTCGATCGCTATCAGGTCGACTTAGTGTTAACTGGTCATGACCACACATACGGGCGAACGGGATTTGACGTGCCCGAGCATATGCCCACGGAAGCAGAAAGCATCGTAGGCACCCAAAATGTGCCTACGGGTGTGCAGGCGGTGGATAAAAAAGCAGGTACAGTTTATGTGGTCTCGGTAAGTGGGCCTAAGATGTACAACAACAGCCGACATGAATTCATGCGGCGTTTGGCCGAAGACACTCAACTTTACCAGGTGATTCATATCGACGGAGCCAAGTTGCGATTCGAGGCTCGAACTGCCATCGGCCAGCTTTACGATGCTTTTGAACTGCACCAACAGGGACCTGGACAAGTCAATAAGCTTATTGAAATTGCTCCCGAGGTTCCTCAGCACTTACGGCCTCTCGAGCCCGCCGCAAAAAATTAGGTTAAATGGATTCGAACGGTACCTGAGTAACACTAGAATTCGGATACTAATCGGTTCCAGGCATGAGTATTCGATTTACTGCGTATTGCATGTCGAGAGGAGAATTGCGCAAACGCTCAGCCACCTGCCCAGTATGTTGGGTCGATTGGGGAAGTTTTTGGATTGCGGCCACTAGCTTCGAGGCACTGACCTTGGTCATTGGAAACCATCTTCCACAACCCAAGCGTTGTACGCGTGACGCATTATCAAATTGATCAAAGGCCATGGGCAATACTAGTTGTGGTATCCCAGCTGCCAAAGCTTGGCTGGTTGTTCCCACTCCGCCGTGGTGAACAATCAGACCGGCAGACCTAAGCAGTTGCCGAAATGGAACGTATTTGCACGCCATGATGTTCGGTGGTAATGGGTGCGGTATTTGACTTGCGTCGGTGGATAGCAGGATGGCTGAACGATTCAGCCTGGAAGAGGCGTCTTTGGCGGCTCGCAGGAACTTGGATGCATGATGGTGTGCTGTACCGGGAGCAAACACGATCGGTTTATCAGGTATCCTCGATAAAAAACTTGCTACCTCTTGGGGCACCTGCCCATCCAACAAGTCTCCGCTATCGCAAAGGGGAAACTGCAAGTGCTCCATTTGTGGTTTGAGGTCACTATGGGGAACTGAAAACCATTCTGGGAACATCAAAAGGACCAAGTCGGGTGACCACCACCAATTGCGGACAATTTGGTGCACTGGCTTCAGACCAAGTCGATGGCGAAGTTGATTAATGTGAGGGCCGCAGAGCGAATCCAGCCAATGGTCAGCACATGCCAACGCTGCTGGCAATAATATTTTGGGAAACCACGGCTCCCAAGCACGGCCACTGTACCGCGGAGGTGCCCGATGTGAACGCAGTAATGATGGGCTGAGACCAACTGACACCAAACGCGTTTCAGGATGTCGATCCTTATAAATGCGACTCGCAAAATCGAGCATATGGTTGACGAGGATTGTTTTGTCTGGAGAGCAAGTTGACTCCAGGAAGTCATAGTGTTCGTTCAAGAAATCTCGAATCGTATCGCTAAATATGACGCGTAGTCCGCGCACGGGGGACCACAGGTGCGGATCGGACGTCATCTCAAGAAACTTCTTTTCACTCACAAGACAATGTGTCCGCAGCCCAGCGCGCTCGGCAAGCGGAAGGTATCGCTCTGATGTGCAGAACAAGACCTGTCGACCCGAGTTGGAAATTCCACGGGCGATTGCCAGCATTGGGTTGACATCTCCCAGGCTGCCGGGTGCAGTTACGACGACATCGAATTCCAAAGTGATCCTCGAATTGAAAATAGGTATACTGCGTTGGCTTTCACGCTCAGTATCGACGCGAGTCGACGAATCCTAAGGGTTTTCTCGATTCTTCAAGCAGTTAGGAGCCGATTCGACATTCTGCAGGCTGAAATGGCATCCCGCATTGCCAAAGCTTGGATGGACCGAATCAACGTAGTCGTCGCAATTTTTGGCGCGCCTCCCGCAGGCAATTGTGCCACGCTGCCGTGCGACCTTACAACTATTTTGGGCACCTTACGGGGTGACCGAGTGCGTAAAGGATGACGCAAATGAAACGCGTAATGTTAGGTTTGACCTTGGCATTCACCTTGCTTAGTGGCACAGGTTGCAATGTGAATAGAAACTGTAACAACTGCAACGGTAATATTGGCTGCCGTCCTTGCAACATTGGTTGGCAGCGCGGTGGTACAGATTATCAACGGCTTTTGGGTGGAAACCAAGCTCATGCTGGTTCTGGCCAAGCAGCTCAAGTTGCCTATCCATATTACACCACACGTGGTCCACGGGACTTCCTACTTAACGATCCGCCGACTATTGGGCGCTAAGTCCACAACCTACTCATCAGGCATGAAGTTGTCTGGGTAGGTAGCGTTGTTCGGTTCATCGGTGTGTTGCAGCAGGCTTGTAGCGTCCTGTGCATTTTGCATCCCGTATCATTCAACAAATGCTTCACGTGAGGTTCCGACGTTGTCGCGTCCGGAACCTCTTTTCGTTGTTAGGCGGGCTGGCCTGGTTCTCCCGGCTGAGTAAATCAATGGGGTAGGCGAGGTCCAAAGTCACAACCCACGCGAACGCGGTCCCAGATGCAGGGACTGCATTCAACACTCCGGAACCTCTCCTTCATCGCGCCGTAACGTTCGCTGCCGGCAAAGAGACTGTAGCGAAGTAAATGGCTGTTTTGAATTCTTGTTCCGACGACTCGTGAGCCGAGTAATAACTTACATGCAGTCGGTCATCGTGCCATACTAATCCGGCATAACTTGTGTCACCTCCAGATGGTAGAGTTAAGAACTCGTTGAATTTCCCAGTTTCGAAGTTGATCCAGCCGAGGCTGGTTCGAACTTGGTGATCGTAAAGCCGTACGGCAGCCACAACTCGCCCGTCGGGTAGAAGAATCATGTGAGGCCCACCAATGCGCACACCAATGTCCTTCCATTGCCAGTCTTTAAATGGCGGGTGAGAAACTCCCAGCAATCCGTGTGCTCCATGTTCATCTCGCCGCAATAAGCAATAAGCTGTCTGGTCGCGATCGAAAACAATCGAGGATTCGTTGGGGTACTCAGTAATGCCAAGATTGGCGACTAGCGTTTCAAAACGGACGCCGTCAGTGGAATGATACAAGCGAACTTCGCGCGGTAGGTTTTCTCCCGTCGCATATCCTATCGTCAATGCTTCTCGTGAATTCCATGTGGTTCGCCAAAGCCAGTAGTTGAGGTCGCCGATGGACTCAGGTTTGGTCCATTCGTAACCGTCTTTTGAAAACCAAGCAAACGATTGATGTCTCCCCTGACTTTGATCGTGCAGAGCACCTGCTCCAGACAACATGAGTCTGCCATCCGGCGTACTAGTGATTTTTGCATCGCGCAAATCCGAATTTTCGGATCGGATGAGCGCGGCCGATTTCCAATTTGCGCCATCGGTCGAAGAGATAACTCGCAGGGCCCCATCGGGAGACACATGGCCTGTGCCTTCGCGAAAGACACAAAACCACTTGTCTCTGAACCGAATTAGATCAGTGAACGCATTGTGTGGAGCTGATTGCCAAATTCGTTGCACTTGCTCGATTCTGGCCAGGCCAGCTTGGGAGTATAGGTCATCGATGGGTAAACGGAGAAAATCCGTTCCAGAAAGTTGCTCACCTGATCGTTGAGATCCAGAGGCATATGCCAACACCAAATTCTCGTCAACGAACTCTAACGCCGTATAGCAGTACCAGCCAGTTGGGTCGGACGCGATTACCGAAGGCTTTGACCAGGTAATGCCATCATCTTGACTTATGGCATAACACAGAGGCGTGCGTAGAACACGCTGATCAACTTCACGATCTGAGTGATCATTCCAAACGGCCAGCAGATCGTGGGATCCTGGAATTACTTCAATGGAGGCCGGAGAACGAGGGGACGCTAGGCCGGTTGGTACAAATTCCGACCAGGTCTTTCCGTCATCGTGACTGTAGCATCCGTATTGCCAACCTGCGTTGGTTCTGACCCACATCCAAAGTCTTCCGTCGGAAAGCTGTACTACTCCGGGTTCTTGAGCCCAGATTCGTGCCCCAGACGAAGCAAACGCTCGCTGCTTGGTCAGCGACTGTTGCCACGAGGTTCCACCATCGTCCGAAAAAAACACGCTTACGATGCCCGCCCAGTCGGCCTGCGACTGATCGGGGCTGCGGTGCCAGGCAACGGGGCAGATCAATCTCCCGGCTTCAGTCTGGATGACCCGATCATTGTTGAGTACGTAGTAACCTCGCAATGAATCTGGAATGATAGCCGTGGGTTGGCTCCACGACTGGGCTTCGTCACTTGAGAAACGAACCACTGGCCGGCAATCTGTAAGTGACTCCTTCTGAAGATAAAATAACGCAATTCGCCCATCGCGTAATCTCAACAGCGATACACTCATCACGTTCATGCTTGCTTCATTAGCAACTTCGATTCGATCCTGATGGGACCATGTTTTACCGCCGTCGGAGCTTCGGCGAGAAGCCAATTCAGCTGCAGCATGATCGGAGGAACCGGAGGAAAAACGCGAGTAGATATGCAACAGGTCGCCCGACGATAGCCTAATAAAATCTCCCTCTGTATTGCGCGGATTTTCCGAGGTCGTGGAGAGCCTATGAGTTGGTTGTCGCTGTTGGAGCCAGTGGAACGCATCGTAGTAGCGATTGCCAAGTTCTCTGTAAGACCACGAGTCAAAATGAACTTCGTCACCACGATGGATTAAATTCTGCGAGCTCACCAAAGCCACGTTAGCAACTTCACGAGTTACTTGTTGTGATGCGGCATCGACTTGGAATCGCCACGCGTCCCATGGCTTGCCCGGGAATTGACCCATCTGACCCATTACGAAAGGAACCTTTGGAGAACGAAAGTCGCTGCGTAAGCGGCCGATCAATTCCGTCAGTCGTTGGCGATACAATGGAGCATTGACTTCGTTTGAGTCCGATTCGCCCTGATGCCAAAGAATGCCTTTCAGCTCACCTGCCTGCAATGCAACGGACATGCGTGCCAACATATCGTCGTAAGGATGGGAGTGAGTTTGTTCATGAAAGCCCCCAGGCTGCCAACTAGAGATGGGAGAACCGCCGACCGCGCAGGGTACTAACCCGACGACAACC
>JAGQOY010000289.1 GCA_020427005.1 Planctomycetales bacterium
GTTTGCAAGGAAATCATTGAGCAAATGTGCGAAAAAACGCTACTCTTATGTGAAGTTTGCTCTAGCGATTACTTTCGCTCGACGGATGCCAGCATTTGGTCCCACAGACGGCGAATTCGTCGCGTCAATTCAGGTTGATCGCAATCATCATTTGGAAAAATGTGGGTAGCTGATTTGCGTTTTTCTTCTAATGGCAGTTGCGAGTGTTCTCTTCTTAGCAACTCTTCCTCCGACCATCCCCGTTCATTTGCACGGCGTATGCGACTCGATCTTGGAGTATCGATATATATGATAAAGTCACAGCTTGATTCCCAACCAGTCTCTATGAGCAAAGGGATATCCAAGATGATTGCCAGGGGAGGAACTGGGAGTGATTGGAAGTGCGCTAGCGTGCAGCAAATGTCCTGTTTGACAAGCGGATGGACAATATCCTCTAGTCGAAGTCGTTGTTGTTGGTTACCTTCCTGGTCTCCAAATACGAGGGCAGCGAGAGATTTTCGGTTGAGCTTTCCTTCAGGCGTCAAAATCGAATCCCCAAATTCTCTGCAGAGTTGCTGCAGCACGAGGGGCAGGTCAGTCACTCGACGAGCGATTTCGTCGGCATCGATTAGAACGGCTCCCAATTCAACCAAAGCATGAGCCACGCTACTCTTGCCTGACGCAATTCCGCCAACCAAGCCAATTACAAATGGTCTATTGATCATGCTGAATTGCGTTTGGTTCCACTTCAGCGCAGCTGTAAGGATACTCGAAGTAATCGTGTGTTATGAAAGTCCTGTTAGCACACCGTCGTCACAGAAATCGGGGTTGCCAAAGGAATCAACTGGATGTCCCATGGCGGCGCAGAACGTCATTAGCAAGCGGTTGTGATTAACCTTACCGTAATCCAACGCCTGCCCCATCTTAAACCCGAGGCCTCCTCCGACCAAGACAAAGGGGATATTGTCCCTTGTGTGGGAGTTACCCTTGCCGAGTTCGTTAGTCCACACAATTGTTGTATTGTCCAGTAAACTACCCTCTCCACCAGGCTCTGGCGTCTCAGCCAGTCGTTTTGCCAGATACGCAATTTGTTCACAATACCAAGTGTTGATCTTGATCAACTTTTCGTATGCCTCTTCATTGCTGTCCGGTTCGTGTGACAATTCATGATGGCCTTCGTCAATTCCGATCCAACGCATTTTGGGTTGTCCAACGGAATTAGTGATTTGAAATGACGCGACACGAGCTGAATCGGCGACAAAACTACTCACTAGCAAATCCATTTGCATGCGTGTAATCAAAGGCATGTTGTCGTTTTCTTCTTCCACGTTGGGAGGCAGGTCAGGAACCGCATGTATTTGAGATTCCTGGTCTGGTCCCTGTACCATTTCCAACTGCAATTCCTTTTCAATGTTACGCACTACATCCAAATGTGAATGCAGCAAGTCACGATCTTCTCGACTAATGATTGTTTCGATTTTGCGGAAATCAGATTGTAAGTCATCAAGTACGCTGGCCAGCAACTCTCTATTTCGAGATTGGCCATATAGTTTATCGAACAGTTTGTAGGGGTTATCTATAGGCGCCACAGGCTGATTTGGACCTGCATATGACAAACGCGTCCAGGTATCAGCTCGCTCGGGTACCATAACCCCTAACTCCAAGGAACCGAATCGGGTCTGAGTTTCAACCTGACTTTGCAACTGGTTCTTGATGAATTGATCGACCGAGATTCCCATCGACCAACCAGCCGGTGTATCCGACCCGCCTTGAATATCTCCTGGAAACAGTTCAATGCCGGTCAACAAACAACCAATTCCTCGCATGTGTCCGTCGCCATCTCCCTTAATTCGATTACACATTCCGTGCAAAGTCATGGTTTGAGATTTTAGTTCCGACAACGGCTCCAAAATTCGCTTCAATTCAAACTCGGCGCCCAGGGTCTCGGGCCAAAAGTGAGCCGGAATGACACCATTGGGACTGAAGACAAATACAAGCCTTTGTTTCCGGTGTACGCCGCTCGATCCCTTTGCACTTCGTAGGCTCGGAAAATTAAGCACCCAATTTGCGGCTGCCGCGCTAACGCCAGCCCTAAGGAGAAACTGACGACGAGATGTGAAGGTCGCATTCATCAATTAGGACTCTTTCTATTTGGATGTTTGGCGGGATATTTGGCAGGGCAAAAAAGGCTGGGAGGGGGGGAAGCACTATTATGTTAACAAATCATGGGCTTGTAGGCAGGATGGCTTGAACCGTACTAGCTATATCGGGTTCGGCTGGTACAACGGGTTCGAAAAGACTGGCGGTTACGACGATATCGACGATCAGCTTCTGAATATTAAATTCGTTCTGCTCAAAACGGTCAGTTAACTCACGTAGTTTATTTTTACCGTAGGCTGCCACGGGTTGTTTCACAAAATGTTGAAATGCCCGACTGACAAACGCTTCGTGGGCATCTCGACTGGATACCAGGAATTCAGCTAAATCGGCTGGCCCATTCAATGGAATATCTTCGCCATCGCGCGTATTGTACTGCCCGCTAGGGTCGATGGAATGCCCTCGCTCTTGGTTGCGGTAGCGCCCTACAGAATCAAAGTTTTCCAATACAAATCCTAACGCGTTGATTTTCGCATGGCATTTCTGACAGCTTTCAGGACTAGTCTGTAGAGCAACTCTTTGCCTAGTCGTTAGGTCCGGATGCAAGTCGGGACTCAGTGGAGCAAACGCATCTGCTGGGGGGCGTAAAGTCCGGCCAAGCAAATAACGGATTACAAATACACCACGATGTATCGGAGAAGTTGAATCATGATAGGCCAGCGAACTGAGAATGTAGGGGTGTGTAAGTACACCGAAACGTTCTCCAGGCGTCGCTATGGTTCGCTGCCATCCATCATCGGTAGACAGCTTACACCAATTCGGTCCATAGAACTTAATGATTTCTGGACTTGTATACGACCAATCTGCCAAAAAAAGATTTCGGAAATCAGAGCCAGGTTCACGCCAGACGACATCATCAAGAAACGTATTCAACGATTGCTTAAGCTCTCGAACCAATTCAGCTGAGAACCCGGGAAATTGCTGTTCATCCTTGATGATCTCTTTTGATTCGTCGACGTTCATCCATTGGTGCATGAATTGTTGGGTTTTGGCACGCAATCGATAATCGTCCATTTGGGAACTAGCATATTGCCGAACGGCAGCTTCATCTCGGAATTCATTTCGATCGACCTGTTCAAGCAATTTTCCGTCTGTGGGCAGCGAATCAAACATCACCAAGGCAAGGCGATTAGCGACTTGACGAGAATCACTTAATTGAGAATTGGAAGTTGGATAGAGGAATCGCGGAGACTTGAGAGTTAGCAGGACTACTCTTCGTATGGCATCAGCATCGTCACTAGTCTCTGCCAACTGCTTATGGATATACAGCTCTCTCAATTCGTCGGTGAGGGGCTGACGAAAAGCAGTAGAAATTAGTTCTTCCAGAAACTGCTGCAAGCGTTCACGTCCAACTTCTTGTTCTCGTGGCTCTCCACGCCTACGTCCGCCTCGTCGAAAGTTTGGCCAAAGTTCGTCAATCACAACTTCGGCGAATTCAATTGCCACGTTGGTTACTGATTCATCCCATTGTCGACTGACCTCAATTCCACGATCAAATCCATAACTGCGATCATCAGGGGGCAAATCACACTGAACCGAATAGGTCGCGGGGCTGGAAACCGGAATCAAGTTTTGCAGTGGGATGATCTGCTCTGGTTCACCTGGTGGTATCCAGGAAACTCGAATATTGGCTGGCGGCAATTCAGTTTTGCGTTCTCGTTGTCGAAACTCAATCTTGAAGGGATAGGCCCGACCAGTGGTCAACTGGATGGTTCGCCGGAATTCGGTGTTGTCGCCAGATTGCACGTGGTTATTTATGAATTCTCGGCCTTCACGCCCGAAATCAAAAACGAAGGAACAAGTGCTGCGCACGATGATCTCATATTTACCTGTTTGCTTAGGCAGTAAACTGCCAGTCCATTGAACGTAGAACGATTCTGGCTTGATTCCTTCGGCAGGACTCTCATGCCCAAAGTCAAAATCAATTCCAGAATCTATTCGCTCCAGCTTAAGGTTCTCTTGCTTGTAACGATCACCATCGAAGTAAAGCCCTTTCAGACCATGTTCACTCGTAACCTTGGGTAAGCCCTGGAAGCGAGCATACAAGTCGGCAACGCTCTGCCGCATCTGAGAGGCAGTCAAGTGCGCCAGCATGATTCGCGGCGGACGATTGCGTATTCGCGCAGCTTCGCTATAGAACGCATAATGAATATACGTGGAGACTGCCAAGGCTTCTTCCGCTACACATGTTTCGGGTTCCCCTTCGGGCATCGTCTCGGAGATCAATGTGGATAACTCACCAATCGATTCATCGCCTTGCAGTGGGGTATCGAAAGCTTCCTGCACGCCTTGCCCTCGATCGCCATGGCAGTCGGCACATTGTTCCAAGTAGATTGCTTGACCCCGTTCACGAAGCAATTCGTCGGAGTCTTGAGATGTAGCACCGCTCGGGAACAACAGTCCCAAGAAGCAGAGCGGTAGGCAGCTAAGCCTGCGCAGTTCGACACATTGGTCGAACCCGATGGGTCGACAGCTGAACATAGGGAACCGTATTGTTGAGGTAGTAGAGACTACGTGGTGGGAATGTGACCTGATCGTAAAAGATCGGTCATGCACTTCATGCATGAAATGCCCGTCAACATGACGCTCTTGTATTCTATCAAGTAAGCTGAAATTCTTCAAACCTTCGCGACAATTTGACTCACGGCGGATTTTCGCGATTGAATCGAATTGCTGCTGGTTTCAACGGCCCGCAAGTTCCTGCGAGATTAGACTAACTAGTTTGGTTCGCTCTGCGCCCGACATATAATACCAATAACCGAATCGCTCATCGAGTTTGGACCCGCTCAAGCTCTCGACGCACAACTGGGCAAATTGTCGATTCATCAAATAGGGATCATCTAGCAATGGGATAATGTCTGGCAATGCCCAGTTCGCACCTTTTTGCTGTATGGCAGCGGCTACCACCAAACGCGTCGGCTCGTGGTTTTGTCGCAACCATTCTTGGGCCATAGGCGCACTGCGATCACGATAGTTCTGACCAATTGCGGTGGATGAGTATGACTTGTTGTACCACTCCCTTAAGTACCCAAGCGTCCAATCGATGGACTTATCTAGATGGCAAAGATTGCATGCGTTAGGTTGATTGGATTCAATCATGGGCGCATTGGTCGGGGAAAAGATCGTGTGCGTACGTACTACATCCTGCATGCCTTCGTTGATCTTAGGCATATGGCAGTTCATGCAGCTATCTCCTTCACTGCCTGCTTGATGTCGAGTATGCAAAGCACGTACATTGGCTTGCCTGAATACCTCATGGCATTTTAAACAGCTCGCATCGTCTTCATGAGCCGATTTCTTCCATTTTGATCCTATGGAAGTATGTGGATCATGGCAATCTACACAGGATGCCTGTTGAAAACACTTTCCGCGCATGGCGTCTGTGAATTCAGTTGAATTCCATGTAGCCATTCCCGCGGCATATGTGGGGCGATCTCCTGAGTGGCAGCGACCGCAAATGGAATTGACGTTCGCCGCTGTAGCTTGAGTAGGCATCTGATGTGGATCATCAAAGGTATACAGATTGGGACTTTGAGGTCGAAAGGTCGGCTTGATTGATTCGTGTTCGGCGTGTTCACGGCACCCCAGGTGGCAGGCTTCACAGGCAACTCCCAGCGAATGTGCTTTTTCTCGAGCATCAAAGGCAATGAACTGACCCGTCATGCTTTGGATCTGTTGGTTGGTGAATTCAAAAGTATTCTGTTTGCCGTCCCAAATTTCCGCGTGATTATTAGCAACATAATCGCTCAGGGAAAATAGTGTTTTCTCTTTGAGGTGCGGTCCGATGCGTTCTGGCATGCGGACCATCATGTCACCTAGTGGGAAAGTGGTGTGGCAGTAGTTGCAAGCCCGAGCATACACCAATGCCACATCTACCGTATGGTCCACGACACCTCGAGATCTTCCAACACCTTCCACTCCCTCTCGATCGGCAAGTGGCTTGAGTGTTTCCACAGGTTGCCATCGATGAAAATCATCTAGCTCTTCGGAAACATGTACTATTGGAACCCAAGTTTTTCGTTCTATCCAATAGCCAAAAGGCAACACATGGTCTTCGCCATAGTAGTCATGTCCGGCGGGCTCGGGCCCTTCAAGTCCAACCCCGACATAGTATTGGTAGAAACGTGAGCCGATCGTCTGATGAATCTCATATTCGCGCACCAAGTCCGCGCGTTCGAAACGCATGCGATAGCTATCGCCGTGACGAAAAAAGGTAGCTATCCCTCCAAGATAATGCATTTTGTATTGCGAAACAAAGTCGCCTAGAATTGTTGATTCAGTTGCCAGAGCATTCATCCAGTGGTGCGAATGCTCGAACCAATGGCTGTAATTTTCCTTGTGGCAGTTCTGGCACGATTGTGCACCCGCGAGGTCGCTGTGTTGAATGTTGCTACGTATAGAAATAGGTTGGACCTGGGACGCAATTTCTGGTTTTATCTTATCCCACACAAGCGTAAGGTTGCCTGACGTAAAATACCGAGTTTCGGGCTCGACAACAGAACCAACAGTTCCCAGAGGCGCCTCTCGACTTTCGGGTAATTGACGGCCAGACCGTCCTTCAATCAAGTTCTGTTTCTCAAGCCAAAAACAGAATGAAACCGAGCCGACTACGGCCAGCACAATAACCATGAATATCATGGGTTTCAGCCAGCTAGCAGTTGTTTGAGGCCGGTTTGGAACTTCTGGGTTTATGCGCAACCTTTTTTTGCGGTTGGATTTGGACACGGAAAATTCCATTCATGGTAATAACTTGAATCTGTGCGGCCATACATTGCTCCAGCTCACACAATCCTGGCAAATCTCAGCTCATTCTGCAGCTAGGTTTTAGCGTTTCCATTGTACTTTGCCAAAAAACTTACCTCAGAACCAACCAGCGAAATCAATTCAACTCAGGAAATCATGCATTCCAAGGCAGCCTAGCTAGCAGGCTGCTGAAACAGTTACCCGAAGCGTCAGTTTTGAAGTTGCGCTATTTCCACCGGATCGATTTGAAAGCA
>JAGQOY010000290.1 GCA_020427005.1 Planctomycetales bacterium
TAGCACCATACAACTGCGAAAGCGGAACCATGAAAGGAAAACAAGCAATCATTGGCGGCAGACGATCGGTGAGGGCTGCATTGTATATGGCAGCCCTCTCAGCCAGGAAACACAACCCTTCCATCAATGCATTCGCCAATAGGCTCGAAAACCAAGGAAAACCACAGAAACTCATACTCACTGCTTGTATGAGAAAACTGCTTACCTTACTTAACTCAATCGTCAAAACAAAATCCCCATGGAAATGTCCTCACACAGCTTGAAAAATAACACAGCCGCTCCCAAGCCTAGGAGGGTAAGCTGATCAAATTCCACAATCGCACCGTTTCAGTACTCCGAGAACTCGCCGGTGCATTAATCCGCGATCGTACCGTTGTAGTAATCCGTGAACGCGCCGTTTCAGTAAACCGTGATCGCACCATCGCAATACCTAGTGATTCCTCTCTCACCGTTTGCGTTACTCGAGACTCTTTCCGTAGGGAGCAATACGGGCAACGGCGTTCAGCGGGATGCGTCGTAATGGTGACTTTTGGTTGGGCTCTGTTGGTTTCGAGGAACTTGCTGAGAGATTGTTTTCGCCTAGTTGCGCGACAATTTACTTTTGGCATCATCGTTTCAGAAAGGAAACACTGAGCCCATGGAATGATGTCTGCAAACAACCTTTCTGGACGAACCTTAATCATCCATGAATCAATTGCAGCGAATGGAAAGATCCTTAGGGAAAGTAAGGAGAATTGAGCTGCTATAGGGACAAGAAATAACCCGTTTGTTTGCCCTCCGTCTGAATGCGTACTAGGTTTCGAATATGGTCGGGCGACGGTGCCAAAGGCCTAACTCGATTGAAGGTCGCATCATGAATTTCACGTGGCAGAGCCGGCCCGCGTCGGACAAGAAACATCACGCGCCGGTACCACTGAATGTCGAGCAGCTGGAGGCTCGCATGTTGTGCGCAATCGATACAGCCCTTGATTCGCTACAGATGTTGGATTTGTCTGCGGTGACAGTGGAAGCATCTAGAGTTCCAACCGTGCGGGCTACTACCAACGCAGCGCCGCGAGTTTTGAAGAATATCACACCTGCCGGTGGCGCCGTCGTCAAAGGTAAGGACGTCACACTCTCCGCCAAGGGCAAAGACGATGGCGGCGAACAGAACCTAAAATACAACTGGCAAGTGGTTAGTGGACCTGCTGGTGCAACTACTAAGTTCAGTACAACAGGCACCAATGCTTCCCAGAGCACCAAGCTGACTTTCTCTGAACCTGGTAGATATACCATTGCCCTCACGATCACCGATGCAGGCGGGTTGTCCGTAACTAGGCAAAAAGTCCTGACGGTCAGGCAACAAGCAAAGGCGCTCCAAGTTGTCAATTCGTCCAATCAGACGTTGAAACCTGGAGCCAAGGTGAGTGCGGATGGAAATACTCAGAGTTTTTCCGTCACAATTGTCGACCAATTTGGGCAGCCTCTGACCAATCAATCTGCAATCAAATGGTCGCTAAGAACCAAGCCCGCAGGTGGAACGGCAAAGGCCGTGACGACGGGCGGCGATTCGACGCTCACTTTCAATAAACCGGGTACCTATCAGTTGGTAGCCAGTTCCAAGGGATTGTCCTTTCCCGTCACTATAGGCGTAGCTCAAAAACTGACTACCATCGAAGTAACTCCAGACACCGGAGCTATGACGGCCTCTACAAAACTACAGTTCTCGTTTACCGCTTTGGATCAGTTCGGCAAACCCATGGCGGGGAAGCAAAATATTCGATGGAGTGCTTCCTCTGGCCGTATAACAAGTAGCGGCTTGTACACGGCACCCGCCAATGCGGGGAACGTAACGATATATGCCAAAAGTGGAAATGTAACTGCCTCGGTAGACGTTACCGTAATGGCGAAACTCAATATCCGCGATGCCGCTCTGGCGTCGCTAGCTACGAGCTTGTACGCAGATGGTTCATTAAGTCGTTCGGACGTGATGCAGATTCTTCGCAAGGCGGGGCAGGACGGTACGGTTAGTAGTACTGAATTGAGCGATATGCGCTACATCGTTACCAATGGAACTACGTTTGGCATGGCCGATTATGTCAAGGCTTTAGCAGGCAACGTAGTCAACGGTAGCCCTGCTAACAGCCTTATTACAGGTGCAATCAAAGGTAATCTGGCCGCGGGGAGTACATCTGCATTGCTCACGGCTCTAGTCGACAAATGGTTCCTGGGAAGTGATCTGCCGACGCTGACCAGCAATTCATTGAGCTATCGGGCGGCTACGGGCTCGTTATTTGTTTCTGCACCGACACGTGCAGACGAGCGTCAAGGAGCCTTGGGAGATTGTTATTTTGTTTCGGCCTTGGGGTCACTAGCTGATAGCAATCCAGACATTGTGACTAACATGTTCATTGACAACGGTGACGGAACCTTTACCGTTCGCTTCTATACCGGAAGTTACAGCGGATCAGGGGGCTTTACAACCGGAGAGGGTACAGCCGACTACATTACCGTAAACCGAATGTTGCCCGCTTATTCTAACGGAACCTTTGCCTACTCGAATTTAGGCAAGAGTGTAACCAGCTCGAACACTTCTCTGTGGCTCGCCCTGGCGGAAAAGGCCTATGCACAATGGAATGCAACTGGCAAAGAGGGGCGTGATGGCACGAACACTTTTGCCGGCATGGAAGGCGGTTGGATGTCGTATGTTTATGCCCAAGTTACCGGACGAAACGCTACCAATTACTTGCTCTCAAACGGCAACAAACAGATTGTCATCGACGCAATCGCCGACCACAAGGCCCTAACGATCGGAACGAACGCTTCGCCCTCAGCGACCAATATGGTTGGTTCTCACGCCTATTCCATTGTCGGCTACAACGCGAATAACGATACTTTTTCGCTCTACAATCCCTGGGGTACCAACCACCAAACCGCGTTGACTTGGGCGCAGATCCAAGCCAACTGCACATTGTTTGTAATGGCTGATACCTCGACCACGACTCCGATAGTTGCGGGACAAGTTCGCGCTGAGTTGGGAACCGTACAGTACGCTTACATGACTGTCGCTAGTGAATCACAACAGCCAAGCAAGTTTGCTTGGCAGGTTACATCCAGTAATCATGACGTTCTTCCCGGATTTGAATTCGCACGAGGTCACCAAGGTAATCAAATGATTGAGAACATTAATGAAACGATCGGTTGGAGTGGAGACGGAAGCTTTGGGCTGGACGTCGCCGATCAAGGAGAATGGGAAATAGTCGAATCTTCAACGGAACCCCTTAACGCCGAATGGGTGGATCACATCATGAATGATATTGATGCACTCATTGATTCGATGGATGCGTAAGTGGATAGGGGGCGAGATTGATTGTCTCTCAGTCCGCGCGGCAAAGCAAACCCAGGGCGTTGCACGTTGAGCCAGGCCACACCCTGAGAGCGTCCAGTGTTGCAGGTAAGATAGCAGGTACGGTATTAACGGTACCGAATGGCTACTTCATGCCAGCCAGTAAGCCTTTGGTGTAGCCTACGGATTCCGCTAATCCTGGCACAGGATCTTTACTATCTTTTTCGTATTCGAAGCCCACGTGGCCTTGGAATTTTATCTCAAGCAGAGCTGCAAGTATCGATTGGATATCGAGAATGCCTCGTCCAGATTCGATGGGTGTGTTCCTGTCACCCATGGCTGATATATCTTTCATATGCACGTCATATAGCCGATCTCGGCACTTGAGAATGGACTCCGCCGGATCCACGCCAGCTCGTGCGGTATGTCCGACGTCGATGCAAAGTCCAATACGCGAATCGTATTTCTCGACTGCCCGAATGACATCGTAAGGTGACGGAAAGAATCCTTTGTCCTCTGGGCCATGGTTGTGGATGGCCAGTCGGATGTCAAATTCCTTGACCATTCTGTCAAGCACGGGCAAGGCTTCGTGACTAGGTGCACACACAATTGTCGAAATATTGATGTCGCGGGCGTATTCAAATGCCTTGCGGATTTCCTCTTCCCCCTGTCGCATGGAAACATTGCCTACACTGAGCGGCGTAATGCCGGCTTCTCGAAACATCTGAACTCGACGTCGTCTTTCCTCAACGGCGTGAGAAACATCTACATGATTCTTGACGTTCTTGATCGATACGTATTTCAAGCCCACACGCTGAACTCCTTTGATCGCCTCATCGATCGGCAATTCGCGCAAACTATAGGTGGCAACACCTACCTTAAGTCCCTTCCATGGATCGCTCACTTCGCTTCCAGCAGCAATCGAAGTCCGCGTGAAATGAGGCAGAGCTGGTATCAATGCGGCGAGAGAAACCGTTTTCAGTAGTTGTCGGCGTGGCAATTGGGGCATTGTTTGGTATCCTTGAACCGAGATGGCATAATGTGTATTCGCAATTGCAGTATTCTACTTTGTTATACTGCTGCGATCCAGCGAGCCTCGAAAAACTTCAGGACGCCTGACAGAGTTTTGACAATCCATTCGACGCACTCATGATCACAATACTATCTGCTTCTCGACGCCTTTTTTCCATTGTGATTGCGTTGAACTTGTGTTGTCACCTTACCTTTGCCAAGCAGTCAGGCCGACCCAACATCCTTTTCATAGCCGTCGATGATCTTCGCTGTGAACTCGGTTGTTACGGAGTCAAGGAGGTTATTTCTCCGAACATCGACAATTTGGCAGCCACGAGTGTTCTATTTGAACGTGCATATTGCCAACAGGCAGTTTGCAATCCGTCAAGGGTGTCGCTTCTGACTGGATTGCGACCCGATTCGACTCATGTTTGGGATCTCGTAACCGAAATGCGGACAGTAATGCCTAATGTCATTACCTTGCCCCAGTATTTTCGCCAACATGGTTACCGCGCGGTAGCCTATGGGAAGATTTTTCACAACCCCTTTCCTGACGCCGCCTCTTGGGATGAACCAACTCACAATGCACAGAATGTAATCGCACACTCAGATGAGAACCGAGCGAAGTTGGCAGCGTTTAAGCTGCAGATGAAGGAGGCTGGAAAAACCGATGCGGCTGTAAAAAGAATGCGCGGGCCTGCTACCGAGATTCAAGAGCAGCCCGATGAGAGAAATTATGATGGCAAGCAGACTGGAGACGCGATTGAGAAGATGCGCGAGTTGGCGAAGGGCGAGTCACCATTCTTCCTGGCAGTCGGTTACATTCGACCACACTTGCCATTCATTGTTCCGAAACCCTACTGGGAGCTCTACGAACGAGACCAAATCCCGCTGGCTTCAAATGGTTTTCTGCCGCAGGATTCTCCAGCAGTAGCGTTTGGGGATCGATCGATGGGCGGCTTCTATGAGATACGAGATTATATGGATTATGCTGATGCCCCCTCCCCTTTTGAACGGACCCTCTCTGAAACTCAACAGCGAGAACTAAAACATGGCTACTATGCTTCCATTTCGTTCATCGATGCTCAAGTCGGGCGATTGATGGCTTGCCTCACTCAACTCGAGTTGGAGGAGGAAACGATTGTAGTACTGTGGAGCGACCATGGATGGAAACTTGGTGAACATGCAGGCTGGGGAAAACAAACGGTTTATGAAATTGACACACGGGCGCCGCTATTGATTCGTGTCCCTGGTGCCGCTGCCAATGGTCAGGTTTGTAAGTCCTTGGTTGAATTTGTCGATATTTATCCAACTTTGTGTGAACTCGCAGGCCTGCCGATGTCAAATGATCTAGAGGGGATTAGCCTCGCTCCATTGCTCGATGAGCCCTCTGCCAGTTTAAAAGAGGCCGCATTTAGCCAATTTCCGCGTAAGCATGATGGAAAGAATTACATGGGCTATGCGATGCGTACCGATCGATATCGATACATCGAGTGGTTTGATGCGATCAGCGGAGAAGTGGTAGCTCGTGAGCTTTACGATCACACCACGGATGCCCAAGAGAATAGAAACCTGGGGACGGACCCAGCAAATGCTGAGTTGATGAGTAGGCTTAGCGCTCAACTGTGGAACACTCTGCCCCGACCTGCATTTCCGTTGGGTACGGTCAAATCCTAAGCAATATTGCTGATAGCGCAACTTCAAAATATGGCCTTCACGATTTGTTTTCCGATAAAACAAATCGCCATTAGGCGGCGAGCTAGGCCCTCCCCGAAAAAGGAAACGTCCAAGAGACGATTCCTTTTTCGACCCTCCCAAGCCTGCCAAGCCTGGGAGGGTAAGTTGGCCAAAATCCGCGAGCGACCATTGACGTACTCTGTGAACACACTCTCGCAGTACTCTATGATTTCCGTTGCAACACTCCGTGATTGCCGTAGTACTCTCTGATTGCCCTTGGAGTACTCCGTGAATGCCGTAGTACTCCGTGATTGCCGTAGCACTACGTATACACAGCACAAAATGGAATTCCACACGTCTGCAAGGCGCGCTAGTCTTTCAGCAGTATCCGAATCGAAAAGGCGTGCTATTGGGACCCTTCTGGCTGATCGCCGTTGGCCCCAACGCTGTCCTGTTAAGATCCAAGGAGCATTAAGAGACGCCACTCGAGATTTCAACGATCTGCTTCGTGGCAATGCCTACCGGACGGTCGAGCGGAATGCCAGCACATGTTAGCAGAGTGCTGAGCAAGTCGCCTTGGTTCCCACGTACGTCTGGCAGGAAGCGACCGGTATTGATCGAACCGCCTCCCTTCCCTACCAGAATGAATGGAAGATTTTCACGTGTATGCTTATCACCGTCTTCGAGTCCCGAGCCCCACATCATGATGCAATTATCCAGCAATGTACCTTCACCCTCTCGTAGACTATGCATCTTTTTCACCATGTAGGCAAACTGCGAAATGTTGAACGCAGTGATTTTGGCTACTTTTTCCATCTTGACCGGATCGTTGGCATGATGTGTTTGAGAATGATGTTGATCATTGAATCCAAGTTCCGGATAGGACACGCCATTGGGTGTGGAACCAATATAAGTGCTTACACGAGTC
>JAGQOY010000291.1 GCA_020427005.1 Planctomycetales bacterium
AGTTCTGCAGGATTCGAATGAGCAAAAACAACGCCTGCTCTTGGCCTCGGCGGTATCTCGCCGCAACTTACAGACTGTTAAACCGGATGTCGGGTCACCAACGGTATTTCCATTGGAGCCACCAATGGGTTGGAGTGCCATGGAAACTCAACTCCAAGTACGGTTGCGAGCATGCGAGATACTACTGAGAAAGAACGGTTATTTGTCGGCACGTCAAGAAGCTAACGAGGCCGCTATTTTCCTGATTCGCCATTTGGATCAAATGAGAAACCGGTTTTATAGCGAGCCTCTCTTTGCTCAAGCCAACGTTGCCTTGGACGAAGCAGAGGATTTCACGACATACGCTCACACTTCAACCGATCCCAGTTTTCTTCATCGGTTGGTTGAGTCACACCAGACTTCCGTTATCTCTCCGTCCGCTATGGATGGGGTCTCACCGCTATTGGCCGCCCAGCACTACCGTCAATATGCGATGGATTGCCTACTCGCTTCTGCTAGCCAGCATCCTTGGATGAGCGACATTTACTATGCCATCGGACGCGTCTATCAAGCGCAGTCAATGGCAGACCAAGAAGCCCCCGAATTGTTACGTTGGAGAGCCATGGTGTATTTTCGAGCCGCCTTCCAGGTTCTACCCTCCAACGCACTGGCGGCCAACCAATTGGGCTTTATGTTGCTGCAATTGGACCGCCCGCAAGAAGCGAGAGAAGCTCTCGTTGCTTCCTACACAGCCCAAGCGACGCTGCCCGCACTAGAAAATCTGATTGAGGTCAGCCGTCGATTGAATGATAACGCGACATACCAATGGGCACTTAAGGCTCACGCCAGCATGCGACAAGCATCTCCACCGCGAAACGGACCAGAATATGTGGTCATCGACCCAGATGCTTTCGCAGCGATCAGTCCACCTGGGTTGGGCCCAAAGTAATTGCCTCAGGTCTACTCCATTGTCTCCCCACAATCGAGTACACCCAACAACTTTTTTGCCAGACAGCAAGCGATAACGTCAACTAATAACGTCAACTAGCGATAACGAGTTGGCTCAAGCCAAGAGAATTGAGATGAAACGAATTAAACGCCTAATCAAAAAATCAATTCTGCTCTCAGCCGTAGTTGGTGCACTCACATTCAGCAACGGCAATTGTGCGTGGGGACAATTCCTAGGTGGCTATACGCCGCTCGGCGCACCAACGATTAATCAGAGTAACTACACCGCCTGCAATCTTCCACCGCAGCCCGCCACTGCAGCAGGCCGTTGTGAGCCCTGCATGCAGGCAATCGATTGCGCGGATAACTGCGGCGGAGCACAATCCTGGCGAGATATGCATCGCTATCCTTTTTCGCCCCTCTCCCACGGTGAATTCCTAGGTCCAATCCGCTTGCCGGCAACAGTCCAATTACGTGCCCGCATTGGGGATCGGTTACGCTTTGTGTTTGTTCTGTCACGTCAAGTCAATCGTTCTGAATACCGTTTGCAAGTCGGGGATCAACTGGAAATCTCCTCACTTACGGATGAAACTGTCGCTGTAGGTAATGTCACCCAAGGAAAAGGGGTTGAAATCATTGACGACGGCATGCTCTATCTCAAGAACGTTGGTAAGATTCCAGCTGCCGGATTAACCATCCCAGAATTACAAGGCAATCTGGAAAAGGCCTATGAAAAATATCTTCAGGCCCCTGGTATCGCTGTGCTACCAATTAAGGTGAATTCAGCACTTGAGAACATTCGCGCAGCCGTTGATGCCAGAGCAGGGCAGGGCGGGCAAGGATTTTCGGATACAGTTCACCAAGATGGTACCGTGCGACTGCCGAGAATCAACGCCATATGCGTGCATGGCATGACTCTTGATGAAATCAAGCGCGAAGTCAATTTGAGATATGCCGAAATTGTTACTGGACTCGAAGTGGAACCAATTCTTGAGCAGGCAGCTCAACACTTTGTGTTCGTATACGGCCAAGTGAATCGACCTGGGCGTTACGAGATGCTAGGCCAGACTAATGTTCTCCAGGCCCTTTCCATGGCCGAGGGAATCAAGCCCGGTGGAAATGCGCGGGAGATCGTGATATTCCGCTACGGAGAGGACTGGCGACTAATTGCTACCCGACTTGACCTCAAGGGCGCCATCCTTGGAAAAGCACCTACTCCGTCGGACAATATTTGGTTACGCGACAACGATTTGATCATCATTCCTCCGACACCCATCGAGCGCTTTGACCAACTCGTAGAGCAAGTATTTACACGAGGTGCCTACGGCATATTCCGCTTTTCAGAAGTTGGATCCGGGTTCGGCAACGGCGGGTTTCAGTAAGCAGAGCAACTCCTAAGCACTTGTTGGAACGCGTCAACCTCGATTGAGGAACCAATACTTCGGTTGAGGCATGTGCTAAAGCGATTCAAGCGTGACCTATTCCTCCTCGCGCGACGACTTCTTGGCCAACGACCAATCCTTGCGTTGACGGCTACTAGGTATCCCGAGCTTCTTACGATACTTGGTAATCGTACGTCTCGCGACGGTGAGACCAAGTTTACCAAGCTCTCCTACCAAATCATCGTCACTGAACGGTTTCTGCTTGTCTTCTCGTTCGATAAGTTCCGTTAGGCGAATGCGTATGGTATCCCATGCCACGTCGTCTCCATCTTCGCTGCGTGTACCACCGACAAAGAAGCGTTTCAACGGAAATATCCCACGCGGTGTTTGTATCCACTTGTCATCTACAGCTCGGCTAATGGTGGTGACATGGACTCCTACTTGATCCGCAATCTGTTGCATTTTCAGTGGTTCAATGAACTCAGGTCCATCGTCGAGAAAACGTTTTTGATAATCCACTATGGATTGTGCTACACGTTGAACTGTTGTGCGACGCTGCTGTATGGCTTCGATCAACCAATTGGCGGCTTCCACCTTGCGACGGATAAAATCCCTTTCCTCAGTCGTAATCTTGGGATCAGAAAGTCGTTGTCGGTAATATTCGCTGATGCGCAGCGTCGGGACGCGATCATCTTCTAAACGCACCACATATTGCCCGTCCCTATCGATGTCGACTGTTACATCAGGAGTGACAATCGGAACATGGGTCGCTAGAAAAGCAGCCCCAGGTTTGGGATTCAAATGATGAAACTCATGCTTGGCCAACTGGATGCGTTCAATCGAAAGCCCCGTGGATTTTTCTATTACGGGCAGCCGATTCTCTGCCAAATCTTCAAGATGCAGCGAAATGATGACTTTTAGTTCTTCGTAGTGATCAATGTCGGGAGTCAACTGATTCAGGAGACACTCACGTAGATCTCTGGCCGCTATTCCGGGTGGGTCCAAAGATTGGACAACGCGCAGTGCTTCCTCTGCTCGCCCCAGATCCTCATCCGTATGCTCCACTGGAAGCAGATCCCGCAAGCTTGTCTTGAAATACCCACCATTGCGAGCATCGAGAGTCGAAATGATTCGCTCCGCGATCAGTTCAACTTCCGAATCGATCTCCATTTCAGCCAATTGGTGCATGAGGTAATCATTGAGCGACTCAGGCCGCTCCATGGCGTTGGCCATCATGTCGTGCTGGCGATCCGCAGCTTCTTGGGCTCGATTGGCCGAAGTGCGAAAATCATCAAAGTTCTGCGGCATGTCATTATCCATGTTTGCCAGCCGCTCAAAATCTTCGCTATTGGACTGATTGTCCTTGACTACGAGTTCCTGTTCGTCTTCGGTTGGACTATTGGGGTTCTCTGCTTCATCAGCCGAATATTCGTCGATCTCCTCTTCCTGCGTCTCCAGTAGTGGATTTTCGTTCATTTCCTGCTCAATCCGTTCCTGCAGTGCCAAAACTGGCAATTGCAGTATTTCCATGGATTGAATCATCTTTGGAGCCAGCTTCTGAGTCTGGATCTGCCGGGCTTCCATTCCAAAGGAAAGACGCATTGTTTTTCTCGTTGCTAAAGGAGTTAGTTATCAAAGTCTCTTCAGACCACAGAGTCCAACGATACTAGGTGGCCCAACGACACTGCAGAGTAGCCCAATGACCCTGCCGACTGAATTCTAACATTTTGCAGAGCTTTTGTCCCACCGCAGAAAAAAACGGCACACGATTTGCTTTAAAAGTTCGAATTGGATCCTGATCGTTTGTGACACTGGCTACAGAGCTCCAAAACCGGTCAGGACGACACGCACCGTGCGCCATAGAATTCGTAAGTCGTTGGTCCAACAGCAGTTTTGCAAGTACATCAAGTCGAAGGCTATCTTTCTTTGGTACGACTGAAGATCGTTGGCATATCCCGATTCGATTTGTGCGATGCCTGTTAACCCAGGCTTGAGACCTAGGCGACGTCCGTAGTCAGGCACTTTGGCAGTTAGTTCATCCATATACTCAATGCATTCAGGGCGAGGTCCCACCATGGACATTTCTCCACGCAGGACATTAATTAACTGGGGAAGTTCATCAATGCGCAATCGCCGCAGTATTCGCCCAACCGGGGTCACTCGACTATCGATCGACTGTACTTGGCGAGGCTCACTTCGACTGTCGTCGAGGTACATTGTTCGTAGTTTATAAATGGTAAAAGGCCGACCGAAAGCGGGTAGCATCCTGCGACAACCTTGCTTGCTGTCTCCGACGCCGACAGTTTGACGTCGATTGTTCAATCCGACTCGCGTTTGAAAAAAGAAGATTGGTCCTCTTGAAGTCAGCTTGATTAACAACGCCGACAACAGAATCAAAGGCCAAGCTAGAAAAAGCAGGCTTGAGGCCACGAAGATATCCGTTATGCGTTTTGCCAATCTCGTGCGCCAGCGCAAACACTGAATATTGACTCTAGCGTTCTCTAAGTTCAGCTTTCGCAACCAGTCGGGAGGATTCGGAATCTCGACGTTGATGAGGGGATCATCCAATCGATTATCGCTTAAGGAGTCATCAGTCGATCCCCCAAGCGCCACAGCAGTCACGTATACTTGGTCACACGATGTATCTGACACTGATTGGAGCACGGCATTCCCAATTGGCTGTAACATGAACCTGTTTTTATAGAGGACGAAAGACGCTCTTCTCGAAGCTTAAGTCATGCAAACTTCATTCGAGAACGCGCCAACTCTCGCAAACTCTCAGCCAAAGCGGAACGTCCCAGAAGAATTGGTACAACCCGCAGAATCGGATCACCGATTCACTGACCAAACAGCACCGAGCTTTCGAGACAACGTCTAACCGTTTGTTTTTTCCACAAGCCGGTGACGCTTGACTCTGATATTGGTAATCACAATTACCTGTACGGACAACAAGACGCGGCCCGTCGCACGCATTTTCTAGCGTGCCAAGAAACTGGAGACACTTGGATTCTAGTCCTTTCGCATGTCCCCAGCCCGCGAATTGTTCTAAACGAGTCGGCGCTGCATTACGTAGTAGGGGTAGGCTGTCGAATCGCAGCCTGAATACTGTTCAGCTTGGAGTGAACATAGCGAAGCTCACGTGCTATGCCGTCCGCCAAATCATCGACTGACAACTCGGGAGGCAATACGGGCCAAGCATAGGTCTCGACTTCGTAATGCCCAGTAAACCAGGGCCGAGCATCAATTCGTGATGACTGCGAAGATTCCAGCTCACGCAGAGCAACGATGATGTCGTCTTGCGTAGTGGTCAATGCACCAAAGGCATCAACAAAAACCGGTACATGGAAATGAATGCGCCAAGGATCTTCCGGCCAGTCATGACCGATCAGCCAATTGTCGATAGCCGCCGGTAAGTCATTCATCAGCTGACGTCCTGTCGTACCTTCCACGCATCGCGTTGTTTGATGCAAGTATTTTGGTTCTGCCAGTGCTCGTAATTGCTGCAAAACGGCGACACGCTTGGTGGCACTTGAACGACATTGATCCCATGGCACGTGTACTGCGGACGATACTTGAACTTTGCCTACGCGAATGCCACGCTCACGATAACCGCGAAGAACTTGTTCCTGCGACTCGAACATCACGCCACTATGACAGATATCATGGCACACAGTAATGTACTGACGAACAAGTGAAGCATTAGGAGTAGAGAATAAATAGTGCTCATAGAATTCCATAACTTCATCGGCCGTATTGAGTACACACCCTGGCTCGGGTTCAATGGCTAAAACGATTTCACCACCGCGTCTTTGCGCCAAACGATCGAGAAACTTAGCAGCCTCAATTAAATTGTCCGCAGCAGCCTTGTAATTCTCTGCATGCCAAGGGGCATGTGGCCACCCTAGGGGCAAAGTAGAAATACTGCCGGTCTCACCTGGTTGTAGCCAAGCATCCAGAATCTCAGCCAAGAGGAGCGTATACTGCAATCGAGACTGACAAGCCCAAGTCGGCTCGTAGACTGCATATTTGACAGTTGTCTGATGAAAATCGCCCTGCGGAAATCCGTTAAGTGTGTACGGGGCCAAGCCGTGTTTTCGCAACCAATCTCGAAATGCACTTACCTGTGAGTTTGCCAATAGCTCTGCCGCCCCCTTCTCGGCTAACCATAAACCAATCGGCAATTCAGCCTCAGGACAAACTTGACTCCTTACAGCTACGGCAAATTTTTCAAGATTGGCTTTCGCCTCTTCCCACGTCACCCCAGCATGGACGTTCGTACAATATCCAAACGGAAAAGAACCATTTACCATAGAGTCATCCATTTCTAATTTCGTTCTACTGCTTTTGCTCCGCGTCCTTATTCTACGCAAATTCACGACGTTCCGAGACGTAGCCAAGAAATTGTTCTATCGCTTGCAGTTGTTAGTCGTGGGTTCACTCCGTGAGCTCGGTGGCTGTGTTAAATTATTCGGAGCCTTTATCCACAAGATTTTTCCGATTCCAACTAGCAAATCCAGGACATATTACAGTGCTAAGGCGAGCGGCAGGAACAAACGTCCCAACCCGAAACGTAAGTGA
>JAGQOY010000292.1 GCA_020427005.1 Planctomycetales bacterium
ATGAACTTCTTCTAGGCACCGATTCATCGGCATCGCACCCTCAAGACGGTTAACCCCGAGCACCTATGTCACAATCCATTACTCAAACCGAAGCGAACGATAAGACGCTGCTGACCTATTCAGCGCTCAACACGTTTCGCAATTGTCCTCGCAAGTACAAGAACCGCTATCTCGATAACCTGCGGCCGCGTGAGCGAGCAGAAGCGTTGTCGTTCGGCAGCGCAATCCATACGGCGATCGAGCTTTGGTATCGATCGTCGGAGGCTGAGTCCCGGCTTCGTGATGTCCTTGCCTACATCGATGATGCCTTTGAGAATCGCGTGGTCGATTCCAGCCAGATGGTTCAATGGCATCTGGCAACGGCGATGATCCGTGGGTACGCCGAACGTTACGCAACCGAAGAATTCGAAGTCGTCGAAGTTGAAAAGGAGTTCGTCGGCGAGATCCGCAATCCCGATACTGGCCGGCAGAGTCAGACGTTCCGTATCGCGGGCAAGGTTGATGGCATCGTTCGCTGCCACGATGGTTTGTATCTGCTCGAGCACAAGACTGCATCATCCGTTGATGCGAGTTATCTCGACAAGCTGTGGACCGACACTCAAATCGCCTTGTACTGCTATTACCTGCGAGAGTTGGGCTATCCGATCGTTGGTGTTATCTACAACGTGCTGCTCAAGAGCCGGCTTAAGCAAGGCAAAGGCGAAACGCAGGAAGAATACGAAGTTCGCCATGCGGAACTCGCGGCAAAAAACAAAAGTGGTAAGTCGACTGCGAAACGGCAGATGCCAGAGACGGATGATGAGTTTCAAGCTCGGCTGACTGAATGGTATTCACGTCCCGAAGCATTCCATCGCGAATTCATTTATCTCTCCGAAGATCGTCTGGCCATGTTGCAAGACGAAGTCTGGGAAATCACCCAGCAATACCTCGACGCTCGACGGCGTGGCAAATGGCTGCTCAACACCTCGAACTGTTTCTCGTACCAACGACCGTGCGAGTACTTGGCATATTGCCAATCAGGATTCAATCCAAACGTCGCTGACAACCTGTACGAGATCGCTCTCCCAAACGAAGAGCTATCTCGTGTTGATTCTGAAGCACCCCCGTTCTGATTTGAAAGAAAACCATATTTATGACAATGACTTTACCAACCGCAAAAACTCCAAAGACAACTGACCTGAACAAGCAGACTATTCTGCTTTATGGGGCACCTAAGCTCGGAAAGTGCCTCGCAGGTAATACGCTTCTCTATGATCCTACGACCGCGAGACCAGTTCCGCTGTCACGCGTTGTAGACGCAAAGTCTGATAGTGTATTCACGATGGGGTTAGCAGGCTTAGTGACTGCCGTTCAACCCTCCCACTACATCGAGAATGGTGAAGCTCCACTGTTTCGAGTGACGACGCAAACCGGTCGAGTCATTGATGCTACGAACGAGCATCCGTTCTTGACTCGCAACGGTTGGGTTCCACTCAACGAGTTGGCCGTCAACGAGCGCGTAGGTGTCATCGCCCAGTACCACTCGTTTTTCGGAGGGACGAAGACAGATCCAGAGTTCATCAAGATCCTGGCATACCTGATCGCAGATGGATCGCTTGGCGGGACTTCACCAGTTTTTACCAAGAACGACGACGAAGTGCGTGAAGAATTCAAGCAAGCGATCGAGGCCGTTGGCGATGGTTACCTCGAGTATGACGGCAGTTCTGGAGTGAAACAAGTTCGCGTCAAAGGTAAGAGTATCGGCCGATACAACGTCCTCAACTTCCTCCGCGACCACGGGTTAGACGGCAAACTATCTGGCGAGAAATTTATTCCTGACTTCGTGTTCGGATTAATGCGAGAACGACTCTCGCTCTTCCTAAACCGGCTCTTCACCTGCGATGGGTCAATCGAAAAGAAAAGTATTTCTTACAGCTCGAAGTCAATCCGAATGGTTCAACAGGTGCAACATCTGCTGCTTCGATTCGGCATCGTCAGCAATTTGAGAAATCGGTTCATCGACGGCCAATTGTATGGGGCCGAGCTGCTTATCTCGGGTAAAAGCGATGTCCTGCGATTTCTGGATGAGATCGGAGTATACGGTGAGAAACAGATCGCAGCAGAGCGATTGCGAGAGTTACTATACTCCGTGCGTTGCGCTGGCACACAACTTGATCGACGTGGCGACATTCTCTTCGATCGGATTGTAAGCATCGAACCGATCGGAGTTGGAACTGTCTACGATTTAACAATTCCCGATACGCATAACTTCGTCGCTAACGATTTCGTCGTTCATAACTCAAGCTTCGCATCACAGTTCCCGGAGGCCATGTTCTTCGAATGCGAACCAGGCCTCAATCACTTGGAAGTGTTCAAGGTACCGATCTATTCGTGGGAAGCATTCTTGGAAGCTTGCAAGTTGCTGGCCAAGGGCGATCACAACTTCAAAACGTTGGTAATCGACACGGTCGACAACGCATTCAAGATGTGTTCGGACTATGTGTGTGCCAAGCATGGCATCGAGTACGAAGGCGACATGGGCCACGGGAAAGGCTGGGCCCTAGTAAAGAACGAATGGCATCGCGTGCTGACGCGTTTGGCCAGCTTGCCCTATGGCTTGATCCTCATCTCGCACGCAGTCGATAAGACGATCGAAACGCGAACGGGCGAATACACCAAGACCACTCCGAGCTTGCCTGATCGTGCTCGTAACGTTGTGTTGGGCCTGGTCGACATCATCCTCTACGGCGACTCGATCTCTCGCAAAGATGCTGCTGGCAATCTCGTTGTCGATCGAGTGCTCCGAACCAAGCCTCATCCAACTTACGAGGCCGGCGATCGCACTGGTCGCTTGCCCGAGATGCTGCCACTCGACTATGCCGCCTTCAATTCGGCATTCAGTGGCACTGCTTCGAATTCAACCGCACAGAGCCCTGCGCCCGGCAAAGGCACTGTTGCGTCTAATTCCACTCCGGGCAGCACCCAAGCAGGAAAGGCTGTTAAGCAATGAGCGATTACGAGGAATACGAAACCACCAACCAGTCCGTCGATTTGTCGTCGTTCGATGATGAGTTCGCGACAGCGGAAGCACCGGAGTACGACGAGGTCCCCGATGGCAAGTATCAAGCTCGCATCGAGTCGGTGAAGCTTGAATCAAGCCAGAAAGGCGACCCGATGATCAAGTTCGACTTGCAAGTGATGTCCGGCTCGCAAGCTGGTCGCCACATCTTCAAGAACTCGGTCATCACTCAAGCGTCGTTGCCGTACGTCAAGGGCGATCTGAAAACGTTGGGCCTGGAACTCTCCAAGTTCAGTGAACTATCCGGGCGACTCGAAGAACTGCTCGATGTGACCTTGGAAGTCACGAAGCGGACTCGCGGTGATTACACCAACGTCTACTTCAATCGACGCATTCGCCTGGCGGCCACTTCGAACGGTGAAGCCCCACCTTCAGAGGAAATGCCGTTCTGATCGTTTGCCGCTTGAATTCGCACGGGTGCGGCTGGGACGGGCAAAGCGAGTGAGTTGGTGCAAACCAACCGTTCGTTCCGTCCCAGCTTTTCTATTTCAGTGAAAGGAAGCAAGGATGGTTACCGAGTTTGATCTCCCGTACCCGCCCTCGGTCAATCATTACTTCAGTTACTACCGAGGGCGTCCCGTTCTCTCCAAAGATGCACGCACCTATCGACATCAAGTGCGGCGCATTGCAATCGCCAAAGGCATCAAGCCGCTGATGGGGGCAATTGCTATCCGCATTGACATCGCACCACCTGATGATCGGCGTCGCGATTGTGACAACGTACAAAAGGCTGTCCTTGATGCATTGCAGCATGCCGGCGTGTTCTGGGACGACTCGCAGGTTGTTTGGCTGCTGTCGATCAAGCACGAGTCCAAACCCAAGGGCGAGATCAAAGTGCAGATCGATGATGCAGAATCACAAACGCTTTCTCCTGCAATGGAGATCGCCTAGCCATGTCGCAACTCACTCGTTTCAGTCGCCCAATCGTTCGGCACTTGCCAAGTCTCAATCTCGTTGTCCGCTTCGATGATTCGGGCATCTCTGTCCGCGCGTATCGCTGCCGCAAATGGAAAAGCGTCACGTGGGCTCAGCTTGCATCGCTGGCGGATGATACCGAGCCAGTGGTTCGGTTTTGTGAGACGGATCATGGTTCACGAGTATTGGAGGCGATGGGAGTACGTCTTCCTAAAGATGATCAATCAGCTAGAGGTGGCCCAGCTTGAGTCATCCAGCGATTACTTTATTGACGACTCTGTTCGAGCCATCGGACCTGATCCTTTTTCGACCTGTTGAGGCATGGACGGAAGGTGGGCGAAAACGTAGCCGCGTTGACTATGGCAACGTTTGCTACCGGCCTGCCAAGGCAACGACACTCGAGCAAACGTTGACTCGACTGGAGACCAGCTCCGAGTCTGAACGTACGAATCTATTCTTCGGCGTCTGCCCACGGGTTGGTAATAAATGTCGGTACGATCTTGCCTGGCAAATTCGTACTATTCGCTGCCTCTGGGCTGATCTCGATGGATGTGATGTTGCTCAAGCTGCAGAGCGTTGTGCTTCACAATCGATGCCCTCGCCGACAGCGATCGTCAATAGCGGCAATGGCGTGCATCTGTATTGGCTCTTGGATCGTCCTCTTCTGATCGACGATGTTGGCAATCCTCCTCCAGTCGAAACGGAATGGACCATTGGCAGCGACGGACGGAAGAAACCGCGGCGTTACATCCTTGATGGCAAAGATCGTGTCTACGTTGATCGACGTCATCATCTGACCAAGACAAGTCCAAAGGCTCTACAGGCCCAGGACCTGCTTACAGGCATCGCGGCCACGATCAATGCAGACCACACAACGGACCTCACTCGTTTACTCCGACTTCCGGGAACATGGAATCGCAAGGAACAACGTAATGGTCGCGAACCGGTCAAAGCAGAACTAGTCGAATGTGACGGCAACCGTCGGTATCCAATCGATGCGTTTCAGAAGTTTGCGAAGTTGTGTGAAGCCACAAAGCGTCAACGGCAGATTGAGGCGATGCCCTTGCCTGCCGTCCGTAAGCTATCGGCTGGTAAGTCCGATAAGCTTTCCGAGCTTATTGCCGCATGTATGATCGCTCCTGAAGGCACTCGTTCCGAGGCTGACTTCGCAGTCTGCTGCTATGCAATTCGAAACGGAATCGCCAAGGATGAAGCTTGGACACGTCTGCAATCCGTCGGCAAGTTCGCAGAGCAAGGTCGCCGCTACTTCGAATTGACCTGGGAAAGCGGTGAGTACGATGTGCGGGCCACTTTGTGCGATCGCTTGCAGAAGCGTTTGTCTCAGGAAAGTCCTGCAGTGGCTGCACCGACAGGAGGCCAGCAGGCAGATGAGCCCGAAGAGCGACGAACCATTACGATCGACTCGCGCTCAACGCCCGTCGCTTCAACCATGGGGCAGATCACAGATCGATTGCTTTCCACAGGCTCTTGTTTCAATCGGATGGAGCAGTTGGTTGTGGTGCGAGAGCAATCGATCTCGCCAGTGCTCTCATCTGCGGAGTTGACGGGACTGCTCAACCAGCACGTCGAGTTCTACTTTGTTAATGAAGATGGGGGCGAGTACAAACCACTGCCAACCTCTTACGCGAACACTTGGCTCAACAACGTGGGCCAGCGCGAACGGCTGCCAGCGATTCGACTGTTTAGCCACAATCCGATCTACACAGCGGACTGGCGTCTAGTCAGCCCCGGCTTCGATCCCCAATCGGGTTTCTATTACGCAGGGCCGAACATCGAACCCGTCGAGGGGACCAAGCATCTCGATACGTTGTTGCGAGATTTCTGCTGGAGAAAGCCAACGGATCGCACAAATTACATTGGTATCTTGTTAACGGGTCTGCTGGTCTCTCGCTTCATCGGCTCAAAGCCAGCCGTACTGTTCAACGGTAATCAACCCGAACTGGGCAAATCGGTTCTCGCACAAATTTTGGCAATCCTCCGAGATGGCCATCATGTGGAAACCGCATCTTACAACGCAAACGACGAAGAGTTCGAAAAGCGTCTCGGAACAATTGTCCGCCATGGCGTAACGACCATCATCATCGATAACGCCAAAGCCCGCGGCCGCAATCCCAAGATCGACTCCGCCTGCCTTGAGCGATCTATCACCGATCCAATCTTGTCATTTCGTTTGTTGGGTTTCTCGCAAGAGATTCGCGCCGAGAACTCGCATCTGTTTTGCATCACTGCTAATTCGCCTGAGGTAAGTCGTGACCTTATCACACGCTGCGTGGTCATCAACTTGCACCACGAAGGCGATCCAACAAAGCGATCCTTTTCGATGGACGATCCGGAAGGGTACGTTCAAACGCATCGACTGCAGTTGCTTGGTGAACTGGTAAACATGGTTGAACGATGGAAATCCAGCGGCATGCCTCTCGCCAAGGTTCAAACGCGGTTCAACAAGAAAGGCTGGGGCAACATCATCGGCGGAATCTTAGAAGCCAATGGTGAACCGGACTTCATGATCAATGCTGACGATGCCGCCAGCGAGATGGATGAGACCCGTCGTGAGTTCGAGGAGCTGGTCACGACGCTCGCGAAGCACCCGCAGGGGATCTGGTCGTCATCAGAGTTAACAGACCTCGCAAACAAAAACTTCGTTCTGCAGTCTGAACTCGGCGACGGCACTCCGCGCTCACAGACCACGCGTATGGGCAAACTGGCGGGTCGATTTGTTGGCGAGCGATTCAAGCTCGATGACGGCTCTTACGCAGTATTCAAACGGATCTTTAATGGCCAATACAACCAGTATCAGGTCTTCATTGAGTCAGCCCAAAGTGACCGCTTAGGACTTCCGGACGTTGAAAACCAGACGTCCGGGA
>JAGQOY010000293.1 GCA_020427005.1 Planctomycetales bacterium
ATTGTCCTCTCGTTCTGCTTGCTTGATAATGCCTTCGGTATCAACGCCCGATAGCTGAATCGAAATGGATGGGTTGGTTTCCTCGCCGATACGAATCTCGCCCACACTGGCCGCCCAGTTGCGCACACGTCGCAAGACTTCTTGTCCCTCGCGTCCAGCGATCGGAGTCTTGATCGTGCCGTGGTTGAGGGCAGCCAGGCGTTCTGCGTTCAAGCCACGAAGCGTTTCCACTTCCGGCACCAAAGCCGAAAGCAGAAGCGTCTTGACCAGTCGATCGTCATTGCGAAAGCCTACGCGTCGTGGATCATCGGTTGGAAGTTTCTCAAGCTCCTCCCGACGTCCGTGCGTCTTTTCCAGCATCGGCAACAGTTTCTGGTGATACAGCCGCTTGGCATTGTCGAAGTGGATCGCCATCTCTTGGCTAAACGCTTCGTCACCATGAGCGATCACATCGAACAGATCACCCACAGGGACGATGTCGCCAACAGTGAGCACATCGCGTTGCTCGACCAGCAACTGCATCATCACCTTCAGCGCCGTACGCTCGCGCTGCAAAACGCTCGACACCGCGATCAGTGTTTGCACCAGAGCCGGGCTAAACGGATAGACCTTACGAAACATCTCCCGGTCGCCTTCACCGGTCAGCAACGTTGTCATCACCGACTCTCGGATCTTCGCTGTCTGTTCGAACGCTGCGTTCAATTCCTGGCGTGCAGAGGGAGTGTGGCACTTCAAAACGCGACGCTCGGCAATCGCCGGCAGGTTCCGGTCTTCTAGCGTGATCTTGTGGAAGCGTCCTTCCCAATGCTTGAGAGCGTCACCGAAGTTCAATCGGTCGGCACCGGGTACCGAGTCGCCGATCAGTTCGCTCAAGTCACGCTGGCGAGCGATAAAGCTGACGATCGGAATCGGTCGATCAGCCGTTTGGGCTTCGACCAGCTTGGCCAGCTTCTGACCTTCCTGGTGTACGAACTTCAAATCCGCAGCGTGACTGGCCAGCCACAGGATCAATTCGTCCAAGAAGAGAATCAATGCATCGTAGCCGAGATCTTTCGCATGTCGGCTGATAACCGATAGTCCTTTGTCCAACGAGATGAACGCCTCGCCGTGTCCTCCTGCTTGCGTGTCATACGACCCGAAGAACTTTCCGACGAGCGCACTAATCAACTGCGACCGTTCTTCCGAACCTGGATCAGCGTCAACGGCGCTATCAAATCGTGCGGCATCCCAACCAACGTCCACATCGCCAAAGTCACTGTCTGCGCTTGCACCCTCGCTCAAAGCAGCGAAGAACGCTTCGTCACCCATGCGATGCCGTAATGCGGACGCATCCTTGAACAATCCTTCGGCCAGATAGACGCCAGGGATCGGCGCGTCAGGATGCACTCGTCGGACGAAATCGACGTAACCACCCAGGATGCCAGACTCCACATCGTGGGCCGCGATCATGTGGTACGGAACCAGCAAGAACTTCTTCCCTTCGATCCACGAATTGTGCTTCTGGATCACGGACGCCAGCTCTGGAATTCCTCGGGCAGCAGAGTTGCCGGAAAGGATCAGGTGCAGGATCGCCATGAAGTGGCTTTTCCCGCTACCGAAGCTCCCATGTAGATAAGTGGCCTTGCTCGTGTGCCCGAGAACAGATCCCTTGATGAAGTTCAGTGCATCATCGAACGCCAAGACAAGCTGAGGCGTCGGCACATAGGCTGCGACGGTCGCCTGCGGATCGGTGACCCCTTCGGTCAATCGCAAAACGAACTGCCCCTTGTCGATGTGCTCGGGAATATCGATTAGGTCTTTGAGTAGTGTCATGGGGAAGTTTTCAGTCGTCAGTTTTCAGTTATCAGTTATCAGTTTGTCGGGTTAGCGAGTGAATCGTGGCGTTAGCGTCTAGGTCCGTCATACGCCTGATCATGCGCCTCGTCATGCGCCCGGTCATGCGCTTCGCGATACAATTTGAGCGATGCACGGACGCCCAGGTCTCCGAGCAGCTGGGCGGATGCAAAATGTCCGGACTGTGTCCGGACAGCCGTTCTTTCCCCGTCGAAACTGCGTTTTTGCAGGGATTTCCGACCATACGGCTGGACCGAAAATGTCCGGATGTGTCCGGACTTTCCGGATGTCCGGAATGAGCTACTCATTTTTCTGCACCTCGTATGCTGTTTTTGACCCGGAGCCAAGCCGGCGAATGAGCCCCATCAATTCCAATTGACTGAGGTCCCGACGAGCTTGACGGGCTGTAATTCCGCCTCCGAATTGATCGACGTATTCTTGAAGACGAAACGGCTCTCCGATCGCCATATCTGCCAGCAATTTCTTCTGCCGATCGTTTAGTTCGGAACTTGAACCTTTTCCAGGAGCAAACAAGGTCAGTCGTACACCCCCATTCGCATGCCGCCATTCAGGACCAGCCATTCCCCACTCCATACACTGCCGGACAATCTTGTACGTGCCCCGTCCCACTCGTTCCATCAAACCATACAAGAAGAATACGTGACCGATGTCAGGGTTTACGAGAACCGAGGCATGTGACGGATTGGTCAGGTCTCGAGGCGAAAGCCCGTGTGGTAGTGAGCCTGAATTCCAGATCTCGATACGATCCGGAAAAACGCTGACAGCAACACTGCCCGAGAACGAGGCGTAGTCACGATGTACGAGCGCATTCACAAGTGCTTCACGCAATGCATCGAACGGGTACCGAGGCTTCGAATCTCGAGCTAGTTTTTCACCAGAGAAGACTGCTTCAACGTGGATATTGCGTTTTAGAAATGTAACGCACTTTTCCAGCAACTCGAACGCTGGCCCTTCAAATAATTGTTCATCAACGAAATCATCCGACTTATCCGACGCGTAACAGACGGCGCGCAAACGTGTTTGCGGGTGGTGCTGCGCCACCTCAAGTCCGAAAAGCACATCCGCAGCATTCGTGAGTTGTCCAGATTGAACTAACGCTAACTTACGAAGGATAGAAAGCTCATCTGCTTCGTCACCGAAATTAAACCCGCTTCGCTCCCTACCACGTCTTACCGTCTCATGCAAGAGCTGCGTATTAATGTCGGATACATCAAGGCCCGCGCATGGACGACGCTCCCAGCGAATCACATCGCGACTGGATTCTTCCACCAAAAGCCGAAGCTCGTCCGAAGTCGCGACCACGGTCTGAATTCCGCGTCGAACAAAAATACGTCCATCGAAAACATAGGGACGATCAGGTCCTGCAGGAACGCCGACGCAAATTACAGAACCCGAAGCGACCTCATCAAGCGAAACATCATAAAGGACGTTGGGTGATATTGCTTTCTGAAGGAAAGATTCGATTTCTTCAGCTCTCGCAAGAGTCGCTCCATGATCGGGATTTCCTTCGTCATCTACGCCAACAATCAGCACGCCGCCGTGAGAATTGACGAAGGAGCAAACGACCTCAGCGACTTTGTCATTCGAAACAGACGAGGTCTTAAACTCAACGGTTGAGGATTCACCTGAGGTCAGCAAGTCATCAGTGATTCGATCGTTCATTTCTTTTCTCCATCGGACACTCTTGCGGTGAGGCCCTTCACGTCCTTGAGTTGCTCATTCAAGTAGCCCTCAACTTGCCGGTATCGCGAGAACTGAAAAGTTGCGAAAAGGTTAATGTCTCGATCATCTGAGTACTTCTGGACCCAATTGCCTTTACGATCCTGGTAAACCACCAAATCATTCCGAATGGCGGTGTCATACATATCAATCACGCGAAAGTCATCGATTACCAACTCTTCGCGTTTAGTCAAAGCTTTCATCGACTTCTCATCAGAGAACCCCAATTTCTCCAACAGTTCAGTGCGTTGCTTTCCATCTTTTGCCCCTAGTTTGCGAAACATGGACCTTGCGAAAATCACATTGTTGTGAGCCAAAATCCATCGTGGCCTCTTTTTCTCGATCGCTTTCAATAACTCTTGATGCGTGATACTCAGTTGATCTTGGACCACTCCGCTCCCATAGCGAGGCGTAATGATCGAAAGAAACAAATCGCAGTTCTCAACTGCCGTCAAGCATGACTCCAAGGCGGTCTGGTTAGGATAGATCGGAATCGTTCCCTTATGAGACATCCAAACTTCGTAGCCAAACTGACCTAGTAACGCAAAAATCTGATCCAGATAGTCTTCAATGCCATAAACTGAAGACGAAACCATCAGCTTAAGCGGCTCTTTTGCTCGTGCCATGGTCAGATCATCCTTTCGGCGAAGCCTTTAGGTGGACGAAACAACCATTCGGAATCCTTTGCGTCTTTGCGCCTTTGCGTGACCCTACGGGAACGTGACTTATCTGCGACAATATGCGGAAGATCTCACGCAAAGGCGCAAAGCTCGCGAAGTTAGAAAGACCGACCTTTATCATTGCCACTTGTTGCCTTGGTTGAATTGACCGGGGGGCGGGTTTCATTCTTCGGCACCCGCTTTCTTTGATTTTCGTGTAGTTTTCTTTGTTCGCGTCTTCGCCACTTTCTTCGGCGGCACCCAGGCTTTGATTTCGGCTAGGGTTTTGCCGAGGTTGCGGGCTTCTTCGTTTACAAAACCTTCGAAGTAGTCGCCCATGCGGAGGCCGTCGAAGCTGGCGTTGGGTTCGTTGTGCCATTGCTTGAGCCAGGGGAGGAGCTCGATCAGGCTGGCGAGCAAGGGAATGAGCCGGGGATCGTCGCTACCACCAAACTCGGTTTGCACTCGGACGTAGTAGGCGCTGATGGCTTGGGCTTGTTGCAGGTGATCGTAGCCAGCCCAGCAGATGACGAGCGTCCCGTCGGGGCCTTCGCAGTGTGGGAAGCTGATCCAGCGTTCTTTGGGTACGTCAAGCTTGCCACGCAGCGACCAGTAACGGGCTCCACCGGTCGAGATGAAGTCGGCGCTGGTGTACTTGGGTGGAACGGGAATCGTGCCGACAGACTCGCCTGCGTCTTCACGGCGTTGCAACTCCCAGGTCTTCTCCCACTCGGCTCGCTTGCGAAGACCGGAGTCCTTGTAGCGGAGGATTGGCAGGTGGGGAACGCTCTCGGCAAGCACAAGTTCTTCGACGAGTGCTTGAACATCGAAGGCTGGGTCGTTTCGATAGAGTTCGCCGACCTCCATAAACTGCGGATCGCGACGAGCTGCGTCGGCGAGCTGCGCAATGGAGTACATCGCAACTTCGGCGAGAGGCACAGGTCTTTTACCAACTTCTGCTTGGTCAGTCATTCGACCATCGAAGTCGAAGTAGGTCTCGAGTCGAAGCAGCAGCCATTCACGCAGAGCACGTTCTAGCTGCGACTCCCAGGGCTCAGTGTTCCAGCGGCGTTTGTATTCGGGCTGTTCGATCAAGCGAATGCTTGAGTCGTTTTCGATTAGTTCGATACGACGCTCGACAATCTTCTTGTATTCCCCTGGCCAGCTATCCGGCAATTTCGTGATCGGCGTTGCACCATGGCGATCAAACCAGGTCGATTGCGATTCCCCGGCAACAATTTGACGTGCCAAAACAATTTCGAATGCCCGCTCCCCGACGGCTAATGGCGGAGGATTCTCAGAGAGCAACTTTGCTCCGTCGACGATCAACTCAAAGTTGAGATAGTTCTCCCAATCGAGTTCCTCTTGAATTGCAATCATGTTGGCGACTACAGAGGCGACGGACCGTTGGCAGCTTAGAAGCAAATCTTTCAAATTTGCAGTCGCTCGATTAAGCGACTTGCCGACTGAGTTTTCTTGGAAGTTCAATGCCAATTCCTGAAGCTTCCGCGATCTTGTAGTCGCAAGTTTTTTGCTTAACGGAATATTCTCCACCATCGTGCCGCTATACTCGAAAGTGTTGAATGCGGGATCGCCCGTCGTACGAGCTCCGTGCTGATCCGTTGAATCACCCTTGTTGTGTGCGACTTGCTTCAGCCAAAAACAGATGACCGATGAATTTAACACACCCGTTATGCCAAGGCACTGGTCCGGTGCGTCATCTGGGCGAAACTCAATTACCGGGCTATGTCGATTGCATACGACTTTCTCATGGGTAACTACGAAATTATTGTGCGTCGAGACAGCGGAAAAATGAAAGATTGGCGTGCGCATAGCACGCTCTTTCATCACAATGGAATACTCATACCACAACATTTCCCTTTGGGCTTTAGTCTTGCCGAAGAATAGGCCGGAACTAAGAACGGCGCGAAAGGGCCACAAGTATTGCAAGGTGGATTGCGAGATACTTGGCAACGCACGTGCCTGGTCGTCATACAGGAAAAGACAGTAGTCGTCTGAAGTACAGATCCAGTCCCTAAGGTGGTCACCCGTTACGTATCGTTGAAGCTCCGTCGATGGAATCCCCCTGCGCTTCCAATTGGGCAGAATCTGTCCAACAAAGACATCATCATCCCCCGAGTATGCCATCACACCAACCGACCCGACGAAATGAGACAGCTTTTCACTTTTGGAATCTAGAGACTCCTTAAGCTCTGCAGCACCACCTCCTCCGATTGACCATGGGTGGCTGTAGAAAAAGACTCTGGGCGAATCCAGGATACTCACATATGAGTTCTGAAAACCTGGTTCATTCAAATGGTTACAGATCGACTGCCAAACCAAACCCGATTTGGGAGTGGCTGGAGTTGATGGCTCGCCTCGGATGCCCATCGCCGCACGAAGCTTGGCGGTCACAGATGTTCGATTTCGCCCGAATAGAATTACCGTGGGCGTTCCATGACCAGGTATGTATGCTCCACTGGTGTCAACTACATGAGTCAAATCAACAGTGGGAACAAAGCTTTCGATTAACTTCTTCCCGAATTCACGCTTCATAAAGGAATTCGCCGTGATTTGCCCGGTAAATCCGCCGTGCACTGCAA
>JAGQOY010000294.1 GCA_020427005.1 Planctomycetales bacterium
GACGACTGGTTTCCAAACACGAACCTAGAAAATGCGAACACCGTGACCGAAAAAATTACGATAATTGGCATTGGCGACGACGGTCTGGAGGGCTTAACTCGCCAGGCACGTGAAGTTCTCGATTCGGCGGCTACCATCTATGGACCATCTAATTTGGTTCAGAAGCTACCGAACAGTCAGGCAAAAATTCATACGCTGCCTACGAACCTGGACGAAATTGCCGGGCTACTCCTGTCACCCGCTTCACTACCCAAAGTCGTCCTTGCCAGTGGTGACCCACTCTTCTATGGAACCACCCGATTCCTATGCGACAAGCTTGGCAAGGACCAATTTGAAGTCGTCCCTCACGTGAGCAGCATGCAACTTGCGTTTGCTCGCGTCAAGGAAAGTTGGGATGAAGCCTACCTTACCAACCTGGCTTCGCAAGCTCTCCCGCGTGTCATCGACCGAATCCGAACAGCTGAGAAAGTGGGGATTTTCACGACAGATGAAGTTTCACCAAATCAACTAGCTGCAGCACTAGTATCTGCTGGTATCGAATACTTCACTGCCTACGTTTGTGAAAACCTGGGTTCACCGGATGAACGAGTCACGCGGGGCAGTCTACATGATATTGCTGCCCAAGAATTCTCCCCCTTGAACGTCATGATCCTGGTACGACAACCCAACGCCCCAGACCGTCCTACCAGCATGCAAGGAAGACGTACCTTCGGGAACCCGGACGATTGTTTCTTACAGAGCCGTCCTAAGCGAGGTCTGCTTACGACGGCCGAAGTGCGGGTTATCGCTTTGGCAGAAATGGATCTCGGTCCCACTAGCACAGTCTGGGACGTCGGCGCCGGGAGCGGATCGGTGGCTATCGAAGCTGCACAATTAGCTGCATCTGGGACAGTCTACGGCATTGAAATGGACCCCGAGGATTACAATTTGTTGGTCGCTAACTCCACTACATTTGGAACGACAAACTTGATTCCTGTGCTGGGTGAAGCTCCTGCAGCCTGGGCAGAGCTCCCCAATCCCGACGCCATATTTGTCGGCGGAACAGGGCGGGCCGTAATCAACCTGGTTATTCATGCCTGGGATAGACTCAAGTCAGGTGGAAGATTGGTAGTCAACGTGGCCAGCTTAGACAATTTGACAGCTCTTGAAAACGCCCTGCGTGGTTATGGTGCCGAGCCCCGAGTGGTCATGATTAGCTTGGCATATGGCCAGCAACAGATGGATGCCCTGAGACTTGAATCAGCCAATCCCACATTCCTAATCATTTGTCGCAAGCCGATCTAGGGCCGAAAGGATTCTGCCTTATGGAAAACTCAAACGAACAAACCTTAGATGTTATCGCTGTTGGGGCACATCCAGACGATATTGAGATTGCCTGCGGAGGTACATTAGCCAAACTTGCCCACCAAGGATACCGAGTGGGCATCATCGATCTCACAAACGGAGAACCAACTCCGCGTTGCGAAAATCCTGCAATTAGAATTGCCGAGGCCCAAGCGGCTGCCGAAAAACTCGGTATTGCAGTTCGAAAAATTCTTACGCTGCCCAATCGCCGTTTAATGGATTCTTTTGAGGCCCGAGTTGAACTGGCTACTGAATTCCGCCGCTACCAGCCTAAAGTAGTTATCGGTTTCGGGAACAAGACGCCTATGGCTTCACCTGATCATTATCAAGCCATGCTGATAACGGACGCGGCTGTATTCTATGCGCGTTTGACAAAATGGGACGAGTATTTTTCGGGGCTCCCAGTTCATACAATTTCGACTCAGTTGTACTTCCAACTCCTCTATGAACCACCGGCTGGCGAACATGGCACATCAATCGTAGTCGACGTTTCAGATACTCTCGAACAGAAAATAGAGAGCATTCTTTGTTACCAGACCCAGTTTCCACCCGAAAAACGGCGTGTACTTGACAGGGTGCGCTCCACCGCAATTGCTCTAGGCACAGTTTGCGGATTCGCCGCAGGGGAAGCATTCACTACGGTGCGACCACTTGGGTGTAGTGATCTTGTGAAGACCGTACTACCATAGCAGCTGGCACTTGGATGCAAGGTAATCAATACACTGATTGCACACCGATGCTTGCTGATGTTCTTGGAACGAGTTGTGCCATTTCAGCACACCACATCGTAAAACTCAGGTACATGCAATTTCCCCAAGCCGCTGATTAGACATTCCTAAATGCGGGGCAGCCATGTTGTACGAGCACCAAGCTGCTATTTTGCAATCAAAAGTTATCCGCCCAATGTGAAAATTTGATTTGTCCTGTGACTACCAGTTGAAACGAAAGTCAATGTCAGTCACACTCTGGATGTTGCCTCTCATTTGGCAGAAGCAGAAAAGAGTAGACTGAGCAAACTGAGCAGATTGAAGCGATGAGGCTATTCGAATTATTTAGTTAGCCAAGTCGGCGGACTCATTTGCACGGCCACGATCCTGGGGATCAAAGCAGGCTGCTGTTTAGTACTCGTACTGCCGAACTCTGCCTGCATGGCCCATATGCTGTAACTCACACCCAATGCTGGCTCGATGGCACTCCCTCCATTGATTCGTCCTCACGTGCATTCCTACCCGACGCTAGAATCGGCGATCTGGTTTCTGCAATTGCGCTGGGTGGCCGTACTTGGACAATTATTGACCCTGGCCGTGGTTACGTGGGGCTTAAGAATCGAGTTACGAGGCGTAAGCCTGCTAAGCATGATCGGTGTAACTGCAATCTCTAATGCCGCATACTGGTTCTGGTTAATCCGATTGCATCGTAGCGGCGTAACCCGTACGGATCGCTTATCTGGCGATGGAGTATTGGGAGATCAAGTAATTACTGGGTTGCTTTTATTGGACATCTGTACGCTGACCGGAATGCTCTACTTTTCTGGTGGACTTACCAACCCGTTTGCTCTTTTTTACTTCGTCAATATTGCAGTTGCAGGTGCGATTGTCACTCCAATTTGGGCCTGGATGTGCTGGCTGGCCACGGTTGCTGGAGTCTTTCTGCTAATGCTCGATAGCGTTCCCATCAGTATTCTGACAAGCCATTTTCCGACGCTCTCATCCGGGACAGATGCTTGGTCGATTCCTAAGGTTGGAGAATTTGTAGCCTTTGCTGCTTGTGGGGGAGTAATTACCTATTTCATTACGATCTTAACCGGTGAATTGCGTCAGCGTGAAAATGAACTCCAAGAAGCTGAGGCGGCGAGAATACGCAATCGACAGCTTGAAGCATTAGCCACGTTAGCAGGTGGAGCAGCTCACGAATTGGCTACTCCACTCAGTACCATAGCTGTCGTTGCGAAGGAACTTGGTAGAAGCCTGGAAAAGATTCGAGCTCCAGAATCGTTATCTCAAGACGTTGCCTTGATTCGCGATGAACTGAATCGCTGCCGCGAGATACTTAATCGCATGACCAGCGCTGCAGGAGAAGCTGCAGGGGAAGGCCTTCGCCGCATCACTCTCGATGAGTTTCTTCAAGAGTGCTTAGTTGGGCTGCGCGAGCCACAGAGAGTGCAGGTTAAAACCACGTCGAGCGAACAAGTCAATTTGCTACCGGTTCAGGCGGCCGCTCAAGCATTACGAAATCTCATGCAAAACGCACTCGACGCGACGCCTGCGACGCAGCCGATCGAAGTTAGTGCTAGTACGAGTGACAGTCATTGGCAGATTCAAGTGATCGATCATGGAACGGGAATGTCTCCAGAAGTTCTAGAACGAGTAGGAGAACCCTTTTTCACGACAAAGGAACCGGGGCGAGGAATGGGGCTGGGGCTTTACCTTACCGAAAATGTACTGAGACGACTCGACGGTACACTGCAGTTTTCAAGTCGCTTAGGACAAGGTACTACTGCCCTAGTCACTTTGCCTACGGAGCGATAGATGAGAAGTTGCATAGTGGCAGCATTTACCGACTGGCGTCCCAAAAGTTACAATCAAAATTGTTCATGTTTCTGTGTACTTCTGTCACCAGAAAAAAAATCAACGAAGGTCCATTTGCCATGCATGATTCCATGGATTCAACAGCTACACAACTTGAACAACCAATCAGAGTGGAAGGTGCACAAAGCATCTTATTGGTTGACGACAGCATTGTGCTGCGCGACCGATTGGCTATGGCATTTCGTGAGCGTGGGTTCCGGGTCTCGGTGGCCAGCGATTACGATGAAGCAATTGCAGTATTTTCCAATGAGCCGACCGACTTAGCAGTACTCGACCTGCGAATGCCTGGCAAACCAGGACTGATTCTGTTGCAAGAAATCAAAAGATTGAATCCGGAAACCAAAGTTCTGATACTGTCTGGCTTTGGATCTATTGCCACTGCGATTGACGCAATCCGTATGGGGGCTACTAATTTTCTTCCCAAGCCTGCCGATGCGGATGACATTCTGACTGCTTTTGTGCGTGGGGACGCGGAAGTCGATTTGCCAGAATCTGATGATGAAATTCCAGTGCCCACGCTTGCTCAAGCTGAATGGGAGCATATCCATCGTATTCTGGCTGATTGTGGCGGTAATATCTCCGAAGCTGCGCGGAGGCTTGGTATTCACCGTCGATCGCTGCAACGAAAACTGCGCAAGCGCGCTCCTTAATTGAGAAATGAAATTCATTGCATTCATTTCTTCTGACCTAAATGAATGCATCCATTGCGTTTGATCTATGTTTTTTGCCATAGAACTTCCACAGCGTCATTGATTGCAATTGGCGTCTCGTGTGAGCGAGCGACGCAAGAGAGGAGCTTAAATACGGACCCCTGTTAGGTTTTTGAGATATGTGCATACTTTATGCACCGTTTCTGGGTCTCTGGATCTACGAAAATATTGGCAAACTCTGCTCCCTTAGCAAAGATTTTTGCCCATCTAATAAACTCTAACGCCCCTTGAGGAATCACCATATGTACAAGAATTTAAACTCAGACCTAATTGGCATATCCGGGCGGCAAAGTGAGATCATTGAGCTTGCATTGACCTATGGATTTGCAGGTATCGACATCGACATGGCTGATTTGGTACGCCGCGTTCAACGAACAAGTTTTGACAGTGCAACACGCTTTCTAACAAGTTCGAAATTGAAAATCGGCGGGTGGGAGGTTCCAATTTGCTTGGATAGCGATGATGCAACATTTGCTGAAAAGCTGGGGCAATTAAGTGTGGTGGCCGAGATAGCAGGACGCTGCAATGCAACCACCGCAACTCTTAAAATTCCATCGGCTACCAATCGCTTGCCTTTTCCCGAATACTTTGAAGTGATCCGTAAGAGAATTCAAGATGTGGCAAATGCATTAAGCAAGGATGGAGTACGTGTCGCACTCTATTTTTGCGCCCTTCCACTGTTAGAGAAAAAGCAATTTACGTTTGTTAACAACGCCGAGACTTTTTTGGCTTTGCTGGGGGCATGCAACAATCCTCATGTTGGTTTTGCGTTTGATAGTTGGGCCTGGCAAATCAGCGGTGGAGCCGCCGACCAATTTGAAGACCTGCCCATCAACCGAGCCTTGGCGGTCCGAGTTGCGGATTACTCAGAGGATGTTGACCTGCGAACCGTGACAATTAACGACCGACAACTGCCTGGACAAGGCAAATCTGTTGATAACACGCGTTATCTGAAGAGTTTTGTTGAAGCCAAATTGGACATCCCCGTCACAGCCATGTCGGCAGCCCCAGTTGTTGGTGTGACCCGTGAAGTACATGTTGCCAACACCCAAAATGCCTTGGACGCTCTGTTCTCGGAGGCTGGATTAACGGTGAGCAGGCGCAAGCCGGAAGCGCTGGCCGAGGCAGCAAGTTCATCGGATCAAACTCTCTAATCCATCTCTCGGAAACTCGATCAAGTGGCTGTGACTCTACCCTTGGAAGCTGTACAACTTCCAGGGGTCGGGCGTGATGGTTCGCCCTCATCGTGCAATTCCTAATCGTGCGAGGAGCCCTGGGAAAGTCAGTTACCGGCGGAGCTGCTAATTGGCACGAGTTTCTCGAATGCTTGCAACCGAATGTAGGCACCGAACGCTACTTCCCATGAACCATTTTTTCAGTGCTCAACTCTATGGTTGTGGGCACCACGACGATTCTGGATGGCTGCCATGCGCAGAAATTCTTGGCCTACTCCTATCTCCAATTCAAAACGGTGACTAACCACCAGGTGGCCGTTAAACCTTACTGATTATCCGAATTGCACTCGCCATCGAGGGAATGCCCCTTGCATCGCGGTACCATTGATTGGATGCCAAGAGTTCCGATTGCCGATGCGTGCATTGCGATAAAATCGATTTTACGCTTTGTGGCTAATTTATTTGTTTTGCTGGCAAAGATTGGCTGCGTGCAATTGCCAACAGGATGTTGTCAAGATTTTGCTTAGCGAGGGACAGAGAGAATGGAATCTCAAATGAGGCGCTCACGCCATCGTTTCTGTATTTGGCTATCTACTGTGCTTGCCGGCGGGATAACAGTTCAACCAGCAGTTTCGTTTGGAGGTGACGGCTTCATTCGCCAACCCAAACTTCAAAGTGAATCTGTATTGCAGAACGTTGCGGAGCAGTCAGAGGCTGCCAGCGACTCAACAGAAGTAGATGCGTTGAGCGTGACTGCACAGAGAACAGTGACCTTTTCTCCAGCAGTGAATCTCGAGCCCGCCGGTGAAAGGCTTCAGTGGGTGGCCAAAGGCACCGCTGAAAACCAGCGCTCCCAGATCGGCGCTCAAAACTCATCAACTCACTCATCTAGTGAAGCGCGAGCCCAAGGGTCAGGTCCACTGATCATCAATCAAATCCCCCTAACAACTAGCAATTCAAGTCCCACAGGATCATCCTCCG
>JAGQOY010000295.1 GCA_020427005.1 Planctomycetales bacterium
GGTTCCTACGAAAGGTTTCAAATCATCAACGCATGACTATTCCCCTTTCCCAAACTTCTTGGCGCAACTTTTTTTAAAACATCTCGTTCCCGTTCCACGCGACGCAGTTCGGCTTCGAGCTCTTTGACCCGACTATCCATTACATCCGCTACACTGCCTGCCTGCGCCAGCTGCTCTCGCTTCCAACGCCGAACGACTGTCGGACAACTCACTCCAAGCCTTAAGGCAACTGAAGTGGCCGAATGGCCATCCATCAGCATCTGAACTGCCTCAGCTTTAAAGTTGTCATCGTAAACGCGGCGTGGCTTCTGTTTCTTTACCATCTTAAATTGCTTCCATGCTAAGCGAACCTAAATATCATATTTTATGCTCGCCGCTGGCCCTGAAAACCAAGGCCACCTCAGACCAAGCTCCGAACCCTACAGCATTTTCAAGATTTCCGCTGAAAAAACAAATGATTGCAATGAATAAGAATAAGATCGCAACAACACGCATTCCCCACCTGAGGAGAAGATTGCGTCGGTTTTCAAGGGCTGGCGATTTTAGTAATTCTGGATTGGTCGGTTCGTAGTCTGCCGAAATTTTCATCGGCTCGGAGAAAATGCCAATGATCTGAAGCAAGATTTCGTCAGGGCATTCAGGTTGGATGACAATAAACGTCGTCGTTGCTCCATGTGAATGAGAATCAACGAAAAAGTCCGCCTCCCTATCCCGATGGCATGGTTCTGCACGCTATTAACGCTCGTTGAACCGTGCGTCATCGATCTCGCTTGTAGAGATCACGTTCGATACGGTTTCTAAAATAGCATAACACCCGACAGAAAAAGCAATCGCTACGACAAACTCTGCGTAGTTAAGGATAGTTGGTAGAAGCAAGTTATCGTCGAAGTAACCTAAAGTCATTTGGGGTATAGCAGTGAAGAAAGCCGTTGCAGTAGTCAAAAGAAACACATCGACAGACGCGAGTTTTTCTCTCGCAAGGAGCATTCTGAGGCCAAATGCAACCGAAGCGACTACAGGCAGTGCGATGACAACATCCCAGAATAGCATTTTAAGATCCAATTGATAGCTCGGACTAGGATGATAGTAGTAGAACTCCTGCGGCCAACCGATCCGTAGTGGATACTCGCCGAGCAATGCGCCTCTCAAAGTGGATTGACCGTCAAGTCGCAGGTACGGGACAACGTACCTAAACTGCAGGACGGCAAACGCTGCAATGCAGAGGAGCGAGTAGAACGTAGACCTAAGGGCAAGATAGCGAAACATTTCGAGTGCAGAAAGAATCCATGTAAGTCCTGGGTTTGGGGTGGGAGCCATTCGAATAAAATCTGGCGACTCAGACCCGTGATCTTGGGTTGCTGCAAGCAACCACTGTCACAAAACTCCACCCCAAAACCCAAAGGACACACTACATGAAGATTCTCGCTCTTGACCTCGGCAAGTTCAATACAATGTGCTGCTTTTTTGACTCGAAAACTCGGAAGCACTCCTTCCTTAATGCCACAACCGATCGACATTATCTGGCTACTGTCTTCAAGAAACACAAAATCGACCTAGTTGTGATGGAAGCCTGTGGACCTTCAGGGTGGATCAATGATTTGGCGCAATCCTACGGACTCAAAACCCTGGTCTGCTCGACCAACGAAGACGCCTGGAAATGGAGTAACGTCAAACGCAAGACCGACAAGGACGATGCCCTCAAGCTGGCGAGAATGGCTGCTATCCATGAACTGAAAGCGGTTCACATGCCATCGGAACAACACCGAGAATTCCGGTCGCTGGTCAAGTATCGCAAAACTCTCGACTGGAGAATCAACAAAATCAAGTGCACCATTCGGGCTTGGTTCGTCAACCATGGCATCTCGATCGACCAGGGCGACAAAGCCTGGCATACCGGACGCGCCCTCATCAACTCGTTTCGCAAGCCTTTGGCGGAGTGTTCTGGCAACGAAATGTGGCGCGGTGAACTGGACATCGAATTAACTCAGCTCGACTCTCTTTCACAGCAGCTTGATACTGGGACATTCGCCTCCATGCGAGTACATTGAGAAATCCCCAACCCACAAGCTGCAAATAAGTTACGGCGACTCCCGGCCTGTCCCATAACGAGCTCACAGGCATTTCCGTGAAATCAGTCTATCCAGGAAACCGCAACTGTTTGCAATATCGTTGGAGGCGCGAGATGACGGTCCTTACCCGATTTCTGTCGCGTTTTTTTGGTGTGTAGTCAGTAGCATGATTCGCCAGCGTGGATTCTACCGTCGTCGTCGATAAACACGAAAATACAACCAAGGTCTCCTATCATGAGATTGTCGTCGTCACGTGGCCATTGGTTTTCGGGGCAAAGTGGTTCAGCGTGATTGACCCAAGGAAACGGTTTATGCGCGTCGGGCTGAACAGACGCGACAGCGCAAAGGGGCGTACCGGGAATGTCATCATCTCCGTCTTGAATAAAGAATGGAGCACGCCCAATCTGCGTCGCCTGATACTGCGGTATCCAATATGAACTCCAGACATTCTTGCCATTGCATTTAGGATACCGTCCCGTCATGTCTACAGGATTTGCATTCGGATAGCTGAAGGTGCGCCAACGATTACCGAAGCAATGAGTAATCTCCATTTGGTCTCCCGGCAATTTAGTAACCAAGTTCGACAAACCTAACGGTTGCCATTCAAAGTGAAGCGGTTCAACTGGACCATCTGCATCGTCCCCAAATATCAGCAAGAGATCTCCTGGAATATCGCCAATGATGTCTTTGGAGTTGGTGAAGTTGAATTGAGCAATCAAAGCCATGGAACGCCAATCTCTTGTGATCGGCCACGGCAGATCGGCCGGACGGTATGGGAGTCCGCCAATCTTAGTGGCAAACCGGTTTTCGGGTTCACCAACGGAGTGAACGAACACATCAATTGGAACGGGTTCGCCCCAATCGAATTGGTCGCGCATTCCGCGTCGAAGCCATTCATTGTTACAGAGGTCGCAGGGGCTTGTGATGTCATCACCAGAATAGTGGCCATGCCGATCTGTTAGCGGAAAGCGAGGCAACCAATCTTCCAAGTCGAATTCGTAGTTCATGTTGTGCGAGCAGAGGTTTCGTTAGCGACAGAACGTGTGGATTAACGCGGGAACGTGGATTTACATTGTACCGCAAAGTGGATTGGCCAACGGTCATCGCGTTCAATCCTTGGTTCCGTCGGGTTTCCTTGAATTCATTGTCACGACCGTATCTCCTGATCCCGTAACCAGCACCAAGCCGGGTAGCGATTCGGTTAGGAAATATGACGCGGGTGCGAGTTCAATAAGATTGGTTTCTTCGGTGACATTGTGGCTGGTTTCATATATTTTGGGAGCATCGTGCAAACTAAGGAAACGAAGGGACCTACACGCAGTGAGTTGTTTCAAACCAGTTCCCGAAACCATCGTGTGGTCCAATACTAGAGTTTGAAGATTCGGCAAAAGCTTCAGTTCACGTAGGTCATCGTCAGTAATTTTGCATCCAGAAAAATCTAGCGACACAATCGAGGCATGCCCCACGATTTCCCTGAGCGTAAGTTGACGAAGCCCCAAATTCTTTGGCGGATTTAGGAAGATCTCCAATTCGAAAATATATTGTGCCGGTAAATGACGGTCGGCGATTTCTTGTTTATCGATGCCGGCACGATCTGGTACGGCCCAAGCCTGTCGAATATTCCCTTCTTCCGGAAGCGTGAGCAGAGAAAAGGACATATCGATTGACTCTTGCGAATAGGTGAATTGGCACGACAGCACCAAGAGTAACGTCAATGCATAAATCGATCGAGGCTTCATGAGAATTAGGCTCGCGTACCAAAGACGGAACGGTACGGTTCAGCGGGCAGCGGAGAATGAATCAACCATTGCCAAAACGGCAACCACCGCCACTCCCGTGCACGCTTGGTTCGTCGACATGTGTAAGTGGCCACAGTCGAATCTTGCGCGCAAGCAAGCCTGGAGGTTTGGGAGCAGGGAGGTATTCTTGGCCCCACTCTTCGCGTACCGCCTGTAGGAAACGTCCTGCAGTACCATCATACACGTAGTTGAGGCTAGCTGCTCGCGATTCATTCCATACGGTTTCATACGCAACTGGGGAAATAGCGTCCTCGTGTTGCCACCATCGACGCGGCTCGATGTAGAAGCGTCTTATCTCAGATCTGTTCAATATCAGCGGCTGATTGAGTTTCAACGAATTAGAGAAAACGATACGGTCTTTGGAGATCTCGGTACGGAAGACGATCGAATAGACTAGCCGATAGCAGTATCGGAGAAGCAAAAGCCACAGAGTGACGGCAATGATCGGCGCGACCCAATAGGCGTCCGCGAAGTTCGTGCCGCGTATTGGTGCTATGCCAATGGCGGCGAGTCCAAGGTAAGTCAACGCTGCCGCGAAAGCGAGCAGAATCGGAAATACAAGGACGGCTGAATCTCGAGTTGTGCGCTGAAGTACGATCTTTTTTTTGTCGACGAACGAAAAGGATCACGTCGTTCTGGCGAGCGACGATTTAGCAAATTAATTTAGCCACCGAATCTGGCGTGCATCCGTGTTGTTCCCAAGCAGATTTCATCGATCTTGGAGGTCGTCCACAAATTCGCATCCAAAATGATTCGCGAGAGCAGCTGCTACGTCCGGTCCAACGGTGAGTGGTTCGTTGATAGACTCCCAAATTAAGTCTACGGTGATCTTACCGGCTGGCTGCTTCCGGTTATCCAATTTAGTAAACTCGAACCGAATCGGAACATGAAGTTCTTCTATTTCGTGTAGCTGGCTGCAAAACTCGATACTGAGCCTGTGGCTAACAGTTACTCAGGCGGGAACTTCCCCCGCTCGTTTCCAGACCATTTCCAGTTCGCTCGTTCACGGCTTTGTTCTGTTGCATTTGCATTATCGCAGCGGACCGAACGACAGGATGTGGTCATCATCAAGTTCGTTCGATTCGGGCGGTAATTCAACGTCAAGGCGGATCTTCGCAATCCGGCCCTGCAGATTATAGCCGAGATCCTTCGCAAATGAAGCCGAAGTCAATTTCAAAATGTAGGCTCGTTTGCTCATTTCGTCTCGAATTTCGATACGTTGGAATTCGGTTGGATTCTCCGATCGCAAATCGCCATCAAGAATTGTTACTCGACCTATTAGTTCCGAGCGTGCTGAAGATGTGGAACCTTGCGAGCTGGCACGCGTGTGATGCATCATCTTTTCATCGGGTGGATAGAAAACTACTGATGGATCATTCCAGTACTTGGCAGCCTCATTGACGGAGGTCACCCCACCAACCTCAGTGCGACATCCCGTAATCAACATCAAGCCAGCAAAAGCGGCGAGTGCAAGTGTTGTTTGACGTGTCATGAGTGCATCCTGCAACAGAACGACAAAGGTAACCCAGTGGCGATTATCGATTCTCAATTGGCAAAACGCGTCCCAATCGCCACTTGGGTTGACCGTTTTGATATGTTGCGATTTGTTGGATCGCACTCCATTGCCAATTGTGTTTAGATTCTGTGGCAATGCAAGTACGCCGGCGTTCAGAACATGATTCCATTGCGATACCGACATGTGTCAAGCACCGTCCATGTTCCATTGGGTCGATGGAGCCAAACCGTTAATTTGTAGCGCGGATATTCCCACGTGAGTTCGCGAATTTCCACCGTTGAATTGTTCGGTGAATTTGGAGGATAAGTGTTGTAAAGTTCGATTCTGAATTCGCCCACTGCGTCGTCCATTGTGAATTCGTATTTCTGGTCGGGCTTGCCGAGTCGGTTAAGAACTGACCTCTCGGTTTGACCGTGGAGTCGGGGTAATTTTTCGACCGGTTTGTGAGGAATGTCGAAATACCAAACGGCGACACCAAGTGAAACCGCGATCAAGCTGATACCAGCCAGAACCGTTGCAAGTGAAAAACGTTTAGGCATAGCAACAGATGGCGATCACCGTGTCGCGGTAATCGAGTTGGGAATCTGGTACGTAGTCGAATGATATAATCGGCGAGGAACGAGCCGCATCATTCGACGCAGTACCCTCACAAAACGGCCAGCTCCGCGACTACGTGTGCATCGCGGAGTTATCCAGTATTTGCATTCGCGTTCACAATACGAATATGTTTCTACTTACTCTATTCAACCGATTTGCAAATTGATCATACCGCAAATTCTTTCCGATCCTCGTCCATGTCGCGAATGGCTCTCTCAATCATTCGATTTAGTTGCCTTCGCACTTCTTCGGCGCTCCGTCTGTCTTTCGGCAAGGCCATCCAGCATGATTGGACGGCATGCCGCACCATCTGATCAACCTGTCCCGATGAGAGGAACTCACGCATTTGTTCACCACCGTCGTCGGTGTCATCAGAGATTGGAAAGTAAGCCATTGGCGATTTCTTTCACATTACAAAATGAATGGCTTTGGATGCACCAATTAACTGGATAACGCTGGCAATGACCGCGGTCGCCGCGAGCGATCATCCATCAAACTAAGACCAGATCGGCGACTCCGGTCGATTGCTTTGTTCCCAGCCCGCTTTCTCGTCACTGCGCTAAGAGTCGGCATGCGACTCCAAACGACGTTCCATTTCAGGATCCCATTTCTCGGGCAGACCGATCAGCTCCAATTCGTAAACCAACAATGCGGTGGTCGGTAGGTCAGGGTATGATTTGCGTTCATTATAGGTCAAGTTGGGCGGCGCGATAACAGTACGTCGTCCACCAACTCGCATGCCCAGTAATCCGTA
>JAGQOY010000296.1 GCA_020427005.1 Planctomycetales bacterium
TAGCCATGCCCCAATCCATGACCTGTACCTCTCCAAATCTTCCTACCATGATGTTGTGAGGCTTTAAATCACGATGAATAAACGATTGTGCATGTGCGAATGCAACGGTCTTGGAAACTTGTTCAAAGACGTTGAGCAAACGCGGCAAGTCTCGCTCCTGCGGTCCATTACCAGCTAAGATGTCGGCTAGCGTCTGCCCTTCGACCTGTTTCATGATTACGTAAATTGATCCATCCGCTAAGCGACCGTAGCCGTGAATAGCTGGGATTCCGGGATGTTGAATGTTGCCCGTAATGAGGGCCTCACGCTCAAGCCGTCGATTCAGCGTTGTATTGGTCCGTAGGTGCGGATGGATTGTCTTGACGGCCACCTCGCGCTGCATCTCGGTGTCCCATACTCGCCATACTTCGCCTAGGCCGCCGCTTCCCAATTGGCCGAGTCGTTGATAGCGCCCCGGAAGCATCAAGGCATCAATGTTTAGATTAGGAATTGTTGGCAGGTCAATTAGATCTCGAAGCACATCTTCGTCGACCATCGAGAATCGCTCTTGCAGTTCGCTCAAGGGGACTATATCGCCGCGCAATCGCCGGGCTTCTACCTCTGTCTGAATTAGCGCAATAACCGTCGCCGAACCAAGCTGCCGGACTGCGGAGGTTGAATCAAGTTGCGTGTCATCCGTCCGTGAAATACTTGCGCAAAACTTTTCGACGCAGTCAGTACCGCCTTCGGCCCAGATATCCGCAAACTTGGACACGACTTCCTGATTGACTACGTCATTTTCCATGAAAACGTACCCTCTGGATAATTTCGGGCTTATGGAAAGCTTGTACTTGGATAGGAGCTGAAGTGAGCACAGATGCGCGACTGCAATTACTCCTTTTCCGAACAAATGTTACAGGTTCTAGTTGAGAGTTTTCGCCATTTTCTACCCGCGTAATCCATTTGCCTAAAACCAAGTGGCCGACTTCTGCAGCGTGCGGCGGCCCCAACCACCGTCCCTACTAGTACGCGGTAGATTACTCATGCTAGAAACGCCTATAACGCTGACTGGTATGTTAGGACTTTGACTCGATGAGTACCTCACGGCAGTAGTGCAGTAAACCCAGATCGGCTAATTCTGCCTCAACGGAATTGGAATCCGCGTCTGGCAGGGAGTCAGAGACTTGTTGGATCATGAGCGCAGCAAATCGAAGACGCGCTCGATGGATTTGAATGCGCGCGTTACCGGCCTTGATTTCGCGACCACAAATTTCTGAGAATGCTTGACTGAGCTGCTCGTAGTTCTCAGCTGGGTGTTCGACGCGGTACCGTAGAATCGGGTAATAGAAAGTATTTTCTGACGCCGAATCCTGTGCCAGAGCACTCCATGCGCGCGAAAGCAGTTCCTCTCGCCAGGTACTGACAAGCAATCGCTCCTGCTCCTGCTCATTTGCTGTCAAATCCGCTTGGTCAATCAGAATTGAGCTGCTGCCTCCAGAGCCTAATTTCCGCTGATGCGACTGTCGTTTGAGGTGCGTACGAATCAAGTTGGCCAAGACGGTCTTTACATAAGAACGAAACTTGCCTTTTTGAGGCGCCACAGACTTTAAATCGCCTTTGACAAACTTCAACGCAAAATCTTGAAACACCTCCTCGGCCAATTCTTGATCGCGCAGCGAAGCGATCAGATAGCGTTTGATTGCCGGACCGTAACGATTCAAAAGTACCTCTTGAGCTGGCTTGCGACGATCGTCACCATCGGCGTGTGCATCGCATACCACACTCCACAACGTCTCGATCCGGCTCAAACGACTAGGGTGATCTGCTTTATTCTCCATCTCCCGAATTCTCCCTTTCCAGCCCTTCACCCTCGGAAACTCCCTCCCAGGGAGGGTTAGCTGAGTGATGCAAAACCTGACGTTTCGAAACCATCTCAAAGTTGTTTTTCGAAGGAAAACCAAAACAAAAGATCACGTCTCGTTGATGGACACCAAAGCTTAAACGCAACTCACACTCCCACCGAAAGCTGCGTCGATTCGGAGGCATCTTTTGGAAGCTGAGGAACGTAACTTCGGGGCGGGGGCTCCGCAAGCGAGTTGTAAGTTACCCTCTCTTTACCGCCCTCCCCGGAAACTCGTAACTCGCTCCACCCCCCGTAGCAGGGTTGGTAAGAACCTTTGAATGATGTGTAGATACCGATGCCCTAGGGGAGAGTTAGATAGGGGCGACCTACAAGAAGTGCCAGCAAAAGTACGTTTTTCAAAAAAGTTCTATGAGAGAGTGTAACACAGATTGTCGCAGGCAGTATTTGATCACGAAATGCGGTCAATGCGTGAGAAACCGCTGAATAAGTGTGACATCATAAAAACGCGATGGAGTACAGCCATGCACCACTTCAATAGCTTCAAGAAGATTTCGAGGATCCTCTTAGGTATCACGTCGGTAACCGTCGGTACCCATGTTCATGCACAATTTGATATTGGCAAGATTATCCAGCAGAGTTCGCAACGCGCCGGAAACTCCAGTCAGTCATCCGGCAACAGCAATCGGAATTGGGGTTCCAATATTGGCCAAGGACTTCAGCAGATTCTGCCAGGCCGAAGCAATTCACAATCCAGCGGAACGTTTCGCCCAGCGGTTGAACCGGCCGTGCAACCCTCATTCGGACCAACCGTGCAACCCTCTTATCGACCAGCCGTGCAACCCTCTTATCGACCAGCCGTGCAACCCTCTTATCCGCCTGGACTGGGATGGGGTAACAATGGTCCGCAAATGAACTTGGGCAGCGGAAATGCCAATGTATCTATCGACGGTCGTGGTGGAGTTGGGGTTGGCGTTGACTCCCGGCTTGGAGGCATAGGAGTCGGAGTGAATGGCGGTGTAGGCCAAAGCTCAAATGGTGGCGGAGTCGGCGCGAGTACTCAAGGCGGCGTTGGGATCGGCATTGGCACAGGTGGAGGAACTGGAGTTGGAGTAGGCAGCAACGGAGGTGTCGGAATTGGCTTGGGACAGAATGGAGGAACCGGTGTAGGCATTGGCGACTCAGGCGGTGTCGGCATTGGTCGCGGAGCCAACGGTGGAACGGGTGTAGGCGTTGGAACCGAAGGTGGAGTTGGACTTGGTGAAGGATACAACGGAGGAGTTGGACTTGGCGTGGGCGAACGCGGAGGAGTTGGACGTGGGCAAGGTTACAACGGCGGTGTGGGCATCGGCGAGGGTTACGACGGAGGCTATGGCAGAGGTATTGGCGCCAATGGTGGAGTTGGTCGTGGCACAGGGATTAATGGTGGCGTGGGCAAGGGAATTGGTATCAACGGCGGCTATGGAGAAGGCGTCGGAATCAATGGCGGTATCGGCCAGGGCACGGGCATCAATGGTGGCATCGGTAGAGGATTGGGAATCAATGGCGGAGTTGGTAGAGGAATTGGAATCGACGGTGGAAGAGGAACTGGAATTGGCGTCAACGGCGGCCGCGGAACCGGTATCGGCATCGATGGAGGTCAGGGAGTCGGCATCGGTGTAGACGGAGGCAAAGGTGTCGGTATTGGCGAACTGGGTGGGCAGGGCCTAGGTGTTGGTACTCAAGGAGGCAGCGGTACCGCGCTGGGCAGCACCGGAGGCAGTGCCTTCGCCGCAGGTACAACGCAAGGCACCGGAACAGCCTTGGCCGAACAGGGGCAATCTGCAGGGGCGATCGGGACGACCGGACAATCGGCCCTAAATGTTCAGTCAGCTCCCAAGGCTTCGGTAACGACAGCCCCTGCAGTCAAGAATCCATTCCGCAAGTAAACGCACACCATCAAACAATACGCTTACGACTACAAATCAGCAAAGGGAAATATCATGTTCGGCACAAATAATACTTTTGCACGTTGCTCTTCGAGTTTCGTGATCCTACTCACCACGCTTACCGTTTTCAGCCCAACTGCCAACGCTCAGTTTGGATTGGGTATCCTACCTGGTAGTGACAGTGGAGGCTCTTGGAATACATCCCAAGGCAGCAACTGGCAGCAAGTCATGCCATCGTCAAGTTACTCATCCGGGTCAAACTACTATGGCCAGGGAAATAATCAACTAGGCACTATCGTAGGTCAAGCTGTCGTATCTTCTGCTATAGACGCCATACAAGGCAATATGCATGTCCAAAACCCACCTGGAATGCCCGGCGTACCTTATGAGGACCACTGGCACAGCACACAACCGATTGCTGGCCCGGTAGTTGTTGTTGGTGCGCCTAACAATTCAGGACAGGTATGCACCTCACCCAGCTCAACTCCAGTTATCATTGCCCAGACGCCTGTGCCGGCTTCGAGTACGGTTGTCAATCAATCGGTAACATCAGCTGCGACGCCGAACACAACGCCCGACTTGGATCGATTGCGAAACCTGATTACGCAGGCTAAGAATTCCTTCCGTCAGGCGCGTTACAGTGAAACGGTACAACAACTTGACCAGGCACTCGAATTGGCCCCAGAAAACTCGGACGTACTACAGTTCCGAGCCTTTGCGGCGTTTGCAGATGGGAAGTTTGAAGCCGCCGCCGCGGATGTTTATGATGCCTTGCTTAGCGGTAACACATGGGATTGGCAAGCAGTTTACGAACTCTATCAGTCAAAAGAACTATACGAAAAGCAACTACGCGTTCTCGAGAAGACTCGGCGGCAAGCTCCCAATATGAGTACGCATTTTCTTTTGGCTTATCAGTACATCGTGCTCCATCATTTGGAGAACGGCAAAAAGGAACTGAACGCCGCATTGAATTTCCAACCAGACGAACCGGTACTGACGAGTCTGGTGGCTGCGATTGATCAGCGGCTGGCACAACCCTAAGCCCTGATCGTTCAAGGCTGGGCGGGCCACAGGACCAACGCAATGTTGCGTTAATCGACTTAGTGATGAATCGACTAGAGGCTCGTGCGTGAAGAGTGAGCCTGGGTCACCTGACCTTGTGGCTATGACCGTGGAAAGGAAAAGACCGAGTCGCTATCGGCGGCTCGGTCTTTATTGCCATGGGACGACCCAATTACTCCGGTAGCAGTACTGTGTCGATCACGTGGATCACGCCGTTGGTGGCTTCGATGTCTGCCGTGACTACTTTGGCGTTCTTGATCTCAATTGCATGATCTTTCACTGCGATGGTCAGACTCTGACCGTTCACCGTTTTCGCAGCTTTGACATTTCCGGCTGCAGAGCTCAGCACCTTGCCCGGAACGACGTGGTAGGTCAAGATCATCGTGAGATCTTTCTTGTTCTCGGGCTTTAGGAGATTCTCAATGGTTCCTGGCGGCAGCTTCTCGAAGGCTTCTTTCGTAGGAGCGAAAACTGTGAAGGGTCCTTCACCCTTGAGAGTCTCAACCAAGCCAGCCGCGTTGATGGCTGCAACTAAGGTTGAGAATTCGTCATTGCTAGCAGCGATTTCCATGATGTCCTCGGTAGCTGGCATGATGACAGCATCGATCACGTGAATCACACCATTGGACGCAGAGATATTGGGCATAACGACATTTGCGCCGTCGACTTGTGTTTTACCGCCGGTGGAGGTGACATCAATTTGCTCGCCCTGGACGCTGCTGAGACCGTGTGAAATTGCCACTTGCTTGGCCGATAGTTTGCCCTTCACAACATGATATGTGAGCAGTTTCTGGAGCTTTGTTTTGTTCTCAGGCTTAAGCAATTCCGCCACGGCCTCTTTTGGCAGTTTGGCAAATGCTTCATCCGTCGGAGCAAAAACGGTGAAAGGTCCATCACTTTTAAAAACGTCCACTAATCCCGCCGCTTTTACTGCAGCCACCAATGTCTTGAAGGAGCCAGCCGCCTCTGCCGTGTCGACTATGTCGCTTCCCTTTGCGGTCTCGGCAAACACTGTCGTAGTTACTAGGTGGCTAGGGGCACCTTGAACAACGAGCGAGTTGGGACAGGTTTGAGCGGAGGCAACTGCTGGGAACGATACGGCCATGGCCAATGCGATATTGAGTTTCATCTGATACTTCCTGGACTGTGAGTATTCAATTCGGAACACAAAACTTCAGCTGAACAGTGGGGTAGTAGTGCATTTGCATGAAGTGACCAATTGAGCTGACTGTTTTTTGAAGAAAAACAACCATTCTTTTTGTTTAGCGGAAAGTCACTACCAGCCACTGGCCGTTTTTGCCTTACCGATCTACAAACCTCGCTAACGGGTTTCGTCCTCGTTCTAGACGGTGCTCTTCAACGCTTGCCGAGGGAGATGCAGTCTATCTATCGTGAGATGTCCCAAGCTGCTTTTAGCTGTCAGTCAGAATCAGCTTTCCAAATGTAAACGGCCTTGAGCTATGCGAGCTGCTTTGATCTATCCGCATCAACTTTACGCGGAACACCCGGCAGTTGACAAAATCGATATCTGTTTCTTGATCGAAGAACCGCTGCTGTTTAATCAATTTCGCTTACACCGCCAAAAGCTGATACTCCATCGATCTTCGATGAAAGAATACGAAACACAGCTTCGAAGTAAGAGTGTAAATGTCCACTACGTCGACTCGCAGTATCTGTCTGAAACGTCGGAGATGGTAACACTTCTTCAGCGATTCAAGGTATCTCATGTACGCTTTGTCGAGTTATGTGATGATTGGCTGAACGCGCGACTGACGACGTCTCTCCGAGATGCCAACATTGCCTTTGAAGTTTTGGCCAATGCAAACTTCCTTACATCGACCGTCGAATTCGAAGCGTTTTCGCAGGGTAAGGCAAAGTGGTATTTCACAGATTT
>JAGQOY010000297.1 GCA_020427005.1 Planctomycetales bacterium
TTCCCTCGCTGACGCTTCGGGTTACTTTTTCAGCAGCCTGCTAGCGGCCCATCAACAGTCCCCGGGCAGCTAGCATTAAAGCTCCAATCTCTGGTCGACGAACGGTTGAAATAACACGGGGTTCAATCCCCATTTGAAGCAACTTTTCGTAAACTCGTCGGGAAAAACCTTCTTGACGTACGAGCACGCTACCAGAAAGCGAAAGCCGATACGTTCCCTTCCCTAACTGAAGCTGTCCACATACTCCGCGAACCAAAGCAGCCAGATCCTTGGCTGCCGAGTCAAAAATTCTCATCGCCGTTGGGTCTCCCTTCGCGGCCAGTACAAAAACCAGCTTCGCCAAACTTGCCACTTCTTCTCTGCGGTTGCCGTTGGCATCCAGCCACTGAATGATTTCATCGATTCTAGTAAGCCTACAAGCATCCAGTATTGGCTGTAGCAGCTGTGTATTTTCCCCCCTGCCATCAGAGGCCGCCAGACACGCTTTTAGCGCTTGAACGCCAATGGCATACCCACTACCATCATCTCCCAGAATCGGCCCCCACCCTCCGCTTCTAGCTGAACGTCCGTCCGGCCCGATTCCCCAGGCCAAGGAACCGGTACCAGAGATCAAGCAGACTCCCTCAAGCGACTCAAGCAAATTCAAAGAATTTGCATCGATCGTACCGTCTACATTGTCCGGAGAATGCCATTGACCACCGGCCAACACAGCCATGGAATCTGGATAGACATTCGTAAACTTCGCGACCTGATGGGAAGCGGACCAATTCAACCACATTGCTTGTTCGGTAGGCCGCCCAGCTCCTGCCATGCACAAACAGAGTGCGTCTATCCGCTGACGTGCCACGCCACCTTCAGTAAAGGCGTTGTGAATTGCGGATTCGACATTTGAGGTAGCTATTTCGAATCCAACTGAATGTAGATTGCTTGGACCAGCATCGCCCAAGCCCAGGACGGGCGACAAACCAAATCGATCAAAACGGGCTAGGCAAGCTTTAGTGCGACTCCCTCCTCCATCGATTCCCACTACAACTTGTCCCTCAATCTGAACACTCATATTCCTTGCCTAGGTTTCTTTTCGGTTCGTCAGGTTTCGACGCGCGTTGGCATCCAACTCGCCTACGGCTATGGGCTTTTCCCACGCAGTATGCATCATAATCGAGTTAATACCGGAGCCAATTCCCAGCAAAGCCGTCGTGTGTCCGCCTACAATCGCCTCACTAGCAATTCCTAAGGCCAAAGCCGTTGGCAAAGCCACTGCACCCGTATTGCCTAACCAATGAAACGTAGAAAAATCACGATGCGTTTCCAGCCCCAACGAGGACAACATCAACTTTCGATGCGCTACTCCAACTTGATGGCAAACTGTCGAATCCAATACGCTTGGTTCGAGACCTTCGGCAATTAATTGCTCGAAGGTTCTACAGCCTACAGCCACTCCAGCATGAAGCAAATCCTCTGAGTTAGTTTGCATTAGCGGTTGCATAGCAGCCCCCGCCTGATCAGTATCGCTTTGACAAAGTGCATGGTGCTCGCATTCCGCACGGGCTACGCAGGCCAGAAGCCGATTGCCTGTGCGCGAAAAATCGATGTCCGTCAGTAGGATGGCACAACTGCCGGAACCGATGGTTAGTGAAGCAAAGGAGGGCTTAATGCTCTGCCGAGTCAAATTTTGATCCGCATTCAGCGAAACTACGGTCGACTCAACTAGGTTGCGAGCGCTTTCTGTTCCAACGACCAGACCGGCGCGAATAATCCCCATTTCGATCATGGTCGCGATTTGTACCATGCCGCTCAACAGCCCCAAACATGCGTTGGATAAGTCGTGAACCCAACATGATGCGTTTAGTCCCAGATCAGCATGCACTCGACATGCCGTTGCCGGCTCCAAATAGTCGCGACAAACACTTGCGTGCACCAAACATCCAATATCCTGAGGCGATATCCCCGCCGCATCCAGCGCCAATCGCGCACTGTTGACACTCGGCACACCAATCGGCGTATGACGCGGCCAAAAACGCCGTTCCGCTATGCCACTCATTAGCTCCAGCCGACCAACTGGCAACCGCAGCCTTTCATATGCTGGCTCGAGCGCAACCTCCAAATCGAGAGAGGAAACAATTTCTGAAGGCAATGTAAAACCAACCGCCTCGATTGCAACTCGCTGGAATCTCACTTAGCCTGTTACTCCAAGATCGATCTGATAATTCAAACCCGTTTGGCACAACTATTTGCTTTGCGATTGTATTCCACCAGACCATTCATGCCAATTGCTTGCACAGCCTATTGTGCTAGCATAACTACCTTCCTACCAAATACGGAATCTGCTTGAATCTATGAAAAAGGTTGATATCTTCTCCTCAACTTTGGTCATGATCGCCTGATGCGGTCAGTTGTTACTCGTTTTGGCTGATTCCAAAAATCAAGCAAAGGGAATTGTTTTTCTACTGTTCATTGGCACTGAAGGCCAGCTTTTTCAAGATTCAAGTGAGTGACCGCTACACTACCAGCTATTAAATATCATACTAACCAAACTATACAACTCTCTTCCTAGATTGCAGAATTTGGTTATTGGTCCGTTAGCTCACTAGCACATTTAGAACTTGTTATTGAAGGCACTGCTCGCAAGGTGACATATCATATTGCCTGCAATCGACGATACACATGTATCGTAAGTCGATCAACAGTACGGTCTTCTTGATTAGCAACATACTTGAGAAGGAAACTGCTCAGCGAGAATTTCTCATGGCCATTCGGCCAGATATCTGATAAGGACATTCAGATGACAAAAAAACCAATTATTGGTATTAATGCCGACTTTCGATCTGCTGCTCACAATCAACCAGCCTTTTCTTATGTAGCGGCAGGATATTTCGATGCAATTACGAACGCAGGTGGTATTCCCGTAATCCTAGCACCCACTACAAATTCTGAGTCTCTAGGACAATTGCTGGACCACCTTGATGGTTGTGTACTCATCGGTGGAGCAGATCTAGATCCCCGTAACGATGGCTACATGTTACATGCCTCTGTAAAGCCCATGGATGCCAGACGCGAACAATTTGATCGCTTGCTAGCCCGTGAAATCTTCGAACGCCGATTGCCGGTGCTGGCCATCGGCGCAGGCATGCAGTTACTCAATGTCACTTGCGGTGGCAACCTCTTCTTGCATTTGCCGGAAGATCTCCCTGGCTGCCTACCGCACCGTGATTCTCAGGACGCTGGACACCGACATTCATTAATAATTGAATCGGATTCCCTAATTGGCAGAGTATACGGTGAAGGAGAAATTCGCGTTACCAGTCGCCACCACATGGCAGTCGACCAAGTAGCTTCAGGTTTTCGTGTAACCGCTCGCTGTCAGGACGGCGTCATCGAAGCCATAGAAAGTGAAATCATGGGCTGGTTTGCAGTGGGAACTCAGTTTCATCCAGAATGTCCATATGCCAGCGCGCTTGACATTCGCATCTTCGAGGAATTCATCGAAGCCATTCAGCAATCCGTAGTATCCTCCCCCGCATTGGCAGTCGCCGCTGCTTAGCAACCCCTGCGGGATCGCCAACGTCAGCGATAGCCTGCGGTCCAACACCGTAACTCAGATAACCAGCAACTGGTTATCTGAGTTTGTGTACGTAAATTCACCAGCAGAGCAAATTGCCCTTAAATAGCCGTGCGCTCTTATGATCTGTGAACCGACGGCCGTAAGGCCTCGGGATTAGTACTCGAGACGCGATCGCTTAGGCCTTAGAGCTCAAGTGATTAATCTTAGTTTATAATCGCGCACGTTCCAGTAAGTTACTGTGCCGGTAGCCAATCACGGCATCGATGTTAGTTCAATGTTGATGGTGTTGGATTTAGATTCCACTTCAACAACAATTGGTTCCTTAGCATATCGCGCCGGAATCAACTCTTTTGCTCGTTTGGATCCGTAATCGCCCTGCTCAAGAGAGGTTGAGATCTTTACTCGACAGGAACCAACCTCTGCGCCCTCTTCGTTCATGGAATATCCCAAGCGATACTTTCCATTCTCATCGGTCACGCCAAAGGATGGGCGGCCACCAGCCTCGGGCTCAAACATTACGGATGCACGATTCAGCGGTTGTCCGTCCAAGGTCACGACCCCTGATACCGGTGCAACCTTCATTTCGCCACAGCCAACTACAAAAACAACACACAGTGTTGAAAAGAGGGTGGCAATCCGACAGCTATACATACATTTCCTGTTTCAATTCGAGATTCTCACCAGGGTACCGACTATTTCACGCGAACCGGGCAAACTCTAGAAACCTACGTCCCGAACTACTTGCCCATCCGACATAGCCCCCAAATACTCCCAAGCACTGTTCAACTGGAAGTTGGGTACCCATTCAATATTTTCGCTAATGAAATGGACCGATCCGTCGGCCAGCGCAAACTGGGCACCACCATGGTGATAACTTGCCGCCCCCCGCGCACAGATACTGTTGCAGTTCCCGCCGGGATTGTTCGGATTGCCAGTAAAAATGCTATTTATATGACCTTCACCCATTCCCAGTGTGTTTGTATTGCCATAGCGAGGATTCCGGCGCGAGTTTGCGAAATTCGTATTCCACTCGTTGCTAAAAATGACTGCCGCCGCACAGCTGATGGTGCACGTCGAGGCTGGTGGCGTGAATCTCTTGTACATCCTCTCGCCGACTGCCAGCGTGTTGCTCAGGCCATCTGTGATGTCACCAAATTTGTGTGATTTATTCATGGTGAACAAGCCTTTTCTTACGCTCCCGCCATTGGCCGTATCTCCTTCCAACCAACCCCAAGAGCCCGAATTCCAACCCACATAATTGGAGGTGGACAGGTTGCGGTTGGTACCCGAAAAACCTGCTACCCGTCGCTGGTCGTTTAGATCAGGCGCCACGTCAGACGGACACCGAAACGTAGAGTACTTCTGCTGCATTAGGCCTAGGCGAAGCGTGTCGTCTAATGCCAATCGTATGTCCTGCCCAACTTGTAGAGAATCGTAAAGGTTCTTTTGCTCGATGAATGGCAGAATGAAAGAAGGCCATCCCCAACTTCCTTGTCCGTTAGTACCAATGCCCGTTGAACCAGGGACTGGAAAATCCAAACCGGTGGATGAAATCCACCCCGGAGGCAATTTTTTATGAGCCGATTCGTAGTTGTGTAGGGCCAACCCTAGCTGCTTCAAATTGTTGCTGCATTGCATGCGTCTCGCAGCCTCGCGTGCCGCCTGAACCGCCGGCAATAGCAGCCCAACCAATATTCCAATAATCGCAATGACTACTAACAATTCAACGAGCGTAAATCCGTGGCGTTTCATGTGGACATCTCTCTTAAGCGGACTCGAAATCTCAACAACTTCAGCTCGGCCTCGTTCCCATGCAAATACTAACAATTTGAGACGGATTTCACCCCGTCATTCATTACATTTTCGTAAGCTACAGGCCGATACAGGAACCCACCATGAGTTAACACACTTCCTACCAGTAGCCTTCGTTAGAAATCCCTAATCAGAGTTTCATGCACAGAGAATTCTCAATACCAAAGTAATGTCCTCCAAGAAACTCCTGTGAGCCGACCAACAAGGGGAAAAGGCCGGGGCAGAAAATGCCAGGGCAGAAAAGGTCTAAGGTCCCACAATATTTTTCAAGCTATCCCAACCACTCATCGCATTGCTTGGAACGGGAGGGTAATTCTATTCCGCCTGGACGGTCATTCGTTTTGTTGGGATTCCAAACATGGACCGATTTTGTGCTTACAATTTACGCTGCGAACGACGTTCAACGTTGACACGAAACAGCAATAAAGAAAGGGTACCACCCGTGAATCTTTCCAGACCAAGCTTGCAAATCTGTGGCCTGATCTTCTTTTTTTGCCACTTAACAGGTCCACTCTGGTCGCAAACCAGTACGGTTTTAGATAGCGTCGAAATGAATAGCCAGTTATTAGGGGGCACAAGAAAGTATGCAGTCTATCTCCCAGCGGGATATGATCAGTCTCAGAGGAGTTACCCCGCGTTATATTTGCTGCATGGTGGCGGGGACGATCAAACTGGATGGGTACAGTTTGGTGAAGTGCAACATATTGCCGATCAGGAAATCGCTGCGGGACGCGCTACTCCAATGATTATCATTATGCCTGACGCCAATACAGGACGGCGTGGATATTTCAATGATATTCACGGCGACTGGCCTTACGAAGATTTCTTTTTTCAAGAACTAATGCCCCATGTTGAAGCCGAGTATCGCATCAAGAGTGAAAAAAGATATCGAGCTGTGGCAGGACTATCGATGGGAGGCGGCGGCTCGTTCATGTACGCTCTGCATCACCCAGAACTTTTTTCATCGTCTTGCCCTCTTTCTGCAAGTTGCGGTCCATTGAATTTTGAAGAGGCTAAGAGCCGTTTCTCTCGCCCGCGCCCTGGCAACGACGCTTCAACAACAGCTACGCCACTTTCCGATGAACAGATCGAGGCCTATTACAAAAAACATAGCGCGGTGGAACTGGTAAATAGCATACCGGAAGATCAAAAGAATTCGGTACGATGGTATATTGACTGCGGCGATGACGACTTCCTATTTGAAGGAAATTCACTGGTACATATCGCCATGCGCAAGCGAGAAATCAATCATGAGTATCGAGTCCGTGATGGCGGGCATCGATGGACCTATTGGCGAGAATCACTTCCAGATGTACTGAGT
>JAGQOY010000298.1 GCA_020427005.1 Planctomycetales bacterium
CTGTCTTAGCTTAATCAAAGTTCAACCACTTTTTCAGAGCCTAAGTTGATTCTGGAACAAGTTTGGCGAATTGTCTGCCTATCAAAAAAACGACCCCACCGGGTAACAACACTTGTTCTCAGCGGTTAAACTGCTACGCGTATTGGAAGTTCGCGAGCCGTAACGAAGATCCGCCTCGGGGGAAAAATCATTTAAGTTGCCAGGCCGCGAAGCCCGTGTTGCCGGAAGCAAAGCTCTGGGGGATTTATTACTCGCAATTCAAGTGCGGCCTCAGAACTCAATTTGGAGGCTGGTCCGCACATGGTGCTCACCGCATACGGCAACAATGACAATCCCCCTGGGAATGGAATACGCTGAACAAAGAAAACTCTTGCACTGGGGTTCCGACTGCATGACCAAGATTGTCCGATTTAAAACTTTGTCCGACTCTCAAATCAGATGGGGAATTCAGGATGAGACCGGGATCTTCGAAATAAGCAAACACCTGGCCCCAGAATTCCAAAACATTCATCAAGTCTTTGCTCGCTGGGATGAAATTCTGCCTGATTTGGCTGAGCTTTGCACGCCCGCCAACTTGGTCAACGGAGCAACAATTACGTGCCCAATACCAGAGGGTGGCAAGGTTATCTGCATCGGCCTAAACTACCGCGACCACGCCATAGAGAGCGGTATGCCAATCCCATCTGAACCGGTCGTCTTCTGCAAACTACCAGGCACCATTTGTGGCCCTGACGAAGATGTACCCATTCCTAGTTGCAGCCAACAAGTGGACTATGAAGCGGAATTGGTGATGGTCATCGGCAAGCCTGCTTGGAAAGTAAAGCAGTCCTCAGCCCTCGAGCACATCTTCGGCTACACATGTGGTCACGATGTATCCGCTCGCGACTGGCAAATTGGTCGTCCCGGAGGACAATGGTTGCTTGGAAAGAGTTTTCCAAAATTCGCGCCACTTGGCCCCGCCATCGTTACTCGCGATCAAGTTCCTGACGCTGGAAGCCTTCGTATCGAAATGCAAATCAATGGCGAAGTACTACAGCAGTCCAGCACAGCACAACTCATCTTCTCTCCGGCCGAATTAATTGCCTACTTATCCGGTTGCTTTCAGTTACTTCCAGGAGACGTAATCTTTACCGGTACTCCGCCTGGAGTGGGCATGGCCCGCAATCCACAGCGTTTTATCCAACCGCATGATGTTTGTGTTGTTACTATTGAGAGCCTAGGATCCCTAAGAAACTGTTTCATTTCTTAGGAATTAAAAGGACTTGTTGGTGGCTCGGTGTTTTTTTGATACGCTCTTCAGTTGGTTGTTGGCAATTGCGAACCGTAGCGAACTCTCGAGCACGACTGCAGTGAGTAAACCAATTGCAACGAATATAACAATAAAAACAACCATGACGATTACGTGAAACTTTCACTGCTCTTAATAACAAGTTTCTGACGAAGAGACGAAATACCGGCAAAACTTTTTGGAACGCGAAAGATCATGGGCCATCCTTTCTCGTTCCATCGACCCTTTGCTTGGAGCTCTCTTCCATGTCCACTGCATCAACTTCTACACAATTCCCGACGGAACCTCGTCTGGCGACTTGGGAGGTGCTGGAAAAGACACGAAATACAGCCGCAGTAAACGTACTTGCGCAGGGGCTGCATTGCAAACAACCGGACGTTCACACACATTGCCTCAACATTTTGCTTGGTAGACAGGAGCCGCAGGCTTGCTTGCAGCTCATTCTGAATTGGGATGCCCTAAGTCCTCGCGATATTGAAACAGTTCGTGCACAGAGCCATCAATTCCGAGCCGCTATGGACGAAATATTCGCTGGACCCGAAGCAAGTGACAAACGCGCCGCTTTGCAGTGCATCGAGGATCTGGATCTTGTCGAGTCTGTCGATCACGTCCTGAGCATTCTTACGCAGAAGGCAAGTGGAATTTTCGAACGAGCCCACGAGTGCATGCAAAGCATGTGTTCTCGCTGGGGACGTCGAGCTCGCGACCATGCCCCGTGTGCGTCGCGTTCTGTGCTGGTCGAAAAAGTTGGCACAATGTTAATGAATAGCGCTGACGATCAGCGCGAAATATTTGTAAGACTTTGGCTGCGCTTAGCACATTGGGATGATTCCATCCAACGTGGTCTCGTGTCAGATCACCGTCATCCCGCATATTCAGTTTTGTTCAAGGAATTTCGCCGCACTGATGATCCAGCTGTTTTGGAGTTGCTCGCTGGTTACCTAATTCGTAATACATCTAACAACCTGCTGACAGAGATTTTGGCCGAAAAACCCAACCATCGGCTGGCAATACAAATCGCCCACCTTATGTCTCCTAAAACCAGAGCCGCTGCGATCAAGCATCTTTCTATATGCTCGCCGCTGGCCTGCTTGAGAGACCCTCCATCTATACTTGCTAACCAAACCTTCGAAGTCCAGTGCAGCATCTGGCTAGCTATTGCAGCCAATTCCAGAAATCTCGGCCAAGTGTTGCAGGGCGCAATCTTACTCTCCCAAAGTGCGAGTTCAGCTGGTCGGGAAGTAGCGGCAAAGATGTTGGAGATATGCCATAAGCCGACGATCGAACAGGTTGTCTCTGCAATTCAATTCGCCCACTCCAAAATGAGTGATGAATCCGCAGTGGGTCACTATTTGTTAAAGCTGCAAACTTGGTTTGATAGCCCTTCGTCACTATTGAGGGACGCGGTCAAAGAATTCTTCAAGGAATTCAATCTACAAGAATTGGTCCGAAACGTGCAGAAGATGCCGGCACCTATGTGCAAGGCTATGGCTGAGATAGTTCGTCGTATCGACAGCGACATCACCACTCCGTTAGCAGCAGAATTGGATAGCCCAGCTCCCAAACGCCGACTGGATGCCATGCAAGTTATCCAGCACCTGGACTTGATTAGCCATTTCAGCAGCCAATTGATGCAACTGCTTGACGATCCGCGTGTCGAAATTCGCGTCCGAGCGATAGACATGCTTAGCGTTCTTGAAAACGACCCTCTCGAATTCATGCTACCGAAGCTACTTGAGGATCTCAGTTCGGATGTCCAAGAAGCTGCCGGACGAGCTCTTAGACGACGTAAACGCAATAAAGCTTCCACCTAATGCAATGATGCCTCTTCTGAATGCAAACTGGTTCTCAAAATGAATTCTTTCTTTGCAACCGCATGGTTTCTCGGTCAATCTAACCCACTGGAAACGGTGCGTCGAGAATTTGAAAAGCAGCAATCTGGCTTCGGTTCAGGCACATGGGGTATGCTTGCAATTCTTTTGGTAGCCCTCGTCGTGGCAGGCGCTATCTTGTGGGCCTTCAAGAACAGTACGCGAAAATTCAGCGACGCTCGATCGCTTTTCTCTCAGCTCTGCAGGGCTCACCATCTCAGTTACCAGCAACGAAAACTGATGTTGTTATTAGCCAAAGAGTCTCAGCTTCAACCCAGCTATCTCTTTCTCTCAAGCGAAGCTTGGCAAGTTCCCCATGATTGCAAGCGGCTCCGCAAGGAGAGCTGCCTACAGTTGCTGCAAAAGACGCAACGTACACTCTTCGAACCTGCCCCGTTGCAAAGCGAGTTGTAAGAGCCTTATTTGCCACTTTTTTTGCAGCTACGTGCTAGGGCAAGTGTTCCAGATCAATCTGGTCAATTGGGCGGTTGGATGCCCGCTTGAGTCGCTTCAACCACTCTAGGCTCACAAACGGACATCCCTGACTAACGTGTATGTCCTGCAAGAGTGCTTCAACCGGAACATCGGGGATCCCCGGCAAGAAATCAAACATATCAACATATCCAAAAGTCGTCCCAAGCATCAATTATTGGTGGCGTCGAAAATACTCGATGGTAATCGGATGGATGATCTCCAAGCCAGTTTCTGGATCGATTTCATCACCGATCCAAAACGCATTGAATTCAACTAATGCGCTCAGCACTTCGCTTTCGGTTTCGGGCTCGCGAAGAAAGATGAGATCCAAATCCTCGGTTGTTCGTAAGTAACCATGGAAGTTCACCGCATGCCCGCCCACAATCACAAATTTTACGTTGGCGAGGCGAAGTCTAGAGACGAAATCCAGCCAGCTTGGATTATTCATGCGTTTGTGACTGAATTCGAAGTTTGGCTGCTAATAACTGAACCTGCGAATGTCGTCGGCAAAAACGATTGCGCTGGTGGAAAGCAGCCATGGCCACCGGATTGGAGTTCAAGACCTGCCAAGCAACTGATTGCATGGCGTCGAATCGCGTCATGCGCTGATTTGGAAGTAACATCCTGTCGCGCCTGAGGCGTTTTCCCTCGGTCGCAAGGAGCATTTGTCGAATATTGTCTTGAGGCATCATTCAGGCATGCAATTGAGAAACCTAGACTAACTTCAACTAATCATATAGCCGTATGTTTTTTGTCATTGCAGTGATGTGACACAGAATTTCCAAATCCAACCGTTACTTCCGGCATTGCTTGTAGCTACCTCTGACTTAGCTCATGAACCATATCCACCAAAGCAACAACGTTGTCGACTGGGGTTTGCGGTAATATGCCGTGCCCGAGATTGAAGATGTGACCTGCTCTGCCGCCTGCACGATTCAGTACATCGCATACCATCTCGCGAAGTTTGGTCGGTTCCGCAAACAATGCCAATGGATCCAAATTGCCTTGCACACCTCGGTCAAATCCAACGGTCTGCCAAGCATCATCCAAAGGCACTCGCCAGTCGATACCTACCACCGTGCGACTATCTCCACGAAGCAGTGGGAGCAGGGCAGGGTTTCCGGTCGCAAAATTGATTACAGGTACGCCGGGGATAAGCGTATCGAGGATTTGTTTTACATATGGATACACATATCTTTGGTAGTCCTGAACAGAGAGGCAGCCCGCCCACGAGTCGAATAGTTGCACGCATTGCGCTCCAGCCGCAATTTGTGCATTCAAGTACCTGGCGACGGTACGAGCTATCTTTTGCATCAACACTTCCCAAGCGCCAAGGTCGGTATACATCAGCGTCTTGGTATGCTGGTAATTTCTGCTGCCCCCTCCTTCGATCATATAACTCGCCAACGTAAATGGGGCACCTGAAAATCCAATTACTGGAATGTGCGAAGCTATCGCGGCCCGTGTTTGTCTCACGGTTTCCATGACAAAATCTAGCTCGTCCATCACCTCCAGTTCCATTACTCGATCGACATCTTGTGGCGCACGAATTGGGTTATGTATTACAGGTCCATCGCCCTGGGCGAACTCCAGTTGCATGCCCATTGGCTCAATAATAGGCAACAAGTCCGAAAAGATAATGGCGGCATCGACCCCCAATCTGTTGACTGCTGTAGCCATCACTTCTGCACATAATGCGGAGTTTTTGCACAGTTCGAGAAAGGTCACCTTTTCCCGAACTGCTCGGTACTCAGCCATATAGCGACCAGCCTGACGCATTAGCCAGACAGGAGTCACTTCCGATGCTTCTCGTCGACAGGCGCGCATGAAGGGACTGTCATACCAGGCTGCTGTTTTGTCTATCGGGTGATGCCCGGTATTCTCAATGATCTTGCTACGCATTTGCCGTCCCAATATCAGTTGCTTTGCTCGCTGCGCACACTGCAGCACCAAATGCCCCATCTTCGAGTGCTCGGGCTCCAAGTCAACCGGCAACTCGTTTTGACGCAGCATTTCTGAAGTAGTGGGCCCAATTGAGGCCACAATCACGTTAGTTAAAGCCGCCCGCAGCTTCTCCTCAACTCCCAAGCCTTGGCTAAATCGCAATAGATTCACGACCTGATGAGCACTAGTGAAAAGTAACAAATCGCGATCACCTGCCAGAATTGCTTCGATATTTTCTTGCAGTGGCTGCGTGTTTTCCGGTAGTTCCCAATTGTACACTCGCAACGGTACTACCTCCGCGCCCCGGGCTTCTAACCCAGCCATCAGACTTCGGTTCGAAGTACCGTATTCCTGCACCACCACTTTCTGATTGGCTACGGCTACATGTTTGTCAATTGCGACCAGTATCTCGCGCCATGTGTTTGGCTCAGCAGCGCGGACGGTAGGCGAGACTCCGTGCTCGCGTAATGCCGCAGCCGGCTTGGGACCACGCACGACCGTTGTAATATCTGAAAGAGCATTGAGAAACCGCTGCTTATCAACCACACGTTCAATACCGGTTATCAGCTGCTGAAATCCAACCCCCGTCAAGAATACTACGATATCAACTTCGCCTGTCATGACTCGGTAGGCGAAATCGATGGCCTCTTTATTGTCTTCAATGCGTACCTCGCGCATCGAGGGACTGACAAATGGAATTCCCTCAAAACGTTCAATCAAGCGTTCCATTTCTTCCCGCTTGCGACTTTCCAATGCCGCAACACGCAAGCCTAACAGGCTGGGCTCTTCGGTATTCACTTTTACTCGGTCTTGCAGAGGATGAAAGGAAGGAAGCAAAGGAGTCCTGGCCGAAATACCCACTATGGCAAAGGCAAGCTCGCAATTCCTTCATATATTTTCCACAGTATAACTTCCCATGCCAAAAACACTCAGGTGCCCATCGACCGTTTAGAGACTCACTTTTCCGCTGAACAGGATTGCTCGAGCAGGCTGATGAAAAACTCGATTTGCAAAATTTTTTTGACAAATAGTAACCCGAAGCGTCAGAAGTCAGCGAGGGGCCGGGCACATTCCCTCGCTGACGCTTCGGGTTACTTTTTCAG
>JAGQOY010000029.1 GCA_020427005.1 Planctomycetales bacterium
GCTACACTTAGATGTAGTCTGTTCTAATCGCTCACTGTTGCGTTGAGCTGGCACTGAAATTTGAATTCATACCGGTCGTGCTTTCAATCCATAGCATGACGCCGTTGGTTGGGCTTGGTGGACTGACGCTCCCGCCAGAAGCCTTGTCATTGACCATGAAACGTCTTCGAATGAAAACAACTGGATCGGAGGCAGGTATCTGTGTGGAAATGGAATACTGCGGTCCCTCCGACGACCCAGCTCCCAGGTCCCAAGCCTTGGGTTCTTGTACAGTTAGTACCGTTTGTTGATCGAGGCGGACCTGAATTTGCCATTGTTCGCCGACTAGCTCAGTTTCCAATTGCAATAGGTGTCTACCAGCGGGAATTGGAAAGTTCAGATTGGAATTTGGCAGATTGTCGGCTGGGATTTCGCGAGTCGCTAGACGCAACTGATACTCTCCCTCAGGTAAGTAACAATCCCAGCGATGTTCGTTGAACCAAGTCTGTGGTAAACGTATAACAGCAGTTTGGCTTTCGTCTTCAATTACCAGCTCACCTGCCATTTCTTGGAGCGCTGGAAGTCGTGAGCTTAGGTCAAGGCTAGAGCGTTCAAATTGTAGATAGGCGACCCATACTGCAACCGCAGATGCGAGCAGTAGCAGAGTCAGCAAATTCCACTGTACCAATTTTCTTCCAGTTGCTGAGCCTCGAATTGCTACCAAATCCTTGGAATGTGCTTCGTCAATAATTTCCGCCATCTCGCGACGCCCTCGATGGGTTAAAAAACTGTTTCAGCAGAAATCAAAACTTCGCACTCTGCCGGAAGTCCGCGAGCTGAGAGTGGGCTGCGATTCACGATTGCTAGTGCTCGCCAAAGAGCGTCCTTATCTTGCTTGCTTTTCAAAGGCCTCCGTGGAACCGAACTTCAATTCGAAGATGGTTTTCTCTGGCTCCTCGGGTAACGCTAATCGGAGTACGACGTTTACCTCGTCGTCGTTAGCTACATGGATATTTTTGTCTGCCAATTGCTGTACAACTAACTGATCAGGCCTTTCCTTAAGATAATTTGCAAGGTTTTGATCGTTCAGCGAAAGACTGCTGCTTCCACCTAAAGCTTGAAAGAAAACTTGCCCTTGACCACCTGACTCGCGAAATCGGACCTGTGCAATGAATTCTCTCGAATTGCTATTGGAGCCAGAATGTGATCCCGAGTTATATTCCCAGCGATACTGGAAATTCCCAGGAAGATATACTCGCCAGGCATAATGCAGCGGCTCTTCGGTCGGCAAGGCAAGAAAGTAGACTTTGGTCTTGTCTCGAATAGGCAAAGAGCCGACTTTGGCTTCCAACTTGCGATACGTTGTCAAAAGTTGTTGATTTCTCGCACCGGCCTTTGTTGCCATTAGGCCGCCGATAATCGTCAGGAGTATCAAGCCGCCATTTATGAACCTGGAGGTCATACGGAAAATCTACCTAGGTTTTATTTGGACAGGATCTAGATTTCAGATTTCCATGTCCTTGGTTCAGCAAGCTAAAACACGCGATTCAATTCGACAATGAAATGTAGGCGAGCCCGTGGAGGTATTTCTCCCATGCCTGTATCACCATAACCCAAATCGCTGGGGATATCCAATTCAATCATGCCGCCTTCACCAACCAATTGAAGACCTTCGGTCCAACCGGGTATGACTCCCGTCAAAGGAAAGCTGATGGGCTCACCGCGACGATACGAGCTGTCAAAGATAAATCCGTCGTCCAGCCAGCCCTTGTAATGAACATTTACTTGATCTCTGGCTTGTGGACTGATGCCTTTGCCTTGGCGTAGTACTCGATACTTCAGCCCTGTAGTCGTCTCCAGAAATTCCTGAGGATGGTCTGGATCGGGAGCACCGGGTCGCATTTTTTCCAGGTTGTCGTCAGGACCAACTGTCGGTTGATCCAGATTGGCAACTTGGTTTTGTACTTTTTGAGCTGCTGGGCTGCAGCCAATACCGCCCATCAGTAAACTACAAATCAGAATGGCAGAACATTCAACTCGGATCATTGGATATTCACTTTAATGGATGATTCTTAAAGAGGACCAGGATTCAACATTATGGAGGCTGAACCTCGGGCCGTCTAGTTGATTCGAATTTTGCTCAAGAATCTTGGCAAGGCGATGAGCGCATTCGATTTGTTTTCACGTGGAAATTGGCCAGGCTACAAGCGCAGTGCGAGCTAAATTGCTTTCCTGAACCGAAGTCATTACTAGCTATTTTTGATATTGCGATAGTCGCAAATTAAGCCGCTTGCGGGTCCCGCTTTACGGCTCGCATGTACCTAGGCTTGAGTTTATAGAGCTGACTGTTGCCTCTCTTGCCGCAAATTTCTACTGCTCCCATTTGTCTCAAACAATAGGCTACCTTTTGGCCAAACCAGCGCGGTCTATCCAGCGCCGCGGCCATTTCGGCTGTATCAAACCGGTTTGGCAAGTGGGACATGGGTAGGGTTGCCAGAACGTCGCCGATATTACGCAATTCGAGCTTACCGACAATCCCCAAAAACCGTTGATCAAGAGTCCTGTATTTCTTACGTCGACGAACCGCGCCAACTCGATCCTGCCGAATTTCTTCCGCCTCAATCAGCAAAATCTCAAGCGTCAGGCGAGGACGGGGAAAGGTGTTCGAAAAATGGACGAGTTCCATAAAGTACTCAAGTATGTCACACTTCTTAGGACTCATTCGCGAGCGAACTTGGCTACCCTGACCGTCAACTGTGGTAACTCGCTTTGAAGCAATGATGGGCTTGACAATTCGAAGTCGGCGCCGAGCCTTGCCAAGCAATTCATGTGTCTTGCTGCGCAAGGCACCTAGCGAAGCATGTTGGATCTCAATTAATTCTCCGCAGGATGCAACTGCATCAATGCGGAAGCCGTCGATGACGACTTCTATGGAAGAATCGTTGTCAGCATACAACCGTTTCAAGTCACGATGCAATGAGGTTTCCAACGTCCCTGAGGCCTCATGATTTACTAGTATGCATTACTTAGGTATTGATTCCTAAATCCCGAACAGTAATCAAAGTTTGCAGTTGCAAGCCCGCGGCTTCGATCGCCTCACGTCCGCCTTCCAAGCGATCCACGACCGCCAAAATACGATCAACAGACATGCCGAATTCGCGAACAGCTTCAACAGCTTTCAGTGCACTGCCACCACTGGTTACCACGTCTTCAACGATCACGGCCCGCATGCCTGGTGCAATGGGGCCTTCGACCTGACGTCCGGTCCCGTGCTGTTTGGCTTCTTTGCGGACGATAAAACCCAGTAATTCAATGTCTTGCAAGCCGGCTAAAGTGATTGATGCGGCAGAAATCGGATCAGCTCCAATTGCCATGCCACCAATCGCATCTGGTAAATTACTGTGTAGCAATTGCAACATGCCAGCGCCAATCTGAACGGCGCCCTGGGGGTGCAGAGTGATCTTCCGGCAGTCCAAATAAAAGGAAGCTTGCTTGCCGCTGGCCAATGTAAATTGACCGAATTGAAGCGCGTACTTTTTGACCAATTCGATCAATCGTTGGCGGTCGTAAACAACGCTCATGCGGGACTCTCTACACGCGAAGTTTCGTGAAAAAAATTTTGCTCGTTCCGGACTCCAAAGGATTGTGATCCAAGGAATTCCGGGTAGTAGGTGCCTAGCAGCAAACAACTGCACTTAGAATAGTACTCCGATGTATTCTCTTCTCAGGCGAACCTTTTGAGAAGTCGGAGAGTGCCTGTTAACTTGTGAATTCCTGGAGCTTGTAGCGGAGAATTATAGCTGGGTTCTCCAGCAGCCACTTCCACTACACGCGTTGCTGTTTCCGCAATTTGTAGATATGCCATCACAATTCTCATGCAGTACCGAAGGCCGATTTCGATTCCTCGACTCGCAGCGCCACAGCTCGACTCTCGTCATATTCGGCGTGCTCGGTTCATTTCAACGGTCGCCCAAGTCGCATCACCTTAACCATGCGCTAGTGTACTACTTTGACTTGGCAACCCTGTGCCAGGATGTCGTATACATACTTAGCATCTAGGGGAGCCAAGCTTATGCATCCTGCGTCTTCCAATTCCGAACTGACCATACTCGGCGTCCCATGAATGCACATGTCACCCATGCTCAGCCAATAACCTCCATATGGATTGCGAGGGTCGCTAGCGTCAATCACGTTACCTCCCAAGCCAAAGTACTTTCGATCCTTCCGACGATCGACAATTTCAAAACTGCCTTCGCTGGGAACCGGATCACTTCCAGTAGATATGGGGAAACGTCCGGCATAGAGGTCTCCTAAGAATAGTGTCATTTCGCTCCGCGACAGACTCACTTCCGCTCGGAAAGGGCCATGCATTACTTTAACCTGTGTACCGGGTACCAGTGTTTCGGAGCTTAGCTCGTTGATACCTGCCAAAAGCTCTTGGGTGATATTGTGATCAGTGGCAATTTGCTTGACCGTGTCTCCTAGCTGGCTTGTATAGGCTGGTTCGATCAAATGTCGCTTGGAATAAATAACCTGCAGTGCCAAACTGTCGAGGATATCGACTAAATCGGTATGTTGCTCGTAGCTCAAGTCCGGGTTTTCGTAATAGGCTGTCAACAATCGTAAGGCTTCTTGAAGCTGCCCTGCCCCAGCCTTCTGCAGGGCTTGCTGTTTTGCCAGTTCGAACGGCAATGAATTTGTAGCATTGGAATTCAAAGGTTGTTGATTAAATGACCCGAATTGACTCGAATCGCCAAGCAGTGGAAGTGGTGTGTTAGAACCAAGCATCTCATTGCTTCCATTTTCGCTTGGAAGCTTGGTGGCAGCAGGTAAGAAGGGAACGCTTGGGCCAGCGAACGGTTCTGCTGATGGGAAGTTTGGAGTAGCTCCGTTAGTAGGTACTGATGAGGTAAGCAGGCTTTCCTCACTGGCATTATTTTCCGTTAGCGTTGGCAGCCCAACTGTTGGCATGCTTGGTATCGATATCCCAGTTGTTGGCGAGTTCTGGCTGGCGGCAACAGCTCCATCCAGGCCAAATTGAGGCAATTGGGCAATGTCAATGTTAGCAGTAGAAGGTTGGGAGCCTAACTTAGTCCCCGAAATTTGAATAGCGCTGGTCGAAGAGCCTCCATTGTTGAACTCAGGAATCTCTATGTCCATCATTTCAGCAAACTCGTCATCGGAGCCACTGGCCCATTTTTCGAGTTCGGGTGAGAGCTCAGGTTCCGGAGCATTTAGCGCAACAAATGCTCCGTAACAGACGGCTAGCAAGAGCGCGACAACTACACCAGTTTTGATCGTCTGCACGACGGACCTCCTTGTCCCGGACATGAACATATAGCGAGCGGCGGGCCACTTATGGTGGCTTCGTCCCGAGTTCGTGGGTGGCGGATTAATCCACCCAAACGAAAAACTCATACGGAATCCTAGCTACACTCAATATCGACATCTAGATCAATTGCGTTGGACGAAGTTGAGGATTCCGCGATTTTTTTCACAAGTTTGTAGTTGCGATAGTCGCGCATTTGAGTGCTAGCAAAGAGAAATTGCATCACCAATACGAGGACAATTGGGACGGTCCCGGAAGTCGCGTCCCAGTTTTTTCAAGTCTTGGTCAAAAGGGTTGCTACAAGAAAATGTAGCCTTCTTCTCCGTGCTGAGTGATGTCCAGCCCCTGGCGTTCGGCTGTCGATGGGACTCGGAGGCCAATGCTAACGTCAATAATCTTGAGCAAAACAAAGCTAACTCCACCAGCAAAAACCCAAGTGATTGCGGTGGCTGTCAGTTGTCCAACCACGGTTTGATAGTTACCTTCGATTATTCCCAACGGCTGACCCTCGCCAATATCCCATATGGCTCGAGTGGCGAATACGCCAGTTAAGATCGCTCCTAAGGTGCCACCCATCCCGTGTACGCCGAAAGCGTCCAGTGAATCGTCGTAGACAAAACGGCTTTTCAGAGACGAACATGAGAGATAGCAAACTAGGCCTCCGAGAACTCCCATCACCAGAGCCGGCATCGGACCGACGTGGCCTGCAGCAGGAGTAATGCATACTAGCCCCGCTACCGCACCTGAACTGGCGCCCAATAACGTGGGTTTGCCGCGGTGCAGCCATTCAATGGCCGCCCAAGCCACAGCACCTGCCGCAGCCGAAAAGTGTGTCACTGCAAACGCGCTGACGGCAATTCCGTCACATCGCAGGGCACTGCCCGCATTGAAGCCAAACCAGCCAACCCACAGCATCGCAGCTCCCAGGGATGTATAGGTCAGATTGTGGGGCGGCATCGGTTCTTGACGAAATCCTAAGCGGGGACCTATTAGAATGGCTGCTACTAAGGCGGTGACTCCCGAACTGATATGCACCACCGTGCCACCTGCAAAGTCAAGTGCTCCACCTAAAATGGCATGTTCGCCATGAAAAGCGAGAATGCCACCGCCCCAAACCCAATGGGCCAAAGGGCAATAGACAAGAGTTCCCCAAAGAACTGAGAATAGCACCATGGCGCTAAACTTCATGCGTTCAGCAAACGCACCGCAGATCAACGCGGGGGTGATAATAAAAAACATGCCCTGAAACAGCATGTGGGTGAGTCGAGGTAGAACGTCATCGAACATGGGAGTTTGTGGGCCTCCCGAGGCTTCATCCCAGAATCTGGCTACATTGTTCATGAAAATGTAGTCCAGGTTTCCAATGAGAGCTCCCGAACCGCCAAAGGCCAGCGAATAACCATATAACGCCCAGATGACGGTCATCAATCCCATCAAGAATACGCACTGCATTATGACACTCAGGACGTTTTTCTTGCGTACCAGTCCACCATAAAACAATGCTAAGCCTGGTGCGGTCATAAACAACACCAAGGCGCATGACACTAACATCCAAGCGTTGTGGGAGGCTGCTTGAGCATCACTGAGAACATCATCACTGGCTGTCTTGGGAGCGTCGGCAGCAACCGTTTCAGCCGAGGCTGTAATAGCAGAATTCTCACTGGCCTCGTCCGGAGGCTGAGCCCAAAGAGAGCCCGGATATGCAACGATGGCAGCCAAAAGACACAGCCCAAACAGGGATTTGGACGGCGAGAGGGTGTGACTAGCTTTCACAGACGTGACCTTTTTCCGAATAGCAGGATTTTGAAAGTAGTCACCTGCTACAGTCCGCCTGGTCGCGTCTAAGGTGCGACACAACTGTGCTGGTGCAACAGGATCCTAATCTAATGGAATACGCGACCAGGCATAGCCCACCCAGCATAATCTTCGGGGCGAGAGGTCCCCAAACTGAACCACTTGGAATGGGGAGATAGTAGAAACGCGCCCTGGATGCTTCATACCCACAGTGGCAGCGGTCGATTTCAAATCGAGCTCTTTTGGCTATCAGTTGTTGTCCTTGGATACCAGCCACTGGCTGGCTCAGGTAGTGGTCAATGGGCCCTTTACTGAAGACATCGTGCCGTACTTTTCGAGCAGTCTATAGAGTGAACGGCGGTTAATTCCCAACGCTTTTGCAGTCTGGGATTTATTGCCGTGATGCTGTTTGAGCACGCTAAGTACGTGGACCCGGTTAAGAGTATCTAAGTCGGTATTTCCTCCGACTACGGGTACATGTTCTACGATTTCGTTACAAAGAAGTTGAGCCGGCAAATCATCGATAGTGATCGTGCCCGTGTTCTGAGCCAATACTTTGGCCCTTTCCAAGGCATTCAATAGTTGGCGCACATTTCCAGGCCAATCATAGGCTTCAAAAACTCGCATCACGCCTTCGCCCATTTTCCAACCGGGTCCCAAAAAGTGCTCGGTCAGGACGCAGATGTCGCCATGGCGTTCACGGAGTGGTGGCAGGTTCAGACTCAACACATTGACGCGATAATATAAATCCTCACGAAATCGACCGGTCCGTACTTCATCGGCTAGATTCTTGTTCGTAGCGGCGATCAAGCGAACGCGTATGCGTCTTTCCTTAACTGATCCAACCCGGCGAATAACTCCATCTTCTAACACACGAAGTAGTTTGGCCTGTAATGAGCCAGCCAACTCACCGAACTCATCGATAAACAAAGTGCCGCCGTCGGCGATCTCGAAAAGCCCAGGTTTTGAAGCCACGGCACCGGTAAAAGCCCCTTTTTCGTGTCCGAATAACTCGCTTTCCAAAAGTGATTCCGGCAAAGCGGCACAGTTAATTACTACCAACGGTTTTTCGCGTAACGGACTATTGGCATGGATTGCTCGGGCTACCAACTCTTTGCCGGTCCCACTTTCTCCCTCAATTAATACGGGCTTGTCACTGGGAGCAATGCGCTCGATAAGGTGATTGATGCGCTTAATCGCATTCGACTCGCCCACCATGGCAGTTTTCGGTTGAGTGCGCTGTAGAACGTGTCGTAACTGAGTGTTTTCACGCATGAGTTGAGCTGTTCCGGCCGCCTTCTGAATGAGCCGATCGAGATCTGCCAAGCGAATCGGTTTGGTAACGTAATCCACAGCCCCTGCCTTTAAGGAGGCGACGGCCGTGGGAACAGTGGCTCCACCGGTCAACATTATGACTTGCAAGCAGCTGTCGCTAATGCGGAGCTTTTCTAAGAGTTGGACGCCGTCCATTTCCGGCATGTGCACGTCAACGACCGCCACATCAAATTGCTGTGCACCGGTAGCTTGGAGCGCTTCGTTTCCGCTAGCTACGGCATTAACTCGATAGCCGCGCTTAACGAAATACTGCTGAGCTGAATCTCGAAAGTCCGGTTCGTCATCCACTAGTAATAGGTCTATTCCGGAGGTCAAATCTTCGCTCATCGTTGCATCCAATTCTTCACTTGTGGTTCCCCAAAACCCTGGTGCCAATAAGCCTGACATTACCGACAGTTTGACGAAATAACCAAACTACGGCCGGACCACAGACGCAACATATCGTGGCCTCTAACTAACTGACGCAAGTGAAATGCCAAATAGCCAAGCGTCGCACTAGAATGCGCCCGGGAAATGGATTCTCCATGCTTTTTATGGAAAAAACGTTGGTTGACCCAAGAAAAAATGCGGTCCCTGGGGCTCGATTTTAGTCGAGATTTGATCACAAACGCTCAAAAGCGGGCGATTCCGCGCAGTTTGGGTCTCTGTTATTCTCCGCGTCGGTGATCGGGCTGGTCCTCCGGATTGAATGGAGATTCCGTTTTTGCCACAACCGGCAAGGTTACAACAGCACGCGTGCCACCTGGACTGGAGTATAAATCGAGACTTCCACCATGGGCCTCGACCAAGCGTCTTGCGATGGGCAAACCCAAACCGGAGCCCCTGGAACGGGTGGTGAAGAAGGGTTCAAACACGCGCTCTTGGTGAGCGGCGTCGATGCCAGGACCGGCATCGACGATTTCAATCTGTACGACCTGGGAGACCCGCTGCGACGAAAAGCCAAGTTGGACAAGGACGGGTGTATCTTTGGGAGATACGACGAGCGCATTCTCAATCAAGTTTCTCAAAACTTGCTCTACGGCAAAAGGATCCACTTTTACCTGCGGCAGATCTTCAGGGGCTTGGATATCCAGTTGTCGGGATTGACAGATGCCAGCCTGCACCAAGTGTTGACAAGTCGTGGTGGCAATATCTCGTAGGCAACAGCGATGTAGTTCTAGGCGAACCGGTTTAGCAAATTGAAGTACCTCTTCGTATAGATGTAAGAGATGATCGTTGGCACGTTGGATCCGACCAACCAATTCAAGTGCTTCTGTTTGATCTCCTAACTCCAACGTTAGAGTCTCAAGCGCGGCTTGAGATCGCTGAAATGCATTACGACTTTCGTGTGCTAATCCAGCCATGGTCTGGCCAATGGCGGCCAAACGCTCTTGTTGCACGACACGTCGTTGAGCATCGAGAAGGTCAGTAATGTCGTGCCCCACTAACAAGTGAACATCTTTACGTCGCGAGGTAACGGGTTGGTCGTGCATGAGCGAAGTGTTTGTTCCAAACCAACGGATGGTGTGCACCTGACCATGTTTGCTGGTAACGCGTGTTAACCAAGGGCCAAAAACTTGCCCCACGTCACCAGGCTCACTCCACAAGCCCTCCAACTGTGAAACATCTTCCTGTGAGATAAATTGATGAATTGAATCTATGTGTGCGGGCAATTCTACGGAGTCAGATATCAATCGTGCCAAGCACACGTTTTCACGGACAATTCTCCCAGAATCGTCGATGGCCATCACGATGGCCTGAGTTGTATCAATAATTGCTTCGTTGAACCCTTTCTCGCTCCGCAAGTAATTGGCAACCGACTCAGTATGGTAAGCATTTTGAATGATTGCCAAATCCAAGTCCATCAGTCTCGTGATGGCAGAGGCTGTGCGCTGGAACTCTTCTACAGGGCCCTGCCAGCTATTGGCCAGCCGCCTTACTAGCTGATCACGCAATCTGCTTAGAGAGACTGCCGTCCAAACCTGTGCCAAGCCAATGTTTACGTGTCGCCAGCCAACCAACCATCGCTGTTGAACGAACTCAAGATCGTATGTGCCTGCAAAGAGTTCCTCGAGCCACTTGCGCAATGTTTTTTTTAGTCGACAAACAGTTTGCGAACCACCTTTGATAACAGCTTGACATTCAGGATGTTTCAACACTTCAGTATAGAAATCATCTACTAGCTCGGGAACAAAAGTTTGAACGATACCCCATGCGGCAATACATAACTTTACATCGTCCGCAGAGAATCCTACGTATTCGGATAACTCCCGATACAGCTTAAGAAGTTCCTCAGCCGCAGGCATTAGGTCTTGATCGCAACTTTTCATACCGACCGAATAGCCTTAATTTGTGGCCGCATTCCACCAAGGCGTGCTAAATCTTTGCAAGTCTTCTTAGCTACTGGGCTCGTCCTCTTGCAGAACTGCCATGGATCTTACGAAGTTAACTAAGTGCCAAATCTCTTCAGGTGTCAAGGCAGCAGCTGGCATCGGTGTCGCTTCGATGCCTTCAGCAATGCGCCGATAAATTCGTTGCGAATCGGCACCCCCCCGGAATAATCCTTGCTGAAAGTCGCGGGGGATGATCTTGCGAGGCGGTAGAGCTCCGCGAGCAATTAAAGGTATCAGAGCTGTTTCGTCTTCGGCATTACCGCCTGCTTGGCGAACCCATTCCTTAGTCCAGAGATCGTAATCATTGTTTTGACCGTCGCCACGTCCTTCCTTACCATGGCACTTAGTGCACGCAGCCTTTTCAGTGAGGAAGATTTCTCTGCCTTGCATAACAGATTGTTTCAGCGGTGTATCGCCATCGGCCTGCAACTGTTCCAGCAATTCTGGGATCGTCGCTGGTACTGGAATGTCGCCGGGTTCAGGAATGTCTCGCACGCGTTCTGCGGCCTCAACCCAACTATCGGCGATTTCAGTGATGAGTTCTGATACGAGCTCTTCTTGGTCTGTGAATTCTGCTGAACCAGGTTGGTACAAGTGTTCGCCGTTTTCAAAATCGACATTATCAGCTTCGAAAAGCAATGCACGTTCTGATTCACCTCTCAGCGAAAGGTAAATGACGTAATCGATCAAAGCCTCGATATCTTCATCAGTTAGTTCGGGAATTGCCTTCATGCTGGTCCCGTCAATCCCGTGCTTGATGGAGTAAAACAAATCCTCTCTTAAGGGTTTGGAGCCGGGAGCAGATGTCTTGAATTTAAACTTTCCAGCCCGGTAGTCTCGCGGATAAGGATCTAGCAAAGCGGCTGTGGGCCCTCTTCCGTTGCCTGTGATACCGTGGCAAGTGGCGCAGTGCTGGCGATAGACTCCATGTCCTTCAGCCACTGGACCGGCCGCTTTCTGCAGCCGTTCCATGGAAATCAGCGATGCAAAATCGCTGTCGTTTAAAAATTCGGGAAGCTTTGGAGAATCGGGTGTGCCAAACATCTGATCAATGGCCAACTCTGTTTCTTCCAGCGCAGAGGCCATCGAATATCCGAATTCCATCTCCTGACCGTGTGCATACACCCAATTGGGCTCAAAGGTAGCTACGGGCTCAGTTTTGTTGCAACCCACCATCGGTAAAGTGGCTAGGAAAGCCAAGCTTCCAAACAGTGCACGCGGGTTCAGTTTTCGACGGATGTTCATTGATTAACTTCCCATTCTTGTTTATCTAATCGACCGGTCTAGCCGTTTGTCTTGGCGGCTGCAGTCGGACCTGTTCCCTTTTATTTCGGATAGTACGTCCTGATTCCGACGGGGAATCAATTTTCTCCCTTGGAGGGAATATCATCAATCAAAATTCTTACGGCAGGCGTTTCCAAATCATCGTATTGCCCTGCGGTTATACATCGTACACAGGCCACAAGTGCTGAGGCGCCGAGCAAAATGGCTGCTGGTAGAGCAATGTACAAAACGCTCATGTGTTACCTCCCAAAGGTGCGCGAAAGCAGTGTCATACCGAGCACAGTAATGGAACTGATTGGCATTAACACCGCAGCGATCAGTGGAGTAATAAATCCTGCCACGGCCAAACCGACTGCTACCAAGTTATATCCTAACGATGCGGCAAAGCTGCGATAGATGACCCAATTGGTTAGCATCGAACCTTTGACCAACTGTTCGATACTCTTTAAATTACCTGAAGCAACAAAAACAGGAGCCGCTTGAAGACTAACTTCCACCGAACCTCGGACCGCGACGCCAACATCCGCAGCAGCCAATGCAGCGGCGTCGTTCACGCCATCTCCAACCATGAGAACCGTTTTTTTGCTACCATTTCGACTCTGCTTAACGTACGACAACTTGTCCTCTGGGGAAAGGCCACCGAGGCATCGGCTTTGATCTAGACCTAGAGATGCGCCCAATCGCCGCACGATTTGCGGATGATCTCCCGATAATATGCCAATTTGCCAACCTCGGTAGTTGAGGTATTCAAGGGTACTTTGAGCATCGCGGCGAGGTGGGTCTGCTAATCCCACAACCGCTTGTACCTGTCTCTCAACGCTGATCAAAAGCGGACTGTGGCCGCGCTCCACGAGGCTCTCTATCTCATGCAGCCAGTGTTCGTTGAGCGAACCGCAATGTTGTTCCATGTAGTTTTGATTGCCAACATGAACCAGCCTGTTTCCGACCCGTCCTTCGACGCCTCCCTGCCCCACACCTAGCAACTCTGCGGTCCCTATATCCGTTTCCAATCTTTGGCTACGACACTCCAATTCGAGAGCCTCGGCGACTGGGTGTTGGCAATGGCGTTCAACGCAACCGGCCAACTGCAAGGCCTCCAACGAACCAAGGATCGACTGTACTCTCAATCGACCCTCCGTTAGAGTACCGGTCTTGTCAAACCAGGCGATGCCTGGATTTGATAAGTGTTGGAATACGCTTCCATCTCGTATTAGAATTCCCGACCTGGCGGCGCGTCCTAACGAGACCGCGATGGCAAGCGGCGTGGCCAGCGCTAGGGCACAAGGACAGGCGACAATCAAGAGACTCGTTGCATGCGAAGTGGCCACAACCCAACCCGCACTGACCCAGGCACCAAATGTTATCAATCCAAGTATCGTGACCGCCACCACGAACACTCCGCCAATGCGATCGGCTAGCTGGACTAGCGGAGTCTTCTCAACGGCGGCATTTTCTACTGCCTGCATGACCTTGCCAATGCGCGTGTCCCGCCCCAAGGCTTGAACACGTACGCACAAAGAAGCAACTGTATTGGCGGCGCCAGCAGCGACAAATTCTCCGGTAGAAACAGCTACAGGTAGAGATTCACCGGTCAGCAGAGAAAGATCTAAGGCGGAATTGCCTGCAACAATAATACCATCAACGGGTACGGATTCCCCCGCGGCTACCTTTACAAGGTCTCCCACGGATAATTGGCTCACAAGCAGTTTGCACTCGGTTGCGTCGGAGTTAATGCGAGTGGCGTATTGTGGTGTAATGCGCAACATCAGATCAACGGCTTTAGATGCTCTTTGCTGCTGACGAAATTGGATCCAACGACCAATTAAGAGGAGAAATACGAGCGTGGACAGCGAATCGAAATAAGTTTGCCCTTGGCCCGAGAAACCACTAATAGTTCCAACTATCGAACCTACACATAGGCCTAGAGCGATCGGTAAATCCATATGGGGTGTTCGGGCCTGCAAGGCTCCCCAGGCCCCACGAAAAAATGTCCGCCCAGGTCCCAAGACGGAAGCCAATCCCAAAATTGTTCCCATACTAGTCAAAAAGAAACGATGTTCGGTCGCAACGCCGGTGAATTCTCCCGCATATAAGGCCACTGCAATCCACATGGCATTGGCCGCAAGAAAACCAGCTACTGCAATTTGAACCAACTGCCGACGGTTTTCCTGTTGTAAGTGTCCCTGAACATGGTCCTTGATGGGGCTAAGTTGGTAGCCAAGCCTGTTTAGTAGGGCCGCGATGTCGCTGAGCTTTAGTAATGTCACATCAAAAACAAATCGAATTGTATGCTCAGCCATATTGACGCGAGCCATCTTCAGTCCGTCGATGCGTGCAGCGGCATTTTCAATCAACCAAGAACAGGCACCGCAATGCAACCCGTGAACGGCTAGTTGGCAAGTTACTAAACCAGCCTCTGTCTCGATGGGAGTTGATTCACCCAAAAATTCATGATCATCGAACTGTGCAAATCCCTGACTGCCATCAGTAACTTGCACAATGCCAGTATGTTTTAGCTGTTGCCGTAACTGATAGTAGCTGTCCAGTCCCCATCCATGGATCAATTCATAAGCGCCCTGGCAACCCTTACAGCAAAAGATCGGTCCAGCATTTTCTTCCACCGAACACAGTGTCGGTGTCGCACAGTGGGTGCAGTTGCGTGTAATCAGTTGATTGGATTGAGTTTCAATCCGGTTGGGTAACGCGGACTCTTCTGTTCGAGCAGAAGTGCTCTGAATGGTCGCCTCAGACGGTGGGACTGCCATCACGTTGGCTATTCTCCAGTCGCACAGTATGGACAGCAGGGTAAAGGAGCTGATATTAGATCTTGAAGTTCAGATTGCAACTGGGCAGCATCACTATCGGACTCATCAGAAGCTACCGTGGCAGCGACGTTTGGGTGATTTGGAAGTCGTATCTCAGTCAATGATTCGAGTTTTGCAAATCCTCGCCCAGTGGCTGTAAAGCTGCCTCCTAAAACCATGAACAGGGCGGCTAAGATCGGAATGGCAGTACGAAATCGTGTCGCTGCCCACCCCATGCCGGATACCAAGCCAACGAGTGCAGGTACGGTACCAACCCAAAAGGCAAGCATCGTCGTGGCGGCCATTTGCCAGCTACCAGTTCCAGCAGCAAACAGTGCAAACAAATACAGTAATCCACAAGGTAGAAGAGTTGTAAGCATTCCTACCACCAGACCCCGCACAGCTAACGGAAGCTGCAAGACGAAGGGGCGCAAGCGGACCAAAGTTGAGGCTACAAACGAAGGCTTGGAGCTGCGAACCTGTGGTGACGTCGAGCGTGTCAATTGCCACAATCGAAACAGGCCGCCTGTGATCATGACCAAGCCAACCAAACGAGCCGCAACCAACTGAAATCCTAACGCCTGTCCTCCATAATCTATCGCTTGACCGATCAATCCCACTAAGATGCCCATGGAAATGTAAGTAATGAGTCGTCCGCCGTGGTAGGCCACCACGGCTAGCAACAACTTGGAATTGGCAGGCCGTTTGGCATCGCCTGCACCGGCTGCCCAGATGGCTAGGGGACCACACATGCCGACACAGTGCATGCTACTTAGCAGGCTGGCGGTGGCGACGGCAGTTAATAACATCCACATTAGACTGCAAACCGTTGATTACAAAGTGGTCAGAAACCGAGTAAGGGGCCGCTGCAAGGGTGTTGTATCAAAAATCTGCGACTTCAATTTCACGCGAGATCGAAGCGATCCCTTCATCACCTTCCATTTGGACCTGCAGCTGCCAAGTACCTGCTTGTGTAAGTTCGGTACGGGTAGCGTAAACACCAGGCTGAGCTTCTTGCATCGAAAGCTGGTAGACCTTAGCGCCGCGAGCATGGTGATAAACTTGCGCAAATAGATTGAGCTTCTCTACAGGCTGACCATGGCGATCGACAATCGAGACTTCCAATGTCCTTTGCCCCGATTCAATTGGTCCAACTAATGAATTCACCGACCAACCCAGTCGGTCGGTTAGCTGTCGAGACCGCCGAGTAACATCCCAATCCAGTGCTGACTGATGATAGTTTGGAACAACTGCCATAGACGGGTCACCGACAGCAATATAAACCGTGCCAATTCCAATCAACACTTGCAGGCCTAAAAGTCCAACAATCAATGTCACCCAAAAACGCCTTGCTTTGCGTTCGGCAATCGCCAACGCTTCTGCAGATTCTGGTTTTGGCTCATTTGTAGGCTGCAAAGAAATTTCGCCCGTCACTGAAAGTGTATTCACGTCATCTAGGTCCCAAGATCTTGAATTCAAGTCGCTTCGTATGCCCGTTGCTATCGGCCATTTCCATTACCAGGGGAGCGTTTCCGACACCCAACGTCTGACCGCTGGAAAATCGAACAGTAAAGGGAACTTCGGAATTTGAGCCTGGTTCCAAATCCAGTCGGCTTTCATCGATTACTTCTAAGGTAGCTGGGGGACTAACAATCGTCATCGTATAATGTTCAGGCTTGTCGCTTCGGTTGACCAGCTTGAGGCGAAACGAGTTTGAAATGACGCCACGTTCAACATTTGTGAATGGCGCCCCCTTTTCTCGAACGATACGAGCATCGAAACCGAATTTCGTGCTGATCGCGTAAACCAGCCCCGATACTACACCGGCCAGTAGCAATGGATAGAGTATTGTTCGGGCGCGAATTAATCGTTTGGGTTTATGTGCCAAAGCATCCTGCGAACTGTAGCGAATCAACCCTTGGGGAAGGCCTACCTTATCCATGACCGTATCACAAGCATCGATACATTGCGTGCAGTTGATACACTCCATTTGCAAACCGTTCCGAATATCGATGCCGGTTGGACATACAACAACACATTGATTGCAATCTACACAATGCCCCTTGCTGTCACCGGCAGATCGTTTGCCTTTTTCTCGGGGTTCGCCGCGAGCGTAATCATAGGCGACGATCATGGAGTGCCGGTCTAGCATTACGGACTGAAATCGCCCGTACGGACATGCAATCAGGCAGGTCTGCTCTCGAAAGAAATAAAAATCATAGGTCAGAAGTCCTGTAGTTACGGCCATCACAATGAAGGCTACGGGGTGCTGCGACGGTGAACTCCAAATCCACATGGAGAGTTTCTCTGGCCCCACAAAGAAAGCCAAAAAGGTGTGTGCAAGAAACATGTTGAGAAATACATAGACCGCTAAGCGGGCAAGTTCGAGTCCCAAGGGCAGTTTCTTTTTGGGATGACCACCTTTACCGGCGGTACCTTCAAACAACCGATCGATCGGACGGAAAAGGAACTCAATGTATACTGTTTGAGGGCAGGCCCAGCCACACCAGGCTCGGCCTGTAACCGCGGTCACAAATACGATGGTCAAAAATGCAGACAGCATCAGTAACGCAAGAAGCAGCGTGTCTGTTGGGTAAAACGTATGCCCGAAAACGGTAAATTGCCGGGCTGTAATATCCAAACGGATAAGCGGTTTGCCCCACACTTTGATATGTGGTACGACGACAAAGATCACCATTAGCACGTAGGCCACAATGCGGCGGCGATGCCACCATAGCCCCATGGATAGCTTGGGCTTAATCCATCTGCGTCGACCATCTCGTTCCAGAGTACTAAGCACATGCTCTGGGGCTGGCAACAAGGCATCGCCGGGTGAGACCTCGCGAGGAACATATCCTGACGATTCGGTATCAGAGCTAACGCCCGAAACTGTTGGAATGGAGTTGCTGTCGCCAGTTGGCCCCAGCTGAGAGGTCGATTCGCTCATAAATCACTAACTTCCGGGTTTTTAGGCAGCAGTGCCTGTCGCCTCGCCGGACTCCGCCGGTGGAACTTCAGGTTCCTCGGCAGGAGGTTCAGGCCACGGAGCAATCTCGCTGCCTTCTGGTCCTTTGCCCTGATCAGCCGCTAAGGTGTTGCGCAAGGATGCAACATAGGCGGCTACCAAAACAACTTCATTACCTTGCAGACGATTGGCCCATGCCGGCATAGCACCGTTACCGGCACCGCTGGCGATAACTCGAGCCAGGTCTTCTACTTTCTTGACGTTCTTGTAAACATCATCTGCAAGATTCGGACCAACTTTGCCCTCTCCGTCTTTTCCGTGGCAAGAAATGCAGTTCGTGCGGAATACACTCTTACCAATTGCCAGCCAACCCTTCTTGGTAGTGGCCAGCATAATCGTATCTGCGTCCGGAGTTAGATCACCAATTTCCGCGAACTGCAATCGCATATTGGTATCCAGCTCCACATCGTAGCGTTCAGCCAGAGTCCGTCCAGGAGCGCCTACATGCCAGTACATGCCATAGAGTACGCTAAAAACGATTGTGCCGACAAATGTCCACTTCCACCAACCGGGCAATGGATTGTCATACTCCTGAATTCCATCGTAGGAGTGATTCATCAACGAATTATTGTCCATCGCGTGGATCCTCCACAGAATCAGTTAGCGGGATTGAAGCAAATCTGTTTGTCGCTTGGCGACTTAGCCGCAAAGCCCCAAACAACACGACTGCGAACGACCCTACGAAAAGCACCAAAGCACTGATGGCGCATTCTGAGTAGTCGAGGGCACTTACTAGATCTTTTATCATTCTCAAATTGTCCCAAGATTCATTTGTAATTCATTTGGTTCCATAACGAGCAGAACTAGCGTGATTGGCTACTGTGCCTCGGCGGCGGTCTGAGTCATCGCCACTTGTTCCGCAGGAGCTGTCTCTTCGGTCGGCGCTTCGGTACCGGATGGTGCGGGGGGAGTTTCTTCACGGAAGTAGTCCGTACCCATTCGCTGGAGATAGGCAATCAGAGCAATCGCTTGTTGCTCATGTACCCCAGCTGGTCCTCCCTGTTTGACGATATCGGCCGCAATGGACTCAGCCTGACGACGGGCTATTGCTTCGGCATCAGATAGCTCGTCTTCGTACTCGGCACCCAAAATGTGAGCCGTGTTCACTAGCGCGGGTATAACGCTAAAGTTGAGTTTTTGGGCTAGCAAGTGTTCGAATTTTGGCATAACCGAACCTTCCGAGGTGGAATCAGGATCCTCAAAGTGCTTCCAATGCCAGAAACTGCTCTGACGGTCCCCTTCCCGCGCCAAGTCTGGTCCAATTCGTCGGCTACCCCATTGGAAAGGATGGTCGTAAACGAATTCGCCTGGCTTGCTGTATTCCCCGTACCGCTTCGTCTCAGCCACCATCGGGCGAATTTGTTGCGAGTGGCAGTTGTAACATCCCTCTGAGATGTAAATCTCACGACCAGCTAATTCAAGCGGTGTATATGGTTTGACGGTGGCAATGGTAGGAATATTGCTGCGAATCAAAAATGTGGGGATTAGCTCGAACAGCGTCGCAACCAAGACAGATAACGTCACCATGATCGTAAATGTAACCGGCAATCGTTCCCAACGGCGGTGCCAGAGCAATTGCAACCACTTGTCCACGAAAACTCCGAAGCCCAATACAGGCATGCCTTCCAGTGTGCTCGTTGGTGCCGGGGAATGGTCTTCGTAGGTTATGGTCAGCCGCGGAGCTGTGTAAACAGGAACTTCGTACTTCGCAGGTCGACTCAGCCATGTCATTACAGAGTTGACGCCAAGCATCACAACACCAGCCACGTATAAGCCGCCGCCGAGGATACGCAACCACCACAAGGGAACAATCGACTGGGTCGTTTCGACAAAGTCTGGGTACATCAGTTGCCCATTTTCGTCGATGGCTCGCCACATCAGCCCCTGCATCAAGCCTGCAGCATAAATCGGAATGATATACAGCAGAATTCCGATCGTACCAACCCAGAAATGGAGGCTCATCAATCGGTTGCTCCAAAGCTTTGTTTGGTAAAGCCGAGGCAGTAACCAATACAACATCCCGAAGGCCATGAAACCATTCCATCCCAACGCTCCAGAGTGGACGTGGGCGATCGTCCAGTCCGTGTAATGGCTAAGAGCATTCACACTCTTGATACTCAACATCGGACCCTCAAAAGTACTCATGCCGTAAAAGGTGATAGCCACGACATAAAACTTGAGGATCGGGTCAGCGGCAACTTTATGCCAAGCACCTCTCAATGTTAGCAGCCCATTGATCATGCCACCCCAGCTTGGCATCCACAGCATCAAACTGAATAGCATACCCAGCGTACTGGCCCATTCAGGTAAAGACGTATAGTGGAGATGGTGCGGTCCTGCCCAAATGTAAATGAATACCAAGGACCAAAAGTGAATGATACTTAGCTTGTAGCTGAATACAGGGCGTTCCGCAGCTTTAGGGAGGAAGTAGTACATCAATCCAAGAAACGGTGTCGTCAAAAAGAAGGCCACCGCATTGTGACCATACCACCATTGCATAAATGCATCTTGAACCCCCGCGTAGATGGAATAACTTTCCAATCCGCCAAATGGGATAACCAAGTTGTTTAGCACATGCAGCAAGGCGACGGTTACAATTGTTGCAATATAAAACCACAGCGCAACATACATGTGTCGCTCGCGCCGATTCAATAGTGTCATCAAAAAATTGCCGCCGAAAATGACCAGCCAAACCACGGCAATCGCTATATCAATCGGCCACTCTAACTCCGCATACTCTTTACTTTGAGTTATACCCAAGGGCAAAGTTACGGCAGCCGAAACAATAATTGCCTGCCAGCCCCAGAAGTGAAGGCGTCCCAGTAAGTCACTCCACATACGCGTCTTACACAATCGCTGGGTACTGTAGTACACGGCTGCGAAAATTGCATTCCCTGCAAACGCAAAAATTGCTGCATTAGTGTGCAGCGGGCGAAGCCTTCCAAAACTGAGCCACGGCAAGCCATCGACCAGCGACGGCAAAACCAAGAGCAGAGCTACCAACAGCCCAGCGGCCGTTCCCACGACCGCCCATAAGATGGTGGCCGTGACAAACATCCTCACAATGCTGTCGTCATAAGAAAACGATTCCATTTCACCAACAGCATGACCATGTCCGCCAGTCTGAGGTGATATTGTTCCTGAAGTCGACATCTGGTCCTTCACCGGTTTCATTAGGAGTGATTGAAGATTGCGTGGGGTTTCGCTTAAGAAGATAAGATTTTTTAGCTAAGTCGCACGCGCACCGAACACTAAGTCGTGGATCAGCAGTGAGGAGGGACTCCAATTTCGCACTCGAAGCCACACTCCCAGCAAGAATTCCCTTGAATGGAGTAACGGCAATGCGCGCAAGATTTCCACGTGGTGTGATGATTTTAGACCTGTAGCAGATGCAGTACCAGACAACTTCCGTATCTATCTGCGTGTTATAAGTGAGCCACTTTGCCGCAGCCGGACGCGACGCTCAAGTCGAATGACCCCTGCCGGACAATAGTTTGTCGCACTCAAAGTGCGTTTGAACTCTGAGAGTCGCCCGTACAGTCGTTGCCCTTTGCTTAATTTACTAAGTTGATATCGAGGTCCGACCGTGCGATATCGCGCAGGCTGTGACCGCATAAGCGACTCAACCAAGTGCGATTCAGTTAGACACCTCTCTGGCCCGAAAACATCAGATGCACGTATGCCAAGGCCTTTTTTGCTTGAAAAATTCGCTTGACCAGGTATGCGCTGATATTCGCTCCAGCATTGCGGGCGTCCGGAAAAACGAAAAGGGTTACAATATGATCACCCTATCATCCCTGGCTGGTGAGCTAGTTTGTCACAGTGACCCAAGAAATCATGAGAGCTGCATGAAGAGCCAGGGCGCACAAGAGAAATAGCATGCATTGCATGGCGACATTTCTTCTTAAGAGTTTACGAAATCGTTTTGCCTCAACTGTGAACATGGCTCGTTGTTATTAGGTTCGTCTATGGAACTTGACTTTCGAAAATCACCCGCAGTACTCGAGCATATTCTGGATACGGTAGTGGTTGGCATATTTACCGTAAGCGCCGATGGTCGATTTGTAGCTTGGAATCGGGGGGCGGAAATAATTACAGGGTATCTTGCTAGAGACCTCATTGGGCAACCATGCGGATTATTAGAAGGGCCCAATTGCAAGGGATTTGCCGCTCTGACGGACCTAATGCGCAATGTCGGGGTTTCGTCCAATGAAATGTGTCATCAAGAATGCAAGATTCTCAGCAAGGATGGCAGAGAAATTTTTATTCATGGCAACGTTCAAATCGTGCGAGACGACTCGAGCCGAGTCAACGGTGCAGTAGGCTGTTTTATGGATGTTACTTCGTTAGTAGCCGCCAACGAAAAAATAGCAATTCTCGAACGCCAGTCGTTCTCCGAGCCGGCCTTTGAACGTTTGATTGGACAGTCGGAGGTCATGTGCGAAATTTTCCGACAACTAGATCTAGCCGCCGATTCCGATGTTACGGTTATGCTCACAGGTGAATCGGGTACGGGAAAGGAGTTGGCTGCCCAAGCTATTCATGCCCGAAGCCGTCGCCGCGACAAGCCGTTCATGGCTATTAATTGTTCGGCGATCCCAGAAAACCTGCTGGAGAGCGAGTTATTTGGTCATGCGAAAGGGGCCTACACGGGCGCAAGTGCAGATCGCGCCGGACTTTTTGAATCGGCTGACGGAGGAACTCTGTTTTTGGATGAAATTGGAGATATAAGTACCGCCATACAGGTTAAATTGTTGCGCGCCTTGCAAGAAAGAGAAATTCGTAGAATCGGTGAAAGCAAATCGCGGCCCATTGATGTGCGACTTATTACAGCCACCAATCGGGATTTGCAGCAGTTGGTGAGCGAGGAAAAGGTTCGTGAAGATTTCTATTACCGTATCCACGTTTTTCCCATACGTATGCCACCCTTGCGTGAGCGCCGGTCAGATATCCCCTTGTTAGTAGAACAGTTTATTCGTGAAAATTGCCAATCGCGTTACCAATCGGCGGGACATCGTCGAATCGATGGCATTGCCAAGGATACTCTGGATGTATTAATGGATTATCATTGGCCCGGGAATATTCGAGAGCTTCGCAACGCAATCGAGCACGCATGTGTGAAAGCTACAGGAGATCGTATTTCCTATTTTGATCTACCACCGGAAGTGCGCGGGGTCTGTGCTGTAAATCTATTGGCCAGCGGCCTTTCACCCGAACAGGCCAGTGAAAAAACTCGGATCGAAGATGCCTTGAGGCGTGCCGGAGGGAATCGCACCAAAGCGGCTGAATTCTTGGGTACTAGTCGCGTCACTCTGTGGAAAAAAATGAGCCGCTTTGGAATTGAGGTCTAGTTCGAAAGCACCAAGTAGCCGAGATATTCACCATTACTTTGTTCGGCAGAACATCAAAATGGCCCAAACGTTAACAGGTCGTGTTAACTGCTAAGTTAACCAGCTAACAATTCCGCTCTACCCCGCTACGCTACAGTGCTCAAATGTCGATCATGCCTGGTGTCGGTTTGTAGTCAGCAATCATCATCGCTGATTGATTGCGTCAAGAATCAAATCAGTGATCTCCCGCGTACTCAAAAAACCACCCATGTCCGGCGTCCGATGCTGAGGACAGGCAAGCACCTGTGCAACTGCCTCACGGATTAGTTGTCCACCCCGGGTCGCCTCGGAATCCTGCAAGTGTTCCAGTAACATTGCTAGGCTGAGTATCGTGGCAATCGGATTTGCGATTCCCTTGCCAGCGATATCTGGGGCCGTTCCGTGCGATGGCTGGAATACCGCGCAATTCGGGCCTACGTCTGCTGAGGGGGCCATTCCCATGCCTCCAACAAGCCCAGCAGCCAGGTCACTTAGAATATCCCCAAACATGTTCTCGGTTACGATGACATCGAAGGCATGAGGGCGCTGCACCAGATACAACGCCATGGCGTCAATGTACACGCGGTCGGTTTCGATGTCCGGATAGTGACTGGCGACGTCATCAAACACAGATCGAAAATATACCATCGAAGGAAGTACATTAGCCTTATCGACCAAGGTTACATGATTTCTGCGCTGCTTTGCCAATTCAAATGCTGTCCGGCAGATTCGTTCCGCTCCCTGCCGAGTGATGCGCAACACATCAGTAACTTCCTCGGATTGCAGATCAAACGGTGATCCGCGCGCAGAGAATAATCCTTCGCAGTTCTCACGCACGATCAAGAAATCGATTTCTCCTGCCCCATATCCCTTTAGTGGTGAGTCTTGTTCGTGGTACAGGAAAATAGGCCTAATTCCGGCATATAAGTCAAGTCGTTCTCGAAGGTCGATCTGCGGCGTAATCTCCTTGCCGTTGGGCCAACGCACGTTAGGTAGCCCCATCGCTCCCAGTAGCACGGCATCCGCCCGACGGCACGCCACTACCGCTGCTTCTGGTAGGGGATCACCTGACCGTTGAAACTCTGCTGCGCCGACTGAATGCTCCTCGGTTTCAAAGGTCACTCCGTCCAAACGTTCGGCCACCGTCGCCAAAACCTCTAGCGTACTCGAAACCACATCACGTCCTATACCGTCCCCAGGGAGGACTGCTATCAGGAATGATCGCAATCGAGAATCGTGTGGAGTCATGTAAGTACTCAAATGCAAAAGTCATTTTTAGGGGGACCAAACGCACATCGACCTTCTTGGGACGCTGAGAATCGCCACATCCTGTTGTGAGATTATGTGATTCAAGCAATCATCTCCCGGATGACCTCACCGCCAAATTGGCTGAGTTGCTTGAAGCGGCCGCCGTGATAATAAGTCAGTCTGTTGTCGTCGAGACCCAATAGGTGCAACAACGTGACGTGCAAGTCGCGTATCGGATGAACACATTCTACAGCGGCGCACCGAGTTCGTCTGTTGCTCCCACGATGCCTGGCTTCACACCGCCACCGGCAAGCAGCACGGTCATGGCTTTGTTGTTGTGGCCACGTCCAAGTGAATACACGCCACCCCGTTTGTTGTTGTCCGGAGTGCGGCCAAATTCATCAGTCCATATGACAAGCGTATCCTTAAGCAGGTCGCGTTGCTTTGGATCACGAATGAGCGCCGCTATCGGTTTGTCAACGCTCTTAATTCGAGCCGTGTGCCCGCGCTCGAGATAGTCGTGGCTGTCCCAGCCGCCGCTGAAAATCTGCACGAAACGCACTCCGTGTTCCACCAGCCGTCGGGCCATCAGGCACTGTCGCCCGAAGGTTTCCGTTTCGGTATTATCTAGTCCGTACAGTTTCTGCGTTTGTTGCGTCTCGCTTTTTAGGTCAAGGACGCTTGGAACCTCGGCTTGCATTCGGAAAGCCAGCTCGTAGCTCTCGATTCGTGCCAACAGATTCTCATCAGTTCCCGAACGTTGAAGATGTTGCTGGTTCAACCACGCCAATTCATCCAGCGTTCGTATTTGGTGTGGACGTGACTTGTTGGGTTGTGATGCAAGATCGAGCAAAGGAGAGCCTGCCGGACGAAGCCGGGTTCCTTAACGCCGTGTCACCGGCAGAAGTTAAGGGATGTTTCGCGGGCAAAGCCGCTGCTTACCGTTGTCAGCTGGTGAAGATCGCCCGTTTTGCGACACCTACGAACAGAGCCTTAGTCGAGAGAAAACTTGGGAACTTGGCGGGCCAGGCGATCCCATGTTCCTTTGGGGACTCGTTGGCGATCGACCCATAGGCCCTCGATGGCCAATCCATCCAATTCGGTTGTTGCCAAAGCTCCTAAGGCATCGCGAGGCGTACAGCAAATAGGCTGGCCACGTACATTTAGACTGGTGTTAATCAACACCGGACAATGGGTACGCTCGAAAAACGCTAATAGCAGTCGATAAAATCCGGGAAAGCGTTGCGGGTCCACGGTCTGAATGCGAGCTGTACCGTCGTGATGTATTACAGCAGGTATAAGGTCCCTCACTTTGCCAACAAAGTGATCCGCAGCAACTCCTGATGGTAATGCAAACTCACGGGCCTTGGCTACGACCGACATATATGGATAACTCTCGCCAGGTTCTAGCTCAAAAAACCGATAAGCGTGTTCCGCTAGTACACAAGGTGCCAGCGGACGAAAAGACTCGCGGAACTTAACTTTGGCGTTGATTATGTCTTGCATCTTGCCCCAGCGGGCGTCAGCTAGAATACTCCGATTTCCAAGAGCTCGCGGACCGAATTCCATTCGTCCTTGAAACCAGGCCACGACTTTTCCGTCGGCCAATTGGTCCGCCAACAATTGTTCAAATTGCTCGCGCGGTAATTCTTCAAACGGTACGCCTTCGGAGGCAAGGATAGTCTTAACTTCCGCCTTGGAATAGCATGGCCCAAGCTGACAACCGTTCATGCTGTCCAGGGGCTTCATGGAGTTGAGTTGACCGTCGGTAGCTGTATCTGCTGGGAATCTAGGCTGATCCAATGCGTGATGCCAGGCAAGCCATGCCGCTCCTAAACTTCCTCCTGCATCACCAGCGGCGGGTTGGACAAACAGATTTTCGACATCGGTCTCCTCCAGAATTCGTCGATTGGCCGTGCAATTGAGTGCTACACCGCCGGCTAAACATAAATTGCGCGACTGAGTCAAGTTGATAACATGTCGGGCCTGCCTGACGACAGCCAGAGAGATAATTTCTTGGGCACTGGCAGCTACGTCTCGGTGCCAATCACTAATGGGTTCGTCTTCATTTCGACGAAGGCCCCCAAGTCTGCGTTCAAGATCCGGCGAAAACATTTGGAGTTCACGCGTGAATCGAAAATACTTGCGAATGTTCAAACGGATCGAGCCGTCAGCGGCGACATGAATCACCTCATCAAGCAGGCGTCCAATCAAACGAGGTTCGCCAAACGGCGCCAGACCCATTAACTTGTATTCCCCCGAATTGGCTTTGAATCCACACAGAGTGGTCATGGCTGTATAGAAGAGACCCAACGAATGCGGAAAACGTTGTTCACATAATATTTTGATGCGATGCTGTGTTCCTTGAGCAATCACACCAGTAGCCCATTCTCCCACGCCATCGATAGTTAGAATTGCAGCCGATTCAAATGGGCTAGGGAAAAATGCGCTGGAAGCATGCGAGAGATGATGGGGGAAATAGAGCAGGATTCGAGGACGTAGCTCACGGCGTATTGTACGTCCAACCCAAAGCTTGATTTGTAGCCAATGCGGCATGGCTGCATGAAAAGTCCGCCACGATAACGGGGCTTCCGCAACGATTGATTCAAGTATCCTTCCGAATCTCAGCCAAGGTTTCTCATAGAAGGCGACAATATCGATTTTTTGTCCGCGCCTTGGGGTAAGAGATGGGGTGCCATTAGGTTTCAGTTCATTATGAGTAGAGGCTTTACCTGTGGACCGTTCTTGGAGCTCGTCTAAACAATAATTTATGGCGGCAAGCGGAAATCGATCATCGTGCTTAATGCCGCTAAAGCGTTCCTCACTCGCCGCAGCGATCAATTTTCCGCCTACGAGAAGACTGGCAGCTGAATCATGAAAGTGGGAGCTTATCCCAAGAATCGAACTCTCACCGATTGGAAGGTTCAATGGACAAGTCTCAATGCACTGTGAAGGGCGCCAATTATCTCGTAGAGCCACCTATTTCTGACGTAGATAAACAATTTCCATGCTACGAACATACTGATCAGTGGTTCCCGCTTTCAATTCATACATGGTCATCAAACGATGGTCTTTGTCGACATACTTCACAACCGATTTGCCTTGTACTTCATTGCCTTCTAGGTCAATGCCTTTCGTTGAGCTGGTTAGCGTATTAGTAGACTTGTCAAAGGTACCGCTCATGTGCATAGCGGCTGGAGAAACGGAGTCTACCCAACTGCCGACATATTTTTTTGTTTTGGTGTCGTAACCACTGATAGAGTGGCCCTCGAAAGGCAACCCTCCAAAGTCTCCTTTGAACTCACTAATGACCCAGAATGGTCCTAACAGACGATTTGTCTCCACTCCTTGAGACACCGTGGGGTCAGCGTTAGGGTCGGTCTTCCCATCGGCTCCCATCCACAACTTTACCGAAGCTTGCCAAATGCCAACATCCTGTTTCAATACTTCATGTTCAGGTGTCGGCTCGGGAAACTGCGCCTGAACAGATTTACCGATAAATAAAAAGAATATTAAGCTGACTGGCACGAGTCGAATTCCAAAAGGCATGATTAGTACTTCCAGCGGGTGAATTTGTGCTCTGTGAATCAACGGCAAAGAACTAACTTTAGAGTGTAACCGGTAGGTTCCCAATTGAAGAGCGTAACAGATTTTATGCAATTGTGGTGAGATGCCACAGGTAGAATCGTCTGAATGCATTAATCACCCTACCCTCCAAAGACTGTTAACAATCTTTGCGAATTGACTAAAAACCAGCTCCCCAGAGGCAAGAGAAATAATTGGTGGCCTCTTATTCAGGCGTTTCACACGTAGCTACTTTGGCATACTTGCTGGCAATCGTGCTTGCTTATTTTGTGATCTGGCGGATTGGGGAAGCGTGAAAAGTTTGCGAAAATTGCCAGGTAAGGTCGAAGTGATGTTCCCGCGATTCCCCATAGCTAGATTTTGAGAGGTGACTTTACGATTCACCGGCAAAATCGTTAGACTTGAATAAGATAGCCCAATTAATAGGCACAAGGGATCGAAGTCACTTTGATGAGGCCATCAATATGACTTGCCCAATTTTTTTCCATTTCGCTTTTCAAGTTCTCACAAATGAACATGTTGCGAAACACAACTACAGTAGTTTTGGCAGGCGGAAAAGGTACGCGACTCGAGCCGTTGACACTGGATCGAGCCAAGCCGGCGGTACCATTTGGTGGAACCTATCGGATCATCGACTTTGTGTTATCGAATGCCATAAACTCTGGTCTGCGGCGACTGTTGATACTGACACAATACAAAGCTTTGAGTCTTGATCGACACATCAATTTAGGCTGGAGACCGTTTTTTTGTGCAGAGTTGGGAGAGTTTTTAGATGTGGTTCCCCCGCAACAGCGCATTGATGAGCAATGGTATCAGGGAACTGCTGACGCGGTATATCAGAACATCTTCGTAATTGAAAAGGATCGACCTCAATATGTGCTGATCTTGGCCGGCGATCATATCTACAAGATGAACTACCTTAAAATGTTAGAGTTTCATCGTGAAATGGAAGCCGACCTGACCGTAGGCGCTTTGCACGTTGACCGCGATTCGGCCAAACAATTTGGCGTGATCCAAATTGATAACGATCAGCGAATTGTTGGTTTTCAGGAAAAACCCGCTCATCCCAAGCCCATACCTGGTGACGATGAACATTGTCTGGCATCGATGGGAATTTATGTCTTTACAGCTCGATTCTTGTTTGAACATCTATGCCGTGACGCCACGGATTCAAACAGCGACCATGACTTTGGGAAAAACATCATCCCATCGATTATCGATAGTCATAAAGTATTCGCATTTCCGTTCCGCGATGAGAACAGAAAACGCGAGGCCTATTGGCGCGATGTGGGAACACTGGATGCGTATTTTGACGCTAACATGGATCTTGTACAAATTGACCCACAACTGAATCTTTACGATCAGGAATGGCCAATTCGTACATTACAGCCCAATCTGCCACCCCCCAAATTTGTTTTTGGCAGCGATGGCGATTTAGAGCGATGTGGGCAAGCGCTTGACAGCATCGTCTGTCCTGGAACTATTTTGAGTGGCGGTCGCGTCCAACGCAGCGTAATCAGTTCTAACGTGCGTATCAACAGTTACGCTAGCGTGGAAGACAGTATCGTTTTCCATGGTGTAAACATTGGGCGACATGCTCGGATTCGGCGTGCGATTATCGACAAGAATGTCAATATTCCACCTGAAATGGAAATTGGCTACGACATTGAGCTAGATCGACGACGCGGATTTACCATTAGTCCAAATGGAATTGTGGTAATCTCGGGAAACGATTCGCCTTCGATGGCAGATAGCAGTTTGATGGCAGATCCACCTACTACTGTCTGGCGGTAACCATTGACGCAGTTGTAATGACGTTTTTCAGCTGCCGAAAGGATTTGCTGTGCCTCCGAATACTGCACTATTCGTAATTGGACTTGGGCTGGGTATTGGCCTATTGGTCATTGGTTTGGTTATTGGCTTTTGGTTCGGGCGTCGTGCCGCACCTACCGTCGTTGACCGAAAGCAGTTCCTGGCCTTTCTCCGCAACTTGAGTATGTGGACTACTGAATTTGCAGGGGATGTTTCCGAGTATCAATTGAAGTTAGGCAATCTAAATTCTCTTGTACAGGCTAAGAATTCTGTTTCCCCAGAGGAAATAGGTGAGCTGCTGCGCAAAATCATGGATGCGAATAACCAGCTTCAGTCACGTTTGGAGTCCGCCGAGGCTCTGTTGGAAACTCAAACCAGTCAAATCTCTCAATACTTGACCGAAGCGCTTACAGATGGATTGACTGGTTTATTCAACCGAAGGGCATTCGATCGTAATACCGATGAGTTGTTTTCGCATTGGCAATCGAAAAGCAAACTCTTCTCTTTGGGTCTACTTGATATCGACCATTTCAAAAACATCAATGATGTTCATGGGCACCCAGCGGGCGACGCAGTTTTGAAACGAGTTGCAGAGGTCCTGCAGTCTGAATTTAGGGATGCGAGCTGCGTGGCAAGATACGGCGGTGAGGAGTTTGCTGTGCTAAGTTATTGCCCTGTTGACGAAATGGCCGCTGCACTAGAACAATTGCGGGTGGCCATGACTAAAATGGAGGTTGATTACGAGGGGCAGACTATTGTCGTAACGGTTAGTGCCGGTGCAGCGGTCATTGCACCCGATGACAAAATTGGCAAGCTCGTTCGCCGTGCCGACGAAGCACTTTATGCAGCCAAGATGGGTGGCCGCAACCGTGTTTACTTGCATGATGGCACTGTGTGCCAGTTAGTAACCCGTTCTGAAGCGCCGATTGCCGGGAACCGTGAACGCACGGTGGCAGAACAGTCTTCCGGATTTGAGCAAGAAGAGTTGCAGAATGCTCAATCCCGAATTCAGCAGAGACTCAATGCGTTTGTGCAAGAAGAATCGCGGCGCATTCTTAGATCGTAGTCCTTACCAGGCTAGGTGCCAATTCGAATGGGCTTCGCCCGGGCCCATGGTTAACGTGGGATCGCTACCGCACCGCCACCTAGGTCTTGCAACTTATTTTTTGATTGATACTCGAAATAGAGTCGATATTGCTTTTGTAGTTGATTGATGGCCGCTATCTGGTCAGGGCTCAGGAAACTGGCCAGCTTTTGGGTGTCTAATTTCGCTAACAGCAGGCGACCAATTTCAGGACTAGTGAGCGCGTATGTATCTGCCTCGAATTCCTCAGCCAATTGAGATATAAGTTGCTTTCTTTGTTCGGAATTAATCGCGTAAAAGCGATTCACGACATCAGCGGTTTGAGAAAGTTGTGCGATCAAATAGAGTTCCGCTTGCTGCTGGTTAAGGACTTGTTGTAGCACTTTTGCGCTGAGTGTATTGGGGTACCAAGGTAATGTGATACGCGAACTTAATTCTGAAAATTCCTCAGAAATCTGCGTCAAATCGGAAGCCGTAATGGTTTCCAACCCGGAGTATTTTGTTTCCATTTCTCGTAGTCGTCGGCATACTGCCGTTGTGTCCGCCAACACCGCTACCTGCATTTTCTCTAGCTGAGCGTCCGACAATCCGCATTGTTCGGTTAGCTGATCCAATTTGGATCTGGCATGCGCTAGGATCCGACTACGTATGTCGTCAACAACGCTAGCGGGAGGTTCGACTTTGACAAGTACTGAGGGTGAGAGCCGAAGAGCGTTGCTACCGCCGTAACGATTCTCATCGAGTTTTGGCTGAATGTATTGCAGCAATGGAGTATCTGCAATTTGTCCAAGTGCAAATGCGGTTAAGCATAATGTACAAACCGCTGCTCCTAGAATAGATCGCCATTCAAAACTTGGGGGGCGCTGGGCCGGTCTATATTCAATGCTCGGCGGGTACATGGAAAACCGGAAGGTGATAGAGTGTAGAATTCTAGGCAAATACGTATAAACAAGAGTAAAATCACCCAAGATACTAGCACCAGAATACTTTTGAAGCCCCACGAGGTAAATGGATGTGGTTACGGACAAGAGGCCTCGCAACGTTACGATGTGAGCTTCAACCAATAGAATCAGACTGTGAAACAGTGAGCATTACTAAGGGAAATAGATACTAAACGGATTCCCGCCAGCTCGACCATTCAAGTGCAGTTTACTGGTTGGAGAAGCTGAGCATCTCCGAAATATCGATATGGCATGCCTGTGCGAAGCGATTGATGGCCAATCTGGCGGCGTGCCGACCGAGATCAACGGTTCGACTTGGTTGGCAGAAATCAAACCATTGAATGTGGCCAACTTCCGGTTTAATCAACAAGTCAACTTCCTCAATCTGGACGCGACGGTACAGCCGCTCTGCAATTTCATCCATGCGTAGGAGTACATGGATGGCCGAATCGCATTTTGAAATTGGCTCAAGTGTTGGTCCGACGTCAATTCCAATCACCAACTGATCGGTGGCATAGCTGCGGGCCATGCGGACTGGCAATGAATCCAGGACCCCCACATCGCAAAGTAACATGCCGTTCCACTCAACCGGGGGAAAAATCCCTGGAATAGCCGCTGAAGCGGCGATGGCCTTACGAATCGAACCCCGTTCCAATACAACTTGATGCCCGGTAAGGAGGTCAATCGTTACAATGCTCAGCGGAATTGGTAGTTCGGCAATATCCACGTCTGGAATAAGATGACTGATGACCTCTTCAAGAACCTGCCCGCACAGTAGTGAGCGGCGACGAAAGACACGATTTAGTAGCTGTCTGGCCCACAGATAGGCACGGATGCGATCATACCAAGCTATCATGCCTCCTGTCGTTAACGAGTTTTTGGGATGAGCTCCGAACAGCGCGTTTTGTTTGGTTCGAAAGCGGCGTGAAGTAACATATGCTAACACGTGCTGTGTTGCTGAGTGACTTGTTTGTCCTGTTGCGCTCATCGCACCGACAAGACTCCCTATGCTAACTCCCACTATCCGATCAATGACAATTCCGGCTTCTTCAATAGCTTGAAGTGCCCCTAGGTGTGCTAGACCACGAGCGCCACCTCCACCAAGTGCGATGATCGCATGACGGGAAAGATTGTCTTTGCTGATTTGGTTTGTTGCTGGTTGGATCATGGTAAGTATTTCATGAGGATTTCATCAGACTCAATTCCTTCCAATTCACTCCAGCTGCCATCCGAAATGGCAGCTCCCAAGCTGACCATCAGCCGATAATCCACGTTGCTTGGTCGCGCACCTTGAAGCCGGCGCCAGAGTTCTCCACACAGAACTCTGGCTGCCAGCTGAGTGATCTCATTCGGAGAACGACCGCCATAGAGGCTCGTGCACAATAGCACGACTGCATCTTGAATCTGCAATGACAGGTCAACCATCGAACACTGACGGTCTGCCAATTTCAATTGATGGCTGCGCATGGTGGCCGAAATGTGGAAGCAACGAGTGGTCAGGAAATCGATCGCTCGTTCAGCGTAGGTTCGTAATTCAACCGGCAATCCGGTTGCGCGGCTAGTTGCAACCTGAGTTAGTCGCATGCCGGCCCACCACTTGGCATAGTTTGCCATGGCTCCTTTGAGTTTCCAAAGATGATGAGGATTCGTTAGCGAGGGAGACTTAATTCCAAGCTCGTATAGAATGCGACCAATGGGTTCAAAGTAGGACTTGCCATGCGCTTTGACGAGTGATTTGAAGAATGCCATGCTTAGCATTTCGCCCTCCCCTTCATAAATGCATGGGGCGAGGAACTCGTGTACATTGTCGCCGAACAAGTGACCATGAAGGAAAGAACGACCGCCATGTGTCTTCATAAACAATTCGATGGCTGCAGTTTTTTGAACTTCGCTGCCAAACACTTTGGCGATGATACACTCCATTTCTCCGCGGTATCCGATATCCAGTAAGTTGGCACACCAATCGACCAACGCATCGCAGCCGACGATGTAACTTGCCAACAGGCCGATGCGACGTCGAACGAGTTCACGTCGAGCAATTGATTCACCATAAGTTCGGCGGTAGCTTCCCCAGGGAAGCATGTTGGCTAACATCATCCGCATGGTGCCTGCTGCATTTGCACACAACGAGACTCGGCCCAAGTTCAGGCCGTGGTAGGCGATCGTCAACCCATCACCATGTTGAGGTATTAGCAAGTTCTCCGCTGGGACCCGAAAGTTCTTAAAAACCATTCCCTGGTTATGCGTATGCTTTAATGCGTGTAGGCGGTATTTTCGGAACCAGAAGGAATCACTCTCGACCTCGGGTAAATCAACAATCAGGACGGCGGGAGTTTGATCCAAGAGACACACCAAACCGATGGTGCGATTAGTTGTGGCGTTTGTAATAAATAGTTTTTCACCATTGATGACAAATTCATCACCTACCCGATGTGCGGTGGTTCTCAATGCCGTCAAGTCGCTACCCGCACAGGGCTCCGTCAACGCAAAAGCGCTTAATCGAGTGCCATCTGCCATGCTAGGCAGAAACCGCTGCTTTTGTGGTTCCGTACCGAACGTTCGAACAGGATCCACTGCACCAATGCAGCCATGCACACTCGCCAAGCCGGCCACTGTAGGATCGACTGTCGCCATCGTTTTCAGCAACCGTGTAAAGTCTACTAGCGAGGATCCAAGCCCTCCGTAGAGTTTGGGAATGAGTAGTCCCCAGTAACCGGTCTCTGCTAGAGCTGTCAACGAGTCATCGCTGATCTTGCCTGCAGAATCCAAAAGCTGGCCAGCTAACTTACGTTGCTTGACCACCGTAACAGCCCGATTCATCGCTTGATTGATCTCATCCTGCATTGCAGCCGGGTGAAAGTGGAACAGACTCATGGGAATATTTCGTTCCCAAATAGCCCGATGAATGGGACTGGCGGTCGTTTGATAGTGACAAGCAAACATCTTCTCGACGTGATCGTCAGCAGAATCAATAGCCCCAGTGCGCTTCGATTCATCTACACTTTTGCCACCCAGCAATAAGGCAGTTTCGGCAAACGACGCCTCGTGACTTGGTAAGGGGTGATCGCCGTGCGACAAGTCGTTGGAAATGGAGACTTCACGATTCATGGTTACTCTCCTCAATTGTTGGAACAACGGGATACGCGCGGAATCACATACCTACATGGAATCTCAAGTCGATAGAGGATAAAGTGCTGGAAAGTGCAAGGATTGTATGGACGGTAGGTTGATGTCCCCATCCTCTTCAACGTGCCAAGGATGACTATCAAAAAACCTTCGATCAGCACGGTGTGGATTCGCCAGGCAAGTGGCGGTTCGGAACCGTCGCCCCAGCGTTCGTTCCAATGCCTGGAGGTTGTGACAAACGCAAGCTGCCCCAATTTCGTCAATTGTGTGCAGCGGACCACCGCGATGCGGTGAAAACCCAGTTCCTAGAACCATGGCCAAATCAACTATCCAGGCGGCCTTCACTACCTGTTCATCCAGACAGCGCGCGGCTTCGTTTAGCATTGGGTAGATTAATCGTCGTTGAACATCAGTCAGGCCATCACGCTGAAAATCGGGAAGTTTCTTGACGAACAGAGGTTTGAAATTCAACGAGGAGTTAACCGACTTTGAACGGGATGAGTAGTCATAAAACCCAAGTTGCTTTTTTTTCCCCAACCACCCTTCGCTCACCATTTTGCCGAGCTGCCCAACGACGCGCACCGAACTTGGGTCGTTACTGGGGAGCGACGTGGCCACATGATACGCAACATCTATTCCAACTTGATCAAGCAGTTCAAAGGGACCCATCGGCATGCCAAATCCGCGCAGTTGCTGATCAACGTCTTCAATGCAGTTTCCCTCTATGGCTACTAGCACCGCCTCTCCCAAATAAGGAAAGAGGATGCGATTGACCAAAAATCCGGGAGTATCAGAGGTAATCACGGGGAATTTTCCCAGTCCGCGTACCACAGACAACAACTGGCTCAGGGTAGTTTGGTCAGTCCATTGGGTGCGCACTATTTCCACAAGTTCCATACGCTCGACAGGATTAAAAAAATGTAGCCCTGCGACACAGGTCTTGCGCTGTATAGACTCAGCTAGCTCGCTTACAGATAGAGAGGAAGTATTAGTGCACAACAATGCGCCAGGCAGCAGTCTTTGGTCGGCTTCCTGAAATATCGCCCGTTTGATCTCGGATATCTCCGAAGCTGCTTCAACCACCAGATCGCAGTTCGCCAAGGCGGACCATTCCGTCGACAAATTCAATCTACCAATTGCGTCGTGCATAGCCTGCAAGCTCATTCGGCCAGCCTGTAAGCTGGAGTTCCAGGATTTTTCGATTCGTTCTTGGGCGGCAGTAGCGGCGTGCTGATCCACTTCCTTGATCGTCACGCGAAAACCTTGCTTAGCCGCCAAGGCACCGATGCCTGCACCCATGATGCCACCACCGATGATTCCCAAGTGAGGAAGAGCTGGCGACTGCGAAGTTGCCCCGCTAGGCACCGCAGTGACTTCCATGACACTCGCATCCAGCCAAGTTGAGGGCTTTTTGGCCAACTCACGTTTTAGGAACAGGTCCAGCAAGTTTCGAGCAGTCTCCGAACCTAACAGTTTTACAAAGGCATGTCGTTCGAACGCAGTGCCATCATGATCCCCACTGCGAGCCACCGCCTCGATGGCAAATGCAAGTGCAGGATATTGCTGAGCGAGTCCGCGGATCTGTTTTCGTGCCTGTTGAATAATGAAGTCCCGTCCCCAACTGGTCTGCTCGAAGGCTCGTCTTAGCCAACTTCGATTCCCGGCAACAGCGGGTACATTCGCCATATCAGAAAGCACCTTCATCGGTTGCGATTCCCATTCGCCGGACGTCAAAAGTCGATGTACTAGCCCAACGCGTTTGGACTCGCTGGCTGTCAAACTGTTTCCCTTCAAGATCATTGACAGTGCGTTTTCAAGTCCCACTATGCGAGGTAGGCGTTGTGTTCCACCCCAGCCTGGGATTAACCCAAGTTTGATTTCTGGAAGTCCCAGTTTGGTCGTAGGAGTGTCGACGGCAATCCGGTAACGGCAACTTAGCGCTAATTCAAGTCCTCCACCCAAGCAAGTTCCCTCGATAAATGCTAGCGTGTTCATGTCTAGCGATTCGAATTGCTGCATTAATTCCTGACCTCGCAAAACGATTTCGCCGGCAGCAGTCGCGTCTGTCTGCGCTGCAATCGTATGCACATCCGCTCCAACGAAGAAGCAAGCCTCTTTGCGGCTTCGTATGACGATCCATTCCAGTTCATTGCTTAGTTCGCCGAGCCGTTCGATCGCCATCTCCAAACCGGTCAGCATTTCCGCATCGATTACGTTGACGCTTTTCCCTGGAGAGTCGATCCATAACAGAATCACCTCTCGGGAAAGGCGTTCTAAACACACGCTCGGATTGAGAATTTCGAAAGACATGCTCACCCCTCCAACTTCACTCAGTTATTTCACGTGCCATCAACTGTCCATCGACTCAGTAACTCTCGACGAGCATCGCGACTCCTTGACCACCTCCGACGCATAGGCTTGCTATGCCTCTATGAAGCCCCTTTTCCCGTAGCGCGCGCAACAAGGTTAAAACAATGCGAGTGCCCGTGCTTCCCACAGGGTGTCCCAAAGCTATAGCGCCGCCGTGGATATTTAGCTTCGCTGGCTCGATAGTTCCTATTGCATGGGCACGCTGCAGTTGTTCGCGGGCAAAACCCGTCGATTCGAAAGCTTGCAGGCAGGCTAGAACCTGCGCAGCAAATGCTTCATTGATTTCAAACAGGTCAATGTCGCCCACAACAAGGCCAGTTTGATCGAGCAATTTGTCTATCGCGAACACGGGGCCTAAGCCCATATGCCTCGGGTCGCAGCCCGCGATCGCATAATCGGAAACAAATCCCAGTGGCGATATTGACTCGCGACTAGCAATCGACTCGGAGGTCACTAGCAGAGCCGCGGCGCCGTCGGTGAGCGGGCAACTGTTTCCTGCTGTGACCGTTCCCTCCGTGCGATCGAAAAGAGGCCGGAGCTTGGACAGTTGCTCTAAGGTTTGGTTTTTTCTGGGGCTCTGATCTCGCTTAGCAATCTCTCCAGCAACCTCGATGCCGATGACTTCGCCTGACATGAAGCAGCGCTCGATTGCGGCACTTGCCTTCTGATGACTGGCCAGGGCAAATCGGTCTTGGCTCTCACGAGAAATACCGAACTCGTGCGCTAGAAGTTCTGCTGTTTGCCCCATGTTGAGTTTGCAAGTCGGATCGGTTAGCCCCAACTCCAATGCGGCTACAGGCCGAAAATCGTGCCAGCGGAATTGGCCCGCAGCCTTGACCTTCTGTAACCATGATCGGGCTCTTGCCAAGGACATGAGCTTGTGTTTGGTGGATTCTGCGACAAGCAGAGGTACTTGGCTCATGGACTCCACTCCACCAGCAATTATTTTGCTGGCGCGGCCAACCGAAATGGCATGCCATGCCGAGATGATCGACTCCATGCCCGAGGCGCAATTGCGATTTACGGTAAAGGCATGTTTGGTGACCGGTACTCCAGCCTGTAGCGAAATGACTCGTGCGACGTTGGATGCTTCCGCGGGGCCAGACACATTGCCAAAGATGACTTCGTCTATTGCGTCCGCCTCAAGGTTGGCGCGTTGCAATGTTCCTTGCAGAACACTGATTCCCAGGTCAACGGCACTTAACGATGCAAGCTCGCCAAAGGCCTTAGCTTGGGGCGTGCGGCAGCCAGATAGGATCGCCAGACGTTCCATGTGCTTCATGGCTGGTCTCCTTCGCTTTCTCGTAGTTGTCTGCGAATCACCTTGCCCAGAAAGTTACGCGGCAGATCACCGAGCATCTGCTCCCAAATCCTTGGACGCCGATGTGCAGCCAATTTCTTGCGGCTGAATTCCACCAATTCATTCTCATTCCAGGCAAATCCCTCTTCGAGCACGATGAATGCCTTCACGACTTCACCACACTCGGCATGAGGTACTCCGATGATCGCAACATCCCGGACGGCTGGATGCGACCTGAGAACCTCTTCAACATCTGCTGGATAGACGTTGAATCCCGAAGTGATGATCAAGTCCTTTTTTCGATCGACAATTCGATACTTGCCGTCAGCGTCCAGGCAGGCCAAATCACCGGTTTGTAGCCAACCGTCGGCCAAGACGGCTTGGGTAGCCTTTTCGTTCTGCCAATAACCCAGCATGACTTGTGGGCCACGGACCCAAAGTTCTCCAACTTCTCCGCGTGGCATGTCGCGATGTGGTTCTTCAAGGTCAACAATGCGACAGTCTGTATCAGGTAGCGGTAGTCCAATGGTTCCCCAGCGGTTCGATCCGTCCAACGGGCCAACGTGTGTTACGGGAGAAGCTTCCGAGAGTCCATAACCTTCGACCACCAACGCCTGGGAGTAACTAGCAAATTCCTCCGCTACCTGAACCGGCAAGGCCGCACCTCCCGAGATGACCCATTTCAGTGAGCGAAGGTTGGCCGGGCGTTTTTGTAGCTGTAGATTCATTGCAGCGAGCATGGCGGGCACAGCATGAAAGACCGTTGGGCGGAATTTCTCAATAGCTCCAATCGCACGGGCTACATGAAATCTTGGTTGCATGATCAATGTGGCTCCCATGGCGGCCCCACCAGCCAGCATGGTAGACATGCCATAACTATGAAAGAACGGAAGTACTGCTAGCAGAGTCTCTTTTCCCATCGAAGCCCCTGACCAATATCGTTGCTGCCACGCATTACAAACAATGTTGCGATGGCTCAACGTGACGGCACGCGGGTTACCTGTCGTTCCACCAGTGCTAAGGATGTACGCTGGAGAATCCTGCTTGATAGCCGAAAATACCGGCAACTCGTCTTTGGATGCTCGAATAATGTCCCAGAACCAATGTTGACGGTCTGTAGTACTTGGCAGCCAAGTTCCTGTACGCCGCCATCGGGCTGCGATGTAGCCCACTTGTTTCCAGGTCGGTAAGTAGTCACATAGACTAGTGAGAATCAACTTTTCGTAGCTACAGCCGCGTATCAATTCTGTCAGCACGTCCAAACAGATAACAAACCTGCTGGAAGTTTGTCCAACTAACTCAGTGACGTCGTTGGCAACGCTAAGGGGACTGACGGCTACAGCCACACCTCCAGCTCTCCAAATGCCGTTCAGGGCAATCCAATACTCCGGACAATTGGGAAGCAGCACTGCCACCCGGTCACCAGCCCGAAGGCCATGACTACGTAGCCAGATAGCGAGCTCAATTGAAAATAAGTTGATCTCCCGATAGGACAGGCTGTGGTTCATGAAAACACAGGCAGGACGTGCCGAAACCTTGGCAGCAGCCTGGGCGAGTAATCCCCAGGCGGGATATTTCGGATAATTCAGGTGTCTTGGCACCCCGGCTGGATACTCGCTGGAGAATCCGTGATGTAACGACCCCTGAATGATGGAGTCCGTGATATTGACCGTTGACATCGTCCACCTTCCTGGACGATTGCCATTTACTCGACTTTGAATTGTCTACGAGTAGTTGGCTCGTCCGTTAGTTGTCCCAGTTGCCATGGTGAGAACTATTGCCATATGAAAAAGCCGTATTTGCGAGTTTCGAAAAGGGCTTCGCCAAAATCTTGTTGGGCCTCCGAACGTCTACTTACAATCATTCGCCACAAACTGCATAAAGTCAAATATTTCCTCTTTATTTGCCTTTAAGGCAATATAAAATCTCACAAAAAAGAGTTGACTGTCCATGAAGTAGTCTTCTCGTGACCCCAAGAGAGGGTTTTCCTATGTGCGTAAGACAGCGGGGGCTCGGAGGTCGTTAACGACATAAACCTGCCAAACGACAGCCGGAGGCCAATGCTTTCTCAGCTTGAAAAAAACTGGGCCTTCCGAGTGATGCCCCGCTTCCGGGTCTAAAAAGTTGAAACGTCACCTGATTGTGATTAACATTTTGGGCTGAGTAGGTTAGGTGCTTTATGGCCATTAATCTGCCAACATCCCAAGGCAAATAAGAAATACCCGACGGAAATTGAGATAGCTGCTGAGAATTTACGTAAGGAGGGGGCGATGTCCCGATGCTTTGCTTGTTTTGTGGCTACATCGTTGTTAGCCATTTCAAATTCGGTTTCTTGGGCACAAAACGGAGTTTTGGCCGAACTGTATGGCGCGGGAGTGCACCGATTCAATGCTGGCGATTTCTTAGGGGCAGAGCAATTGCTTAACCGCGTTGTTGCGGAAGGTTCTCAAGATGCGCGTGCTTACTATTTTCTCGGTCTGGCAAAATACCAATCGGGAAATCACATTGAAGCTGAGTCCATGTTCGAGGAAGCGGCTCGTGTAGAAACACAAGGCAAAGGGAATTTCGATGTCGGCCAGGCCTTGCAGCGTGTCCAAGGTGCTGTACGTTCCAAAATCGAGATCGCAAGACGGGATGCAAGGGCGACAGCGAGACAGCAGATGTTACTACTTCAGCAAGCGAAAATGCAGGAAGCTCAGAAGGCCGGAGTCGCGGTAGATCCAAACGCAGTTCCTTCAGCTGAAGTAACGCAATCCGATCCCTTTGGAGCCGGAAGTGGAATGCGAAGCGATGAAACCGCCGATGCTCCAGCTGCGGCGTCCAACGATTTCGCCCCTGCGAACGAGCCTCCAGCGGATACGATCAATCCGTTTGAGGATGATCCAGCAACTTCAACACAACCAAGTGCTAATCCCTTTGATGCAGGAGCGAATCCGTTTGAAAATACGGAGCCGGAACCAGCTCCAATCGAAAACCCGTTCAACTTCTAGGGAAGTGCAAGGAATAGAGCCGAAGCAAGTGGCACTGAAATTTTGGTTTCGGTGCCATTTTTTTTCCTAAACTCAGGTTGGTACTCCGAACGGCTAAGATTTCTATATCTGTTCGAAAACGCCCTTTTTTAAGGAGGCGAATCACTAGCCATTTTTGATCCAGAGAGGTCAAATGTACTTAAAGCGGTTGCCTGTGCGCCACCTTGCATCAATAGTGGCTTCGTATGCCTCCCAAGGCAACGTAGTTTCTCATCATTATCTCGTCGCAAACTCGTGCTTTTCGGATCTAATCCTTAATCGGCTCACAGGATGTTAGCAAAACGTGTAATTCCCTGTTTGGATGTGAATCAAGGCCGGGTAGTCAAAGGAACGAATTTCGTGAACCTGCGTGATGCGGGCGACCCTGTTGAGGTCGCCCAGCGTTACGAGCGCGAGGGCGCAGATGAGCTTGTGTTCCTGGATATCACGGCCAGCCACGAGCAACGAGGAATCATCCTAGACGTTGTAAGTCGGACCGCTGAACAGGTGTTTATGCCGTTGACGGTTGGAGGTGGCATTCGCAACTTGGACGATATTCGTTCCTTGCTGCAAGCAGGTTGCGATAAAGTCTCAATCAATACGGCAGCTTGCCAGGATCCAGCGTTCATTGCGAGGGCCGCAGATCGTTTCGGTAGCCAATGTATTGTTGTCAATATTGATCCCAAACGGGTTTACCCCGATGGGAAAGAAGTTTGGGAAGTTCATATTCATGGTGGCCGGACACCCACCGGACTGGAAGCGGTGGCATGGGCCAAAGAAGTTGAGCAATTGGGGGCCGGCGAGATTGTCCTTACCAGTATGGATTGTGATGGAACGTGCGATGGATATGACCTCGAAATAACCGCAGCTGTAAGTTCTGCGGTGAATATCCCGGTTGTAGCAAGTGGAGGGGCTGGAGCGCCTGAACATCTTGCGGATGCGATTCAGTTTGGGAAGGCAGATGCGGCGCTGGCTGCCAGTATTTTTCACTTTGGACAGTATACAATCGAGCAGACCAAGCGCATTATGGCAGATAGGGGCATTCCAGTTAGATTGTAAGCGGAGAACCCCATTCTCACGGCGATGGGATAAAATCGGTCACCACTGTGGGATCGGAAGAGTTTCTGGCTAGCTAGTCCAGTTCGAAACCTTTGGATCAACCAGTTTAGTTTTGAGCAAGATTTGGGAGGTGCGGCCAATGGCTACAGCAGAATCGGACCCACGTACCGATCCTACCATGGATCGACTAGTAGGTAATCTGCTCAAAGAACGAGTCGAATTAGAGGTCGATAAGATCTTTCGAGCTTTGGTTAAGCTCAAGGGCAGCGACTTGCATATGAAGGTGGGCCAGCCACCGATCGTGCGCGTCAACGGAACGCTCAAGCCGCTCAACCGTCCGCCAGTAGAAAACGAAGAGATGGTTCGTCTGCTCGTACCAATGATGGATGAGCGGGCCCGCAAGATATTCGAAGAAGACGGTGGCGCCGACTTCGCATACGTAGTCGAAGTCGACGGTGTCAACTGGCGATTTCGTGTAAACATGCTGAAGCAACTTGGAAAGATTGGGTTGGTCGCTCGCCGTGTAAATAACTACATACCACCCTTTCAAGGTCTTTTTCTGCCCGGTTCAATTGAGCATCTTTGCCACTACGATCAAGGCATGATTCTTTTGGCAGGAGTAACTGGTTCGGGCAAGAGTACTACGATCGGTTCGATGTTGAATTACATTAACTCGATCTATAGCAAGCACATTTTGACCTTGGAAGACCCAATTGAGTTTGTGTTTACCGAAGACAAATGTCTCATCAACCAACGGGAAGTGGGGCAGGACGTCAGGAATTTTGAAATCGGCATGAAGCATGCTGTGCGCGAAGATCCTGATATTATTTTAGTCGGTGAGATGCGGGACCAAGAAACGTTTATGACGGCGATTCACGCTGCGGAAACCGGGCACTTGGTATTTGGAACGATTCACGCTTCCAGCGCTCCTACGACGATCGGGCGTATTTTGGACTTGTTTCCCGAAGAAATGCACGGAGCGATTCGAAGTGCTATAACCTTTAATATGAAGGGCATTGTGGCTCAAAAATTGCTTCCCTCGATCAAACCAGGGGTAGGTCGAGTACCAACTTGCGAGATCATGACCTTCACTCCTATGATTCAGAAGCTAGTGTTGGAAGGCAAGGATTCGAAATTGCCAGATGCCATTCGAATTGGTGCGGCAGAAGGCATGCAGGACTTTACTATGAGTTTGAAAGGACTGATCGACTCCGAACTGATAGATCGACCAACGGCCTTTGCAGTAGCACCAAATAAAGATGCATTGAAGATGGCGTTGAAAGGCATCGAGGTCAGTCAACCGGGTATCATTTAGATTTGTGAATTGCCTCTAACAGCAGTCATTCATTCCTCATTGCCAAGCTTGGTAGAACCTACGTATGTTGCGCCGAAAGAAAAAGAGTTCATCCTCGTCGGGTCTCGAAATCGAATTGCCACCCATCGATTTCAAGCCTGCGATTAGGGACAAGCAAGAACAGCAAGGCGTGATGATTGCCTGTAGGGGAATGGAACAGTTCGGACCGACCTCGGTTATGGTTGCGATGGCCTTGCATCATCGAGCCGATCAGATCCTTTTGGATTGTACCGCTCAAGGAGTGGCTGTGCGCTATCGTGTCGACGGGGGTTGGGAGGCCATGCCACCCTTAGATCGTGCCACAGGGGATGGCGTCGTAGTAATTCTCAAACGCTTGGCAAGGCTCAATTCAGCTGACCGCAGAAACAAACAACAGGGGAAGATCCCTTTAACCTACAAGGCCGTCGATTGGATAATCGAATTCAACAGTCAAGGAACACCTACGGGTGAACGCGTATTAATGCGCATAGAACCGAAAAAGCAAGTGCTCAAGACACTCGGTGACCTCGGTATGCGGGAAAAGATGCAAGCTCAAATGAGGGACCTTCTCAATGGTCACGATGCGATGTTTCTTTTCAGCGCTCCCCCTGGACATGGTTTGCCATCACTTTGGCGAATTGGGCTAGATGCGGCAGACAGGTTCGTACGCGATTTTCATAGCATCGAAGATACGTCTGTCGATGAACCCGAACAGATCAATATTACCAAACATCTGTTCGATTCATCCAAAGGGGAAACTCCGATGAATGTTCTCAAGAGCCTGCTCTTGAAGCAACCGGATGTACTTGTTTTTCCAGATCTAGTGAACGCGGAAGTCGTTTCACTCGTATGTGAAGAAGTGCTTGAAGAACATCGATTCGCGATCACTCGTGTCAGTGCTAGTTCGGCAGTAGAGGGCCTCCTCAAACTGCTGGCTACTTATCCGGGTTCGGTTAAGCAACTGGTAAAGGCAGCCAACGGTGTTGTGAACCAACGACTATTGCGTCGCTTGTGTACAAAGTGTCGCCAGCCGTTTCAGCCAACTCCGCAGCTACTGCAAAAACTTGGAATCCCCGCAGGGCGAGTGCAGGCTCTTTACCAGCCGTTTATTCCCCCTCCTCCCGAGCAGCGAGTTGACGCCAACGGCAAGCCTATTGAAATTGAGATTTGCCAGCAGTGCGGTGGCCGTGGATATTACGGTCGGGCCGGAATCTTCGAGTTGTTACAAATCAATGATGCAATTCGCCAAGCCATTTTGAAGAAACCCGAGCCAGCCTATATACTTCAGGTAGCCCGCGAAAACGGCTTTGTAACGATGCAAGAGGAAGGTGTTCTGGCAGTTGCCACCGGCATGACTAGCTTGCAGGAGTTGCAAAGGGTTCTCAATCCACCGAAGAAATAGATTGTGACAAGGGTGAGGAACAGCTTTTGATTCTATTTCGACGCGCATCCACCTCCGTTCGGTTGATCCTCGCAACTTCCCCAAAAAAGCATCATGAGCTTGAATGGGACCGCATAAACGGCATTCGCTTAATTGCCGATGAATGATAGAAACTAACTTAAATTATCAAAACGCTTGGGAGCTTAAGACTGATGAACACGCCGGACATGCTTGACCGTCCGATGTTCCAAAGCCTTGATACGGACATGGAAATCCCTGGTGGACCACCCACTAGCCCGCTGGCTTGGATCGCTTTCCTGGTTGGGTTGTTTAGTTTGTTAGCTTCTTTTAGTTGGATACTAATGCCTTTGGTAATCCTGGGCCTTGCCCTGGGAGCCGTTAGTGTCTGGAAACTATCCAGAGATAGCGGCGTAAAGGGGTTGGGCTTAGCACAATGTGGCTTGGCCTTGTCGGTTATCGGTGGTGTGTGGTCAATTACCGCTACGCAGGGGCGAAATGCGTATTTTTATGAATTGGCTGGACAGAATGCAAAAACCTTTCTGAGTTTGCTTTCTGAAGGTAAAAAATACGAAGCCTTAGAATTACGCAATCCGGAGAATGAACGCCAGATTACGGGCACCAATCTCGCTCAGTATTACGAAGGGCTCGATGGCGAAGCTCGAGCCCATGCATTTTCGCTACTTGATACAGCGACGGCGCGGCGAATAGTCGCTGCTGGAAGTGACGCACAATGGGTCGTAAGCCGCAACGTGGCCGTCCGAAGAGCCGAGAATAAGGTATTTGTTACACTTGAGATGACCAATTCGGTAGACGATGATTTTCGTCCCTTCCAGCTAGAATTGCAGCGTTCGACCGGCATCATGAATTCGGACCACTCGGATTCAATCGCTCTATGGCACATCTTGACGTTGAACGATACGGAATGAGTCCCAATGGCTCGGTGCCTGATTAGTTTCGGCGCTAATATTGGCGACCCGCTGCAGACCATCGCTTGGGCAGCAGATCGTTTGCAAGCCGAGTTGAGCTCTCCCAGTAGTTCGTTTCTCCTCAGCCGATTTTTCAAAACGCCTCCTGTCGGAGGACCTTCCGGTCAACCACCGTTTATCAATGCTGTAGCCGCCATCGACACTTCTTACAATGTCTGGGAAGTATGGCAAACAATCCGGTCTCTCGAGCAAGAATTGGGGCGGACTCGGAATCAGCGTTGGGAAGCTCGAGCGATCGATCTGGATGTGTTGTTGTTCGATGACCAACGAATTTGGACACCGCAATTCAAAGTACCGCATCCACGCATGTGTATGCGCAGGTTCATTTTGCTTCCTGCTGCAGAAGTAGCCTCCCAATGGATTGACCCAGTGACGCAAATGTCTATTGGGCAATTGGCCGCCAACGTAATGCAGGGTCCAAGCAACCTATGCTTGGTTAGTGATTCACCTGCAATTCAGTCGACAGCAATGCTCAAGTCCGTCGCTCGGCAGGCCATGGCTACTTGGTGGTCCCTCGAGAATGACGCGGATGATCTGACGGTGTTGAACAAACAGAGGTGGGTTACTTGGCAATCGTTTCCCTCGGATGGTACTGGGCTGCGAGGTATCCTGCAAACTCCAAGCTCTAAACTAACAGTTTGGTTGACCGATCCGCATTCACAACCGCAAAACTCAGCTTGGGAGGATTGTCATCTTTCAGCTGCACAAGCCTTGAATCTAGTTGGGCCAGGCGAGAGCCCCATGTTACGAGGTCCACGCTACTTGCTCTCAGGTGAGAATCTCGCTTGGGCTCAACACGAGTTAGTAGCCGCCATGGAGGCTATGGATTGCCCCATTGAACCCATTAACTAATCTGTCTCATCTGCTCGTATCGACTATATAAGAAGATTACAAAAAACGGTTCTTCAGCGGTATGGACCCACAGAAACTGCTATCTATCGTAGCGCAAAAAGGGGTGGTGACTCTCAGTCTGACCAAATTTTCGGGTAGTCTTTCGGCCAGCCTTTTTAGCAGAAGTTTCCCATTATTTCACCCTACTGGTAATTCACGGCCCTGGCTGGTTGGGCGAGCTGAAATATCTTCTTGCCCAAAGAGCCAAACGCTAACATGTAGCCTGGCTTGTTTGGATAGTCGTGGTTCGCTCCGCGAACCAACGGGCTTTGTGCCTTGAGTAAAATTGTACTTTGAGTAAATCCGTCCATCAGCTCTGTTCTATGTCTAACATAAGTTAGTTGAAATCGGAAAATCTTCGTGGGCAATGGCTCCGAACAATTTGACACCTAAACCATAGTATTCACGGAGGAACGAACCACGATTAGCAACTGCAATCGATAAAAGTATCCATGAACTGAGTGCAATCCAGACCAGTGGTCTATGGGAGAAACTCCAGAACCTTCAGCCAAAACGGCCGCCCAAGAATAGACTAGAAATCAAGCCCGGTCCAGGAAAAATGGTTAGACCTGAGTCAGGGCTCGTTTGCTTTCCGAGCCAAGTTTGCTGATAATGATTCCTTGTACAAGTATT
>JAGQOY010000002.1 GCA_020427005.1 Planctomycetales bacterium
GTGGCACTGGAATCTCAATGATTCTCATACGGTGCATCGCAGCTTGGACCCACAGTTCTAGAGGCATCGCATATCCACTTTCTCGAATATCCAATAGTTTAAGGGCTTCTACGCGATAGGCCTTGAATCCGCAAAAGGCGTCTGTCAATGACAAGCGGAGAAGCTCGTTGAGTTGCCGAGTGATTTGTCGATTAACAAATAATCGCTGGGATGGTGGCTGCGAATCACCCTCGTATTTCTTTAGGTAGCGAGAGCCTGATACTATGTCGGCCCCCTGGCAGGCAGCTATGAAACGAGGGAGTCGTTGAGGTTGGTGCTGTCCATCGCAGTCAATGGTCACCAGATAGTCAAAACGGTTCTCAATTGCAAAATGGAATGCAGATTTTAGAGCTGCGCCGTAGCCCAGGTTCCGAGCGTGACGGACGACGCGAACGTTGTGCCAATTGCTCAGCCTGGCTGCTGTACCATCGGACGATCCGTCGTCGACAACCAAGACATGCGGAGCAAATTTCGTTACTTCGCCCAGTACGCCATCGACATACTTTTCTTCGTTGTAAACTGGTAGTGCGGCGAGCCATTTGGACATGGTGCTTCCTGTGAGTCTGAATCTATTTGCAGCCAACGTCCATGTCGAGTAAGGTTCCCTGTTGGTCTGAAATACCGCTAGGGAGGAGTATCTGCTTCAGCAAATCCCACGTCAAGCATTCTAGATGACTCGTCCTAGTCGTCAATGAAACAATCGGAGTGTTTTTATAGGTTGCATACTGGATCCGACTCACTGGTACTCGACCAGATCTTCACCGCAGGAAAGTCGCAGGAAAGCTCCTTCGCCAGAATATCCATGGCAAATCGCTCACTTGCAAAATGCCCCAGCAAAAGCAGACTAACGTCTCTATCGCGTGCCTCAACGCAATGATGATAAGTGGCCTCACCGGTGATAAATAAATCACAGCCTCGTTGGATTGCTGCAGAAAGCAGGCTGCCCCCGCTACCACAGCATATGGCAATCCGCCGATGTTCGTCGTGACAAACGACGCCACGAGGGCGTGCTGAGGGTAAGAGAGACTTAAGTTTTTTGGCAGTGTATTGAATTGATTCAGGTTGAGCAAATTCGCCGATGCGCCCAGTTCCTAGTCCGGACTGAGCCAAAACAATATCTGTGTGCTGAAGCAGCGGCTCGATGCGTTGAAGCTGCAGCATCTCAGCCAGCATATGGTTAATACCCTTGGCAGCTGAATCCCATGCTGTATGGGGAGAATATACTGAGACACTGGCATTTGCTAGAGCCCATATCATTCCGCCATAGTAACTGGCGGTCGTAATGGACTTGAGTGGTTTGAAAGGGAGCGGATGATGGGCAACAACTAAGTCAACGTGTTTGGTTAGAGCCTCGCGAACAACATCGCGTGTTAGTGTTAGGCATGTCATAACCGCCAATGCGTTTTGATTAGCATCGCCCACCAACAGGCCGGTGTTGTCCCAATCCTCGGCAAGTTTCGAGGGGATTCGAGTTTCAAGCCACCGTACAATTTCGGCAATTGGAGTCATGAAGATTCTGAGGCCACGGTTAGAAGCTTAGGCGTTGAAGTGTCAAATATTAGCCTATCTTTTGCCACTCAGGAAGAAGCGTCAAGCCAATCGTCGAACTTGCTTGCAGTACCGATACGGTGCGCAAGGAGTATTCTCTACCGGTTACTCTCGAGGCTCAGGTCAAAGCCGCGATTTCACTGTTCCGACGCTCGAGGGAGCTTCCGAGGGAACGGAGCCGACTGGGGCTCTGGCAGTGGTCCTGCGTCGGATTCCAAGAATTGGATCCGTTCACTTTCGGAGGCGTAGTAGCGAAGCCACGTGTCGATGTCTGCTTCATCCAAGCATCGCCAACAAAGGAAATTACCAGGCAGGTCAACTTTTTTCTCGCAAGCTGGCAAAATATCCCGAAAGATGAGTGTATAAAGTTCGCGGTCAGAAAGGTGTTCGGTCATTTCGAGCACAACGCGCACAGAAAATAGGCGTTGGATCGTTTCGTCAAGAATTTCTGACAGCTCCCATGATTCCAATGTGGAAGGGCGGGGGATAACAATTTCCGGATCGGACCACTCGCTAATTGGGATGGCGGGAGCGCGTTCCCATGCAAGCATCGATTCTAGAAAGCTGTTTTCCTCTCGGAGAGGCATTTGACGAAAATGCAGTAGCGTTACGGACTCATCGATATAGGGTTCTAGCTCGTCTCTTAGACGAGCATTACGCAGGAGCAGTTCGACTTCGTCAGCAGCTTGCGGGAATTGGCTCATTAGTATCGTATCGTCAGGAGCGGCTTACTTGGACATTAAGATTTGAATTTGAAGGAGTGAGTTTTCATCCCCTCCAGGTAGGCTTTTGAGCAATGAACAAGCCATTTACCTGAAGTCGATCAGAAAGCTCGAATCGCACCAGTATCCCCCTGCGGCAGGTCGTTGCTAGCGGCTGGAGTCTACGCCTTCAGATTCGAATTTATACGGATCCCGACATGACTCAACACTTTTCTTGACCAAAAAAGCTTTGAAGTGCAGAACTGGCGGAGTGGCACTCGTCAGAAGCGGCAAGATCCGCACGGTTTTACTTCAGCAATGACTGGAGGATGGTCTGGAGCTCGGACGAACAGCTACCGTTGTTGCTCGATCGACTCGATTTTTTCCAGTCTCCGCTGGTGCCGACCACTTTCAAACTCGGTGCTTAACCAGATTCGCACGAGTTCATCGACGGGGCGTTTTCCAATTAGATCGCCAGGCAAACACAGCACATTAACGTTGTTATGACGGCGGCACATTTCAGCCATGACTTCGTCATAGCAATTTGCTGCCCGGACGTGTGGGAATTTATTGGCCACAATTGCCATTCCAATTCCGGTGCCACAAATAAGAATACCCCGGTCCGCGGCGCCGCATACGATTTTTCGGCAAACTGCTGTTGCAAAATCGGGGTAATCAACACTTTGTTCGCCGTGCGTTCCTTCGTCGCAAACCTCATGTCCCTGAGCTCTAAGGGATTCGACTAGCTTAGATTTGATATGAATCCCACGATGGTCACTACCGATACTGATACGCATCGAACAGTACTTCAATTGAAAATAAAAAACTGTATTAACAAACCGAAGTCGGGCCAAACTGTGGATTTGGTCCAATTACGACTTTTGCTTCGGATCAGCAACTAGCTTACTAAGAATCCCAGTGGGCGATCCAGGTCTCGTCAATCTGATTCACCCAGCCATTGATATATTGTTCTATTTGATCGGCACAATCGGCATAAATGGACTCATTTCCTCCGAAGGGGTCTGAAACATCCTGTCCGGTCCCGCTTACCAAATGCAAGCGTGAAACTGTATCAGGCATGCGTTCAACAATTGCTCGCCGATGTGAATTGGTCATGGTAAGTATCAAATCGGCAAATTTCACGACGCGTTCGGTTATCGATTTGCTTTGATGGGACCTAAGATTCAGATTGCGTTGTGCCATTACAGCTATCGCTTCGGGAGAAGCTGCACCCCCTGGAAATGCACTCAAGCCTGCAGAAACAACAGAGAAATTCGCAGTCCCAAATCGCCTCTCAAGGGCGTGGCGCATTAGTACCTCAGCCATAGGGCTACGGCATGTGTTACCAGTGCAAACCAATAACACAATGAATTGGGATAGTCTTTGTAGATTTTCCAGGTCAACGACTCCCGGAGATTGCATGCTGCAGTTCTGGTTTTCAATGCGAATCGCGGTAGCTAAATCTCCATAGTGTGTTGGACCGTCGTCGATCAGAGCTACAGCTGCGGTTTGCGCCACTTCGTTTGCCACTTCCGGTGTACATACCGGATTCCCAAAGGTGTCCAGAAGTGGAAGGGCCACAAGTGGTCCAGGCAGCAGACGCATGGCATGTACGATAGCTTCATGCGCAGCGACTCTTTGTGGTAGGAAGCGTCCATCCACTCGAATCCGGTCTTGGACAGTAGGCGGCAGTTGGCAAGCCAAACTTTCCGGTTGGAAACTCTCAAGCTCAAGAATCAACGGCCCAGGCCAACCCCTGCGGATTACGCGCTCGGCAATCCGTGAGAGTTTGGGCGAGTAATCCAGGGATTCTTCCGATGAGCGAAGCAATAGGTAGGGGCGTCGATTCCCGGTTGAAAGGGCATGCAAATGCTCTACAGCGGTTGGTTTAAGTGCGCTGGCAACCACATGGTACGCGGTTTCCGCTGGTAGCACTGCGAGCTGACCTTCTACTAGATTCTGCACGACAATGTGAACGATATCTCTTGGATCGTCGCTTCCCTTCCAATCAAAGCACTTCACTTCGAACTCCAAAGATCGATTGCGTTAATGACGTGGTAGGAGACTCACAATGGTCAGCGTCACAAACTGGTGGCTCACTGCAAATTTGACAGCATGCCCTCGAGAGTCGCAACCCAAAGAGAGCTAAAGTGAGCGGGCTTTTTGTTGCCAGTTTCCTTCTGACGGCAATTACAAGACGCTGTCTTCTAGCGTATGGTGCCACTATAATGGGGCGCTTGGCCTCAAGTGGCCTTGTATTAATCAGGCAGGGCGAATTCCAAACTTCGTAGACGAGAAATCCCATCCTGATTGGTAGCCGATCAAGTACCAGTTCAAATTGAATTCGCATCGGTAAATGTCCATGGCTTTTGATCATTCGCGGAGCGAAACCAACAGTCGATTGGTCCTAAACAATAGTTGCGGTTCAGCGGTATCACCCCCACGGAGGTGGCCTCTTGGTGGCTTGGTGAGTTCATCTGCGGGTTCGGAGCCTGCCAGTAAAATAGTCGCCGCAAGTTGCAACGGGCAAGAAACTTCACGAAGAGATTGGTTGTACGCAACTACGTGTTTAGTGACAGGTTTTACGCTGCCCTCGGCAGGCTGTATGAGAAATGCGGTAACCAATCGCATGCCCGATCTAGTTTGGGGGCGCCGAGGATTTTCTGAGGGGCGTTTTCAGACCCCGCGTGCCATTGCGGTTGATGCACAAAATCAACTCTACATTGTTGATAAGACCGGACGCATTCAGGTTTTTTCAGCCGACGGCGAATATCTACGTGGCTGGAAAATGCCGCTTACCGCAAACGGGAAACCCACTGGGCTATCATTTTCAGATGACAACCAATTGATGGTTGCAGATACACATTATTTCAGGGTACTGTTTTTCACACTTCAAGGAGAATTGATTGAGGAACGTACCATTGGCGGTGTCAATGGGGATGGTAATGGGGAGTTTCGCTTTGTTACAGACGTAGTTCAGGATGCGAGAGGACATTTTTTTGTCGGTCAATATGGACTATCCGACTGCATTCAGGAATTCGGACCGACTGGCGAGTTTATTCGACGATGGGGTACTCAAGGGGAGTTGCCAGGTGACTTCTCAAGACCGCAATGCTTGGTTCTCGACGAAAGAGGCTATCTGTGGGTAGCGGATGCTTGCAACCATCGCTTTCAGGTTTTTGACGTTTCAAGTTCTTCAAATGTGCCTCCGATCGTGACATGTTGGGGGGTAAACGGCCGGAGGCCTGGGCAGCTAAACACGCCGTATGGATTTGTTTTCGATATGGATGGCACTCTGTTGGTAAGTGAATACGGAAATCATCGCTGCCAAAGATTCTCCCGAGAAGGTCATTTCTTGGATGTATGGGGGGAAGCTGGAGCAGGCCCAGGACAGTTTTCTACTCCTTGGGGCCTGGCATTGGATGCTAATCGTAATCTGCACATTTTGGATTCTCTTAACAACCGGGTCCAGCGATTTAGTTTGGCTTAGCGTCAGGACCGCCGGTTTGAGTCTACCGATTGGGTAGATTGGTTGTCCTGAGTTCCATGGGGCTACGTTTTTTGCAGGCAAAACCTAGGAACAATCCCTGTAATTCGTTTAATACTTCTACGCCTTATAGCTGTCAGACTCGTGCATTTCTGCATAATTCGCGTAAACTAGAAGCCGGTGTCCATTACCTCCATTTGGCCATGGGCGAGAACTAGGCGCTGGCTTCGGTCTTAATCAGTATCGAAACTTCCAGTCAGCAAATTGCCGCCCCGGGGCGATTGATTTGATTAACAGCATAGATACACACCACGCGTTCAAATCGGAAATTCTTAGCCATGCTTGAGCAAGCGTTGATAGTTATCGGCAGCTTCCTGGCAGCAGTTGTCTTGACGCCTATCGTTCGAAATATCGCGATACGTTTTAACATCGTTGATCATCCGGATGGCAAACGCAAACTGCACGGTCGCATAGTGGCCCGAGCAGGAGGAACAGCGGTTTTGCTTACTGTTCTCTTCATTTGCAGTCTAGCTTTGATTCGCTACGATTTTTCCGCTTTGAATAGTTCTCATTATCGCCCGTTTGTTGCGTTGCTGATAACGATGGTTGGAGTCTGGTTGCTTGGTCTAGCGGACGACGTTTGGAATTTGCGAGGTCGTCAAAAACTCTTAGGGCAGATTGTGCTAGCCGGCTTCTTAGTTGTTTCTGGATTTCAGATACAGCATGTTCAGGTTGCGGGCATCCAATTGGACTTGGGTTTGCTGGCGATTCCAATGTCGATCATTTGGTTGTTGGCTACCACGAATGCGCTAAATCTAATTGACGGTGCCGATGGCTTATGTTCAACCTTAGGAGCGATCATCGCAGGCTCTTTAGGTGTTTTGGCCTTTGTGAATGGCCACTTTGCCGAGACGGCTATTGCCTTTGCATTGTGTGGTGCCTTGTTGGGATTTCTGGTCTTTAATTTTCCGCCAGCGTCGATTTTCTTGGGAGATTCGGGAAGCTTGCTAATTGGCATGGTCAATTCGCTGTTCACTCAAAGGACCAGCTTCAGTAGCCTTTTTGGCGCCATTAGCCATCTTGTCGATTCCCCTATTGGATTCGGCGATGGCCATCATACGCCGCAAGTTGACTGGACGAAGTATTTATACGACAGATCGCGCGCATCTTCATCATTCGCTACGGAGCCGTGGTTTGGGAGATCGTGGGCTATTGATGGCTGTGACGATCATGGCGCTCATCACTGCGGCTGGGGCGCTTGCAGGACAGGCACTCGGCCGTGATTGGTTGGCGGTAGTTGGCGTGTTGGTTGTAGTAGCAATTCTGGTCACCACTAAGGCCTTTGGTTACTCAGAATTGGTGCTAATTGCTCGTCGAGCTTCGCACTTTGCTCTCAGTATGATCGAGCCTGCTCCAAGAGCAGATGATGTTTCGCGGCACAAGGCGGTGCGATTGCAGGGAAGCCGTGAGTGGGAACTTGTATGGACACAGCTAGTAGAATTCGCTGAGCGAGAAGGTTTGAGCAAACTTCACATGGATCTTAACGCTCCGTGGCTTGAGGAAGGGTTCCACGGTAGTTGGTATCGTGGCAGAATGCCCGATCGACTGGAACGCTGGACGACCGGCTTGCCGATTATAGCCGGCGGGAAAATTGCTGGCAGAATTGATGCGATTGGCCCGATAGTCGATGAGTCGTCATTGCTTTCACTCAGCAAGCTCGTTGAGTTGATCGAAGATGTGACACCTCAAATCGAACAGTTGATGACCGTAGAAATTGATATGCAAGCAGACGTGGTGGCCGAGCAGGGAGAGGTCGCGGGTATTCAGGAGGAAGTCGTGGCCAACTTTGGCAAGTGACAATACCTGTTAATTGGTTGGAAATCGCGTGCCCGCAACTACCTCTACCGCAGGGTCTCCAGATGTGAGGGGCCACCATCATCGGCATCACCGCGTAGCCGAGCCTTCGCGCACGCACGGGCCACAAGCTCCCGTTCTTACCTGGGTTGGGAGATTGCTAATCCTGTGGTTGGTGTTAGCCAGTCCCTGGTATTATGCCATGGCGCTATGGCAGTCTCAGGTTTACTTCGTAGGCCTTTCATTCGTGTCTTTTTGTATCGCGCTGTGGATTGCAATTAAGTGTCGATTGCAATTCCGAAACTACCTGCTCACATCGTCGCTACTGTTGGTGGGAATCGCCTTTGTGCAGCAGTTACCATTACCAGAATTTATCTGGTCGCGGTTAGGGGCCGGGGTTCGATTGGAAGCTCAAGTTGATCTGCTTTCTGAAGAGTTTCTGGCGGGAGTGCCAGCAGTAGTTGATGAGCAAAAAAGCACGCTTCCACTGAGATCGCCACGGACGCTTAGCTTGAGTCCCACTCAAACACGGGCGAGTTTGTCGGTTTTGGCCGCTGCCATAGCACTACTTTTCTCATCGCGAATTCTGTTTAGAGACCGACTCGGTGTGTTGGTCCTGTTAGTAGTTATTACTCTTACAGGACTTGCAAATGCATTCTTAGGCTTGCTGCAATGTGTGTCTCCCAATCACTGGACATTGCTGGAGATGTACAGCTCATCCTACTTCAGTACCTTTGTTTCGCGCAATTCGGCACCGCAGTATTATTCAGTTGCCATAGGGACTTGCCTAAGTCTACTCGTAGGCTGGTACCGACACAGGAATCACCACGAAACTGAAAAGCGTTATCACATTCGGTATCCATCCACAAATGTTCTTTCTCGTTTGCGCCGCAGACTTGAGGATTTGATCGTTGACATAGATGTCATTTCGATTCTGTTGTTGTTGACAATGACCATACTGATGGCGGCTGTATGGGCGGCCAATAGTCGAGGAGGGATATTGGCCAACGGTTTCGCGGCCTGTTTGGTCCTGAGCGTGCTGTTGGGCAGACGCAAGGGTGGAACCCTTCGGACAGTCATTATCGTCATGACGGTTGTTTCGGTGGGCGCCATCCTATTGAGCTCACTTAACCTAGATGAAGCAACTCTCAAGCGGTTAGAGACAATCAATCGTGAAGCATTTCACTTGGATAACGGCCGCATACTTCTGTGGAACAGCATATTGGCAAATTCGGCCTTCTGGTTGACTGGTTGCGGGTTAGGGAATTTTCATTTCGCAATTTTGGAAAGTTCCAACTTGGGAAGCTCGGTTTGGTTCTACCACGCAGAAAACATCTATGTTGAAATGCTGGTTGAATTTGGATGGATAGGAGGCGTTATTGGTCTGTCAGGAATCGTTTGGCTCATGTTTCGCGTAGTGGTTGCCGCCACCGAAGCAGAAAACTATCGGCGCAAACGAAACCGACTTTTGAGCAACGCGCTTCTTTTTCCAATTATTGTGTATGGCCTACAAAATCTGGTTGATTTCAGTCTGATATTGCCAGGCGTTTTTGTTCCGTTGGTGGTTTTAGTTGGGGCGTTTTTGGCAACCCACGTACAGTTAGGCTGGAAAAAGTCCCATGACCTTCAATCCAACAGGCCAAGGACTCCGACAAAAGTTGCAGCTTCAGTGGTGGTAGCTATTGTTCTAATGCCTCCAATGCTCCTGGGCTGGTCTGACCTATTGAGCTTTGCAAGCGCTGAGCGAATTGAACAAGCAATTAAGCAGCTAGAGGCTTCCAACGGAGACAATATTGGGGCACTAAGAAGCAGGCTTGGAGTAGACGAGTTGGATATTGCAGAGCCTGAAATGGCTCTGCAGACGGCCAGGTTGATTCAGTTAGAATTGACCGAGGATTTCAAAAATTCTCGTGCTTGGACTCCAGAAATGGAGAATGTAAGAGCCGGTTTGTCTCAGGTAGACAAAGTGGCCGGGGCGGTCCGTGCAGCAAAGGATAGCCCTTTAGCAATTCTCAATCCGATCATCGAAGCAGAGCCACATCTGGTTGATAGGCTCCGATTTAGTGCGCAATTAGCTGCTAGGTCGGTCGCAGCTTGTCCCCACGATTATCGAGCTAGTTGGGGGCTCTTCCGAGCCGATGCAAACGTCTTGTCGACTCACGAGCGGGCGCGGAATTTTGCCCGACTTCTCTTGTTAACGGGGCATTTTCCATCATTGCAAGAAAAGATAGGCACGGTAGCACTTTGGTCCGAAGCCGATGCGCGAATTGGCCTCGCATTTTGGCGGAAGTACTTGAGAGCTCATCCCCAATATTCCACCCGCATCGTGCCATTAATTGGAGAGCAATTGTCCGTCTCAGATTTAGAGACTGTGCTACCCAACGATTCGTTAATTCGCCTTGCCATTGCCAATCAGCTTTCCCGTCGTCCGGAGACCCAAGCCAACGGCGAGGCCCTCCGCAGTCAAGTCGATTATGCGGCCGCCAGGAGTCAGGCTTCAAATCTGAACGATTGGTTATTATTAGCGTGGTATGCCGAAAAGGAAGAGCGGGCCGAGCTGAGATTGGAAGCACTCAGCGAAGCTGCAAGGTTGGCGCCCCTCAATCATGCCTTGCGTTATCAACTGGCACTTTTCAAATACTCGCTCGGAGATCGAGTTGGGGCCATCCAGGACCTGCGGGATGCCGTAAGAAAAGCACCTGCCAATCGCACATACCTAGACCAACTCAACAAGTGGGTCGTCGAGACACCTGGAACTCTTGGGGGGAGTGATTAAGGGGTAACACGAATTTTTAATCTTTTAGGGCTTTTCCCGCAAATAAAAGGGCCTATTCTTGAGGGCAGAATTGCTCAAATTCAGTTGGGAATAGAGTTGTGCAAATTGAGAGGTGTGGGTGGATTGTGAGGATCGTGTCCGATTTTCATCCATGAGAATTGAAGATCCATATTATCGCTTCGCAAAAACAGAGCAAATATTCCATTTCAGCCTATACTGGGGCTTTCAATAATGCGGGAATTAGCAGGTTGTCCATTCCCGTAAAATAGTTGGTTAGTAGACATTTTGACTTATCGACAACCTATATTCTTTAAGCAATATAACGCGTACATTTCCTCAACAGGTAGTAACCGCTCATGGCACAGGTAATGGAAAATCCCGTAGGTGTAAATAACCCAGGTCGTCTGGTAGAACCTATGGGTACGCTGGATGGCCAGCAGGGATTTGACATCGTCAAGGTCCTTTGGCGCTGGAAGTGGTTGCCGATTCTTGGATCAGTGCTGGGTGCGGTACTGGGCTATTTGTACTTCGCGAGGCAACCCGAAGAATTTCAGGCTCAAGCGCTAGTGCAGGTAGTAAATACTTCGCCGCCAGCACCACGCACAGGTTATTCGGATCCAGACGAACGGCTTAGGATAAACAGAGCCGATGAGTCGATTATCATTCGAAGTCAAAAGGTGCTAACCAAAGCGTCGGAGAACGGCAATCTCACGGAGCAACCAATTCTGCGCGAGGCCTATGCTGATCTGTTTGGACTGGAAGATAACTCCTTCACATTTACGCACGATGACGTGGCGAAGCTCCTTCAGCAGAGCAAGGATTTGATCATTGAACCAGCCGACAAGGATGACCAGACGACGCTCATCACGCTGAGTTTCGTTTCCACGGACGCAGATTTGGCGGCACGCGTGGTGAATTCCATCGTTGACGGCTACAGTGAATACTTGAGTGAAGAGTACAAGAGTTTTGGCGCCGAAGCCGTAGAGGTTATTCAAAAGGCCAAGTTTGACCTTGATAAGCGCTTTACCGAGTTATCACTAAAGCAGGTGGCGTTTCAAAAAGAGGCAGGCGGAGTCCTATTCAACGGCAATCAACTGGCGGATTCCTATTACGAAGATTGGTTGAAGTTTAAAGCTCAGCTCAATCAGTTACTACAAGAGCGAGAGGTCTTGGTAGCTAAACTCAATAGCGTTGAGGAAGCGAAGGTCGCTGAGCGTCCAGTTGAATACATTTTGATGAATCTCGTGTCCCCGGAAGACGTTGCATTGATGCAAAGAATGTTTGGGGTCGATACGAGCTTTTTGCCACCCATTGATGACGAACGGAAATCTTCGGCGGCGGACGTTTTGGAGCGAGGTGATCTTCCTTTGCTGCGAGTCAAAGAATCTCAGCTGAGTGAGTCCTTAGGTTCCGGTCACCCAAGAGTCGTCGAATTGCGTTCGCAGATAAATGCCATGCTGCAAGAGATCGCCAAATTGCGTGAGATCGAAAAGATTGAAAAACTAGAAGCCGATGAACGACGAGCACAGAATATTGAGCAGCGTCGTTCGGAGATGTTGGGAGAAAGAATACCTCTCGATACTCAAGTTGAGCTGCTTGTGCAGACTATGCAAGGCGAACTGGCCGTTAAACAGAAGCAGATTGATTCTTTGAGCAAACTGGCGGACGAGTCCTTCAAGAGCTCCAAGGAACTTGACAAGGTTAAGTCGGACAGTCAGATCCTTCAGACTGAACTGGAGTCGATTCGTGCCCTAGTGGATGCGTACACTTCCAAGATGGCAGAAATTGACACCATGCCGTCGTTTGGACAGCGCACACTAAAAGAATTGGATTTGCCTACAGTCGGAGCATTCTATGGTCCCAAGCTGCCTCCGTATTTGCTGGGTGGTGCTGCGGTCGGATTTTTGTTGCTGTCAGGTTTGGCGGTGTTGATGGATTTGGCTGATCGTAGCTACCGCAGTCCCGATGAAATCGCCAATGATCTTGGAATGCCAGTTCTGGGGCATATTCCAATCATGGATGTGCAGAAGGTCAAGAAAGTTCTCGATAGCGCGGATACTTCGTTGGCGACTATTCACCACAGCCGTGGTCGAGTCAGCGAAGCCTATCGAGCCGTCCGAACGGGGTTGTTTTTCAGCAATCGTGGTAGCGAACTCAAAGTAATTCAAGTAACCAGCCCAGTGCCTGGGGATGGAAAGTCTACATTGTCGGCTAACTTGGCGGTCACCATGGCTCAGTCCGGTCGCCGCGTGCTGCTTATTGATGCCGACTTCCGTCGACCCAGAATCGCCAAGCTGTTTGGCATCGACGGGGAAGTGGGAATGGCGCAAGTGGTTGCAGGCAAGGCCGAGTTGGACGAAGCCACTTACAGCAGCCAAGTAGCCAACCTATCCATCATGCCAGGAGGTAAGCGACCGAGCAATCCTGCTGAGCTTTTGAGTTCCAATCGATTTGCTGAGTTGGTTGATATTCTAAGAGAAAAATATGACATGATTGTCATTGATACTCCACCGTTGTTGGCGGTTAGCGATCCAGGTGCAGTTTCGGCAGTGTCCGACGGTGTTGTTCTGACGATGCGACTGCGACGTAATGTTAAGCCTTTAGCAACGCGGGCTAAGCGAATTCTGGAATCTGTCGATGCACGAATGCTCGGCATCGTTATCAACGGCGTGTCCGCAGAGGCAGGTTACGGCTATAGCTACGGCTACAACGACTACCGATATGCGTATCGTTATGGCGGAAACTATCGATATGGTTACCGTTACGGTTACAAGTACGGAAGTTACGCCTCCGGCTACGTAGAAGACAAACAAGAAGATTTGTCTCAGAACGCGCCAGATTCTCAATCCTAGCGTTGTCCTCTAATAAATTGAATTATAAAAAGACGTCGAGGTTTCCTCGGCGTTTTTTTGTTGGGGAATTGTATATGGTCTGTTGCAGGCCGTGCGAAAAGGACGCCTATCGGCCCCAGCATTTTAATCCAATCGCAATCGCGATAGACTGACAGTTTCATTCTCTTGTTCGTTTCCTTTTTGGTAGTCCATCAAAAGTGTATTCGTCGATTTTTGTGGCAGGACATCGCGGGATGGTGGGTTCGGCCATTGTCAGAAGCCTTCAAAATGAACCGCAGGTTCGCGTTTTGACCTGTGATCGTGAGGAGCTTGATTTATGCAGGTCGGAGGCAGTGCGAGCCTATTTCCAGCAAGAAAAGCCGGAAGCGGTTGTCTTTGCGGCTGCCCGGGTAGGAGGAATCCTCGCCAATAAGAATTTTCCAGTTGAGTTTCTGACTGACAACCTAAATGCACAATTAGCCACAATTACGGCAGCATTTGAGTCCGGCGTACAGAGGTTTTTGTTCTTAGGTTCCACATGTATATATCCGCGACTAGCAAGGCAACCAATCACAGAAGATCAATTGTTAACTGGGCCTCTTGAGGAAACGAACGAGGCCTACGCCTTAGCCAAGATTTGTGGGTTGAAACTATGTCAGTACTATCGGCGCGAGTTTGGTGTCACTTACCACTCCGTAATGCCGACCAATTTGTATGGCCCTGGCGATAACTATCATCTGGAGCATAGTCACGTGCTGCCGGCACTGATTCGCCGAATACACCAAGCCAAAGTAAATCAAGAAAGACAGGTTACGATTTGGGGGACTGGAACTCCTCGGCGAGAATTCTTGTTTGTCGACGATCTCGCGAATGCGATAGTTCACCTTTTGAAACTAGAGAGCCCCCCGGATTGGGTGAATGTCGGTTCGGGGAAAGACAATACCATTCTCGAAATCGCTCAGCTTATATGTCACGAGCTTGGATTCCCTGGCGAGATAATAACAGATCCGTCAAAGCCTGATGGGACCCCGCAAAAGCTAACCGATATTGGGCTGCTTAAATCTACCGGATGGTCCCCGACAGTAGAATTGAAGGAAGGAATCCAGCGAACGTACGCTTCATATCTCAGGGAGATCGAGACTGGCAGGCTGCGCGAGATTTGATAGCTAACGAATGGATTCGAAGTTTTTCGGTATCATGTCGATATCCGTATTGACCTTTGGCCATTAGCAGCTTATCACGTGAGTTCTGTTTTCACAATGAATGATCTAGGGAGGCTGTAGGGATGTCGCGTTCCGCGCTAATTACGGGAATAACAGGTCAGGATGGTTCTTATCTAGCGGAACTGTTGTTAGACAAGGGTTACAGAGTTCATGGGGTTGTTCGACGCAGTTCAAGTTTTTCAACAGGCCGTATCGAACATCTGTATCGCGATATTCATGAGCAGCCTCAATTGCTTTTACATTATGGTGATTTGACTGATGGTCAAGCACTGAGCAATCTAGTTTTGGAAATTGAGCCGGACGAAATATACAATCTTGGAGCTCAGAGTCACGTTAGAGTGTCATTTGACCAACCCGTCTATACATTGATGAGCGATGGTGTAGGTGCACTCAATGTGCTTGAAGCCGCTAGGCTGTTGTGCAAGCGCAAACCGGTGCGTGTCTATCAAGCCTCGTCGTCTGAGATGTATGGGAAAGTACTGGAAACGCCGCAAACCGAAACGACACCTTTCAATCCACAGTCGCCTTATGCCTGTGCCAAAGTCTACGCATACTTCCAAACCGTCAACTACCGCCGTAGCTACGGACTGTTCGCATGCAACGGAATCTTGTTCAATCACGAATCTCCACGTCGCGGCGAGACGTTTGTTACGCGCAAGATTACGCGCGCGGCAACACGCATCAAGGTTGGATTGCAGAAGAAGCTATACTTGGGAAACCTAGATGCAAAACGCGACTGGGGTTATGCCAAGGATTACGTGGATGCCATGTGGAGAATGCTGCAGCAAGATCAGCCCGACGATTATGTAGTTGCAACAGGAAGAACTCACTCCATTCGCGAGTTTCTTGAACTAGTGTTTGGGCAACTGGAGTTGGATTGGCAGGAATACGTCCAGATTGATCCTCGCTATTTCCGACCGGCCGAAGTGGATTTGCTGCTAGGAGATCCGTCGAAGGCCGAGCAGAAACTTGGCTGGAAGGCCGAAACCAGCGTCGAAGAGCTTGCCAGAATCATGGTTGAGCATGATTTGGATCTTGCCCAACGTGAAGTTCATGGTGCCGCCTACGCAGCTCCTTAGTTGTAGCCCCTAAAATAGTGGCTTCTGGGTGTGGCTTACCGCACAAAGTTTCCGCTAGCACTACTTGACGCCTTTTCAATAGTCGTTAATCTCATGCTTTCTTACCTATTTTAACTATTGGGGAGTAAAAGTATGAATCGAAGAGTTTTGTTAGCAGCTGCGTGTTTGTTTGCATTGGTAAGTGCCGCACCAGCTCAAGCTGGGATTTTGGGTTGTCGTTCGAAGTGTAAGCCAACTTGCTGCGAAGCAGCCCCAGCATGTGCCAGTCCCGCGCCCTCTTGCTGCACACCTGCACCAGCGCCATGTTGCCAACCTGCACCAGCTCCGTGCTGCAAGCCTGCCCCAGCTCCCTGTTGCAAGCCTGCCCCAGCTCCCTGTTGCAAGCCTGCCCCAGCGCGTTGCTGCAAACCAGCCAAGTGTTGCGCTCCAGCACCAAGTTGCTGTGGATCCCGTACAGGCCTTCTGCAGCGAGTTCTAGGCCGAGTTCGTGGTGGCGGATGCGGTTGCAACAGCGGTTGCAACAGCGGATGCGGTAGTAGCTGCGGCTGCTAAGTTCTCCTTCGGGAGTCCTTCGCTTACTTGATTTGGCTCCTTACATGGGCACAATAGCCTTTTCAAAATGGCACCTACTCGATGGGTAGGTGCCATTTTTTTTTGGGCATTGCCTTTGCCCCAGCTGGCACTCGCATGTCGTACAGAGTAGAGAAACAATCTGCAACGCGAGATCTAGCTCGGAAGCCTTCCAGTTTTTGATTCAATCAAAAGTCTTCAGGATCGATGCGCTCTGTGAAAAGAGTTTTTTCAGAAACTGATAGGTCAGTTGTTCGGCATCGGGCAGTCCACTTTTGCGTGGTCCAGCAATATTTAGCGTCTTGATTTCGTTCTCGGTTAGCCAAAGCAGGACCGCAGAATACTTGATAGGCAAATCGAATCGTATGCGCAACAGTGGTTTTCCTAACTCTTTAGCGTATCGATTGGTAAGAGCGGTACCTCCTCGCAAGCGTCCTTGGTAAAGCAAAAGTGTGCCGTCCGAGTCCATGACGTTTTTCTTCGTACGGATCGCGTAGTCAGTGGAATCTAGTTCAGTCAGTTTGTACTTTGGGGAGATTGGTCCATCCTCGGCCAGCCGACCTTTGGGGCAACTACCACCATGAGATACCCCAAAGTCAATGGCCGCATCGAGGGCGCCACGGTCGACTCCTGTCTGTCCACCAGAAATGATCTTTTCGATTCCATGGAACCGTTTGCTCATTTTTGTTTCAAAGAAAATGCTATACCCGTTGAATTATTGTAATTCTATGTTCAACGTCTTACGCCAACGCATCCACGACTTTGGTGGGAAGCATTGGAAACTCATAGTTTCTTTCTTGGTTGGATGGCTCACGGTTACTTGGTGACAATGTAAGGCGATTCCCATGGGAAATGAGACAGTGGAGCCGTATTTTCGGTCGCCAACAATTGGGAAGCCGAGCTCTGCCAGTTGAATTCGAATCTGGTGCTTTCTCCCGGTTAGTAGCTGCACTTCAAGCCAACTACAATGTTGATCGTACTTCAGTGTACGTAGCCTTAGTGCGGCCAGTTGTGCAGTTGGGGATTGATTTGCAGCACAGACCATGCGCTGTGATGCATCGTCTTTACGAATCCAATTTTCTAAAGTGTACCAAGCAGAATGATGACAGTTGCCCTCGACCACGGCCCAGTAGCGTTTATCGACTTGCTGGTTTCTGATTTGTTCAGATAACCTGGCTGCAGCCTTACTGGTTCTGGCTAGCACTAAAACTCCGGAAACCAGTTTATCCAAACGACTAACAATGCCTACGAAAACATTTCCGGGTTTGCGGTATTTGACCTTGAGGTATTCAGCAGCCAGCCCGTAAGCCGAGGGTTGTTCTGTGGTTCCCATTGTGGCTAAGCCAGTAGGTTTGTTAACTACTAACAGATGATTATCCTCATATAGAACTGTCATGTTTTTGGGCATGGGTGTGGATTCCACTTAGCGTTGCTTACCTTTGCCGGAAGCGTGCATTTGGTTTTGCGTAATGGTGGACTCCAATGAGCAAAGCTCTTGACCGCAGGACCACCGGATCGCATTAGCTAGAAAATTTTCAAACTCGGGCTTGGCAAAATCGTCCACGTGTCCCAACGAGGTGTAAAACGAGCGACCTCCGTCGGCCCTCACAAAAGTCCAAGCTACTGGCTCAGCGGGCTGGCCTTCCACTGTACCCAGAAGCAGCACCCGATTGCCTGCTGCTAGAGGGGATGTTTTATAAAGCGAGCCTCCTGGTGAGATTTGATCTAGGTGGCGAGCCGCGTCGAGGAGCGGGTGATGTGCTGAACCTGGAAGTGAAAGAGTGGATTTCAAATTGTTTCCATAGTGATTCGTATAGTTTCCACCAAAAACTTGAGAATCAAACAATGGCCAAACATCCAGTCCAGCTGCTGGTTCTTGGTTTCGTAAGGCGAAAGCGTGGCTGGCAGTCCGAATTCCTAGCACCGGTTTGCCCTTGGCTACAAAGTTTCGAATTAAGTCTAGATCAGACTTTGGTAACGGACGACGTCGTACGCTAACCAAGAGTGCATTCGCGTCATCGATTTGTTCCATACCCGGAATAGAACTCCGATCGCTCTCACTCCCATAGAAGTACGTGACGCTGAATCCTCGACCAAGGTGTTTGGCTGCAAATATCGGCAGGGATTGTTCGGTACGATATTCATCCTCGGCCATGATAATCGCCAATCGAATACGCCGATCATTCGAAAATCGAAACTCTGTTCCACCCAAAACTTGATTGCTTGCAATAGTTGGACAAACGAAACGCTCAATGTGGGCAACAACCAGATCGGTCCCTGTAAAGTGATCCACGTATGGCCAGGCTTGTGGGTCATACATGGTGTCAGTCAAGTCACGAACTAAAACAACATTCTTACCTGCTTCGCGCAGTCGCCGTAATCCAAACGGTCGCCCTAGTACGCACATGTTGGTATGCACACCCACGAGCATCACATTGTCTAATTGATACTGCGTGAGAATATTCCAAATCTCCGATCCATTGTCTGAAATAAAATCTAGTTCGTGGTCGATTGTCAGTCCCTCGGCCTGGCGCACCCATGGGCTGCGCGGGTTGCGTCCCATAGAAGCTAATTGGCTGGCCCAAAGTTGATGTTCCAACGGGTCATCGTCTTCACCGCCTTGGGATTGATCGATGGGGTATGCAGCGAGTTCTTCACTGGGAATCTGGTCGCACCAGGAGTTGATATCAGTTGGATATTGCTCGGTTGCCGGAACCGTTTGGGCGCGAATTCTGGCAGGAGTATTTTCGTAAGCTGCCATGCAGGAACTGGGAGCATGTATGATTTTTGCTCCCTGGGCACGCATCGTATTGAGGAAGGAATCCATTCTGGGAACTAATTCATGAACTCGCCGAACGGCATTCACGCAATGATGTGAGTCCCACATGTCACAAACGATCACAGCAGTTCGCGTTGGACTCCAGTTGTCTTGGCGAGTAAGTCGATGGAAAGCATGTTGCACGGTTTGGTCTGGATTATCGACGCTTTCAAAGACTGGCGTTTGATATCGCAGAGTGAGAGCCAGTGGTTCTTGGGCGGACAATAGGCTGCAGATCATGAGTACAATCAATGAAGGAGTTATCGCCAATCGGAATATCATCTACCAGCTCCTTGAGAGGGATTTTCTAATCTCTGGAATGAAGGTTTATTAGAGTACCATTTTTAAGCTTCTGGAATGTTACGGTCTGAGTTTTGTTGCTCGACTGCAGTAATTTGATTTAAGACGGACTGTAGTTGAGCTAGCTCGGGCTGTGTATTGAAACACCAGTAGCCAGGTCCATCAGTCTGGGAAATTGAGAAGGAGCGGCAATGGGAAGATTGACAAATCTGTCGTAGCGAGCGTGATGATGTGCTAAGGGCTGAACTAACCTCTGGCAGACAATCTGTATGGAAAAGCGCCGGTAAGGGTCGTAGTTCTTTTGAATCAAGGTCTTGAAAGCAAACGACTTTGGTATCTTTTTCAATCGTCTGAGCCAGCGACAAAAACCACGATGATTGCCACAGTAGTTGGTCACAGCTTACCAGGAGTAGCCAGCCCCCAGCGGATGAGTGCTCTAAGCGGTGCTGGAGAGCAGTTTCTAACCCCGCTAAAGGACCTTGGTTGTTGGTCCGATCCTCTAAGCAAATGATTCCTAAGGCAGCAAAACGGGCAGAATTATCCGCCACGACGTGTGTGACATGCCCCTGCTTGCGCAAGCTGTCGAGGAGAGACTGTAATAGGGTAGTTTCTGCTCCAAAGGTACTGATCCTAACGAGAGCTTTGTTGGAACCGAAGCGAGAGCTTCGTCCACCTGCTAATACATACGCCGGACAATCGTTATTCTGAATATGCCAAGGTTGAATAGACATGTAGCGGTGACAAGCTCTTGCTGGCAGGGGGTGTGCATCATAACCTTCAGCCTGAAGGTTATGACTCTTGATGATGACGGGTTAGAGCGAAGCCCTGGCTCAGTTTCAACGCCGGGGCAAGCGGCACCTACCAACTATCACGCGCCTTTGTATGCTTATCAATCCAATCTACACACAAACGACGCCTACTTGGCGAACTCCAGGCAAAGATGTGTGATGTTTCGTACTATCGACAACGATGGATGGCTACGGTTTTAGGTAAATTGAGGGGGGGTGGTGCGTGAGTGTTAAGCTAATAATCAATGGTGCTGCTGGCCGCATGGGAAAGCGATTAGTGGCCTTGGCCTCAGCGGATCCAGAGTTAGAGCTAATTGCGGCTGTGGATACAGCTTCACATCCTAGTCAAAACGCGGATGCGGGTACGTTAGCTGGAGTTGGCGAAATTGGTTTGCCTTTGACACACGATTTTGACGCTGCTGGCCAAGTTGCGATCGACTTTTCTTCGCCTGCTGGTCTCGATATGGCGTTAGAGGCTTGCAGTACCGCTGGAATTCCGTTGGTGGTCGCTACAACTGGGCTTAGCGATTCACAAATGCAAGAAATCCGCCAAGCCGCACATAAAATTGCTATCTGTTGGGCTCCCAATATGTCATTGGCCGTCAATTTGACCATGGTTCTGGCTCGCCAAGCCGCAAAAGCTTTGAAGCACATTCCGCAGGGCGCAGATGTGGAGATAATTGAGCGGCATCATCGTTTTAAAGAAGACTCGCCCAGCGGGACCGCGCTGAAATTTGGTGAGATAATCTCTGCCGAAATGGGGCTCAATCGGCATGTACATGGTCGGGAGGGGCAATGCGGTGCTCGTACGCGTGATGAAATAGGATACCATGCGGTACGCGTGGGAGACGATCCGGGGCAGCACACCATCGTCTTCGGCATGTTGGGGGAAACAATTGAACTTCGAGTCGCTGCTTCGAACCGTGATTGTTATGCGCTCGGAGCACTGGCGGCTGCCAAGTTTCTAATTGGCAAAGAACCGAAGTTGTACAACATGTTTGACGTGCTCGGACTTTCGTAGCATCGATCGCTAGTGCTAGTGATTCAAGTTCCGAAGAGAACTGAAGCTGTCCACTCCGTTGGCAGTGCGTGTGGTGCGCGAAGCGCGCAATGGTAACCATCGGAGTAGGCGCTGCGCAGAATCCGATTCAATGAGTGGTGGAGAAGTTTGGGAAAGGGCCTGGATTCTCCCAAACAGTAATTGTGGCAGCTGCTCAAGTGGTAGGGCTTCATCCCAATGTTGAATTCCGCGGGCAGCCAAGAGGCCTCTGGCATCACAGAGTACCGCTCCGGAGTTGTTTTGGTCGCCAGCCAATTGAAATTTGTCGGGGCGAATGCTGAAGATAACACTAGCCGTCTCGAAACTCAAATCGGATATCGGGTTTTCAATTTTCGCTGAATGATCCAGGAGGCCCAATTCTGACATGTTCCGTAATAGTTGGCTACTGATTCGTCCGTCTTCTGCCACTAAGCCTCCGAGGGCACTTTCCAAGCCCTCATTGGTCAAATGTGCTTCATTTAAGCTAATATGTCCAAAGCCCGTCATGACAGCATTCGAAACGCCTGTCAATTGTCCAAAGTTGATGTTTCGTAGTTGACAGTTCTTTAAAGTAGCGTGCCATTGTGAATCCTGAACTCTGAGATCTAGGGCTCCTTGGAATTCGGTGTGGGGTCCAAGCTCAGCCAGTCCCCGCCAGAGAGGACTGAGTAGTTCGCAAGGAATGGGCTTGGTTCCTGTAATGAGTTGAAGCTCCGTGGACAAATGCTGTGGAGCATGGTTCCGTTTGACAAAAATCTGGCTAGCGGCCGGACTCGGGTTGTCCTCAGTTAGAGGGCCTTGTTGAAAATGCAATTCGACAACGACGTGTTCCTTGCGGGGCCGCAATTCAACCTGAATGTTCCGAAGAAAACTTTCATCGGCATCCTCTGAAACAAACGCTAGCTGGTTCAGTGTCACGTCGGCCGCCTGGGTGTGTTCTCCGGTACGACATAGAAACCAATCGTGAATCATTCGCCAGGATGTCGCCAGCTGCGATTTTTGCCATCGACAGTCACTGAGCAGGATCTGCCAGCGCCGACTTTCGAACCGAACATCAGCAGTATGAACCTCGCCGATGAATTCTTTTGTTTCTGGGTGATAAAGCTTCAGGCCAGACAACTGGTGGTGGAACGGGGTTCGAGACCTCACCTGCTGGATCTGAACTTCGACGCCAAGTTGCGCTGATAGCGGCTGTGTCCAGCGTCGCAATTGCCAGCCTTGGAAAGTCGACGAGGATTGTAGTAGGCAATAAGCAACTGCCGTTGCGAGAGGCAAGAATCCCGCCGCAATAAATGCCAATTTATATAGCCCACGCCGTGTTGACTGATGTAGCTGCCAACTTCGAGGGCCCATAGGTTGGGGCATTAGTCTAAGTTCCTGTCACGCGGCAAGCTACAAGAGAAAAGTTGCAGTGGAAGATTACCGTATATCCCTTGTCTGATGCAATCTTGAATGCTTGACGCTGCGCTCTTTTGCTAGCAATGAATGTCGTGCTCACACGCAATTCAATCGCTAAGCCAATAGCATGGTTTTGTCGAGACATATTCAAGGCTTCAAGCGTCGAACGTTGAAAAGCGTTGGAACTATTTTGGGTGGAAACAAAGAAAAAGCTCCGTAGTGAAAACTACAGAGCTTTGCATGAATATTTGGGTCAGGTTTGAAAGCCCTCTGACCTCAGTAACCGTCGTTTCCAGAGAGTATCTTGCCACCAGATTCTAATTGAAAATCGGCGACGTTCTCTTTACCATCCTCGACGGTGAACTCCAGTTTTGAAGTCTGATTGTATTCCATCGGAATGGTTTCTTTGGAGCCTGGGATTGGATTACCATCCTCATCCTCGCCCGGGTCACGCACCGTGGTGATGCGCACCTTATTAAGACCGGGGATGGTTCCCATCCGGCCGCCGCTAAATCGCAATTCGTATTGGCCCTCTTTATCGGTTCGCGCAACTGCAGGTCGCCCTCCAGAGGTCGGGATAAAGATCACGGTAGCATATTCCAGAGGTTTACCATCCATCGTTACCGTGCCTTTGACGGAAGCAATGTCTGGCCCAGATGGAGAGCAGCCTATCGCGATAAATGCAAATGTGAGGAGAGAAAAAACACGTAATGGTTTCATGGTCGTTAGTTTTCTTGCTTAATCCAAAATCCGCGAAGACAAAAACACGATCAAAAAACAACATTCCCAGGTGAAGGCCGCCCGGGAATGTGCGCTTAACTTGCCTTTGCTAATAGTTAGCTACAGATCCAATGAAACAACCTGTCCATCCTGGGCTGAGAACAATCGCTGGTAAGTTCCATAGAATGGACCGCCAGCTGATTGGCGGAATGCTGCAGCATTGTTAATCCAAGGTGTAGACGTATGGTCAATGTTGTCAGATAAGAAGTGGACTGAACCATCACCAAAACAGAACTGAGCACCTCCGGTGTGAAAGCTACCTGCAGTTCGGTGGGGCTGCGGGTTGCCCTCGGGCTGCGTCCAGTTCATTGGCCACTCGCCTTGAACCATGAGTGCGTTGGAAGCGCCTGTGGTATAAGTCAGCTGATCGGATGCGCCATAAACACGGGCACGATTACGGCGATTGTTGTCCATATCCCAGCGGGCTTCGGCGACGACAATCTGGTTGGAAGTTCCGTCTGCCATGTCCTTCAATCGGTAGTTTTCACGATTATTGCGGTCGAAAATGCCGTTCCAGCGCAATGTATTTGTGTTGGCATTCATCCGATTGCTTGAATAGCCGTTATAGGAAGAGCCAGCGCCCTGATAACTGCTGGTAGCTGAGGGACGAATTTGGCCGTCGTTGAAAACCAATGGCTTGGTATCCGAAGGGCACGTAAAGGTCGCTTGAGGAGTAGCGCAGAGAATTCCATTTTGGGTATTGGTTTTCTCCATGATGACGATGTTTGAATTGAACTGATTGTAAATGGCAGTTTGTTCAATGAATGGCAGAATCGCCCAGCCCCAACCATAGCCCATGCCACCGTTATTGGGATTAGTCTGATCAGGGCCATGCCAGCCGCGGTAGTGGTGGCCGTAAGGAATTGCCTTGTACGCACTTTCATAGTTCAGCAATGCGAGCCCCAATTGCTTTAAGTTGTTGCTGCACTGCATTCGCCTGGCGGCTTCCCGGGCTGCTTGAACTGCAGGCAGCAAAAGTCCGACTAGAATTCCGATGATTGCAATAACCACCAGTAATTCAACTAACGTGAATCCGTACCGTCGTCTCATCATTTGAGCTCCGATGAATAGAAGAGAAGAAACAAAAATAGGACCGACACCAAAAGATGAAGGTTTCGTAGTCTAGGTTTGTCGCCACGACCAACGCACCGGCTCTTGAGGCGCAGATTTATTAAAACAAATTTATGTGACATATTCAATTATTACAGGAAAATAATGTGCAATTGAGAAGCCAAAACAGACAGATTGACCCGCTATAACGGCATTGGTATCCACACATCGTTCAAAGGTTTTTCCTTGCCCTGCCAAAGGAGTGTAAGGAACGAGTCCACGAGTTTCCGGGGAGGTCGGTAAAGTGAGGATACTTGCAAATCGCTTTCGGAGCCCCTCCCCGAAGTTCGGTCCTCAACTTCGACCCTCCCCAAGGTGGGTTAGAGATTTGTGTAGATACCAATGCTTAAAGGTGGGGTTTTTTCTGGAGGATTTGGAAAAGAAGAAGTCCCCTAAACGAGATGTTGGCATTCCGGCGAGCAGTTCAAGCCGTCGACTGCATTCTTTTTTTGCTCGACAAGCGATACCAGGACGCGGCGCGCACTGGGATGGTTAGGCTCCAGCTGACACCATGAAGCGCGCATTGCTTTCGAAAAGAACCTTTTCGGTTAGTTGTATTTCTTCGTATGAGACTCGCAAAATAGTCGAGGACATGGTGCCGATTCATCTTGGGGTGAGGATGGCTATTTGGTAGAGTCCCCTCGACTATTGTCAAAGGAACAGACAGTTGGATTGCGGTTTCTTTCCATTCCAGGCCTTCCGAAATCGAACCAGTTGCGTGCAAATTTCCTTCCTGTGTTTGCCGTTGGCGATATTGTTCGCGATGGGCTGCCAGAGGCTCAGAAGCGGGCACCGCACCAAAGACTTGGCCTCAGCCCGCCAATTTTCCTTGCGCGGAGCGGATGCTCTGCAGCAAAACAAATGGAACGATGCCGAAGTGTTGTTTGCCGAAGCGCTGCGTCAAAGCGATGTAGATGAGCGCGCACAATGGGGACAAGCAGAGGTACTTTGGAATCGCGGCGAAAAGGAAAAAGCCACCGAACACATGCTGAAAGCGGTGGAACTAAGCGGCGAAAATCCAGAATTGCTTGTACGACTTGGGCAAATGTATGCCGAACAAGGAACCTGGGAGTTGGCACAACAGCAGGCCGATCGAGTTCTAACCTGCCAACGCACGAACGCCGGTGCCTGGGAACTCCGGGGAGACGTTCTTCGGCAAGGTGGTCAATTGGATCTAGCCATGGACAGCTACCATCGATCGCTGATTTACCGACCTGGAAATCCTCGAGTTCAAATTTCTCTGGCTGAAATCTATCGCTCTCAAGGCAGACCACAGCGCGCATTAGCAACCCTCGACCACTTGGCAGATCAGCGATCAGGGACGGGGCTTTCTGCCCGCTCGTGGTTACTCAAAGGCCAGGCGCTGGCAGATCTGGGTGAGTCATCTGAGAGCATGTCGTGTTTGCGCAACGCGGCAATTCTTGCCCAGGACGATGAACCAGAGCTTTTGTTACAAATTGCAGGTAGTCAGTTTACCCTGGGAGAGTTGGGTGAAGCTCGCATCTGTTTGGGGCGGGTTCTTCGTCACAACCCTCAAAATGACCAAGCCCTGCACTTGCAAAACCAGTTGGATCAGTCTTTTCACACGATTTCGCAATCGGACAAACTCTCTGCGATTCCAGTCGGATTCGATAAACGGGCCGATTGATATATTTTTAAACTTGAATTTTGTTTGCTCAGTAAGAAATCGGGAGCTACGTTTGAGGTGGTCATCATCCAATGGCATCGAATTTCAACAAGCTAGGCTTTGCAATATGACTTCATTAGCGCAGCCCCAAGGGGCACCAGCGGAAGAGCAAGCGGGATTTGTCGATCGCAGATCGAACTCGGTTGGAGCCGATTTTGTCGAGCGACGACAATTCGGCAATTCTCATTATGGTTTATCTCCAGACGCGAGAGAGCTGGCCGAGGCTATCGACGCTTACAAGATCCAGCACCGTCGCCGCTACATAACTTTTGAAGAGATGTTAGCCATAATTCAAACACTTGGTTATTCCAAAGATTGATCAGTGAATCCACACGCTGAGACAAAGCGGGCAGCCATGCCGGTCGGCAGGCGGTCCGCTTTTTTTGTTATGCGATTACCAGTTGATTGGCGAAGCAAAATAATATTGTCGTTCCCGCAGTCTTGTCACCTACGTTCCACTCCAGACGGTTGAACAGAAGTCGGATTCTTTCCCAGTTTACGTATTGTGACACGTCCTCACGGCGGCATTACCCACAGTTTGAATCGGGTTAGCCGTGGAATATACCTAAATTCTGCCCCAACGATTAATTACAGCAATTGAAGTACTCACGGGGCTCGAAAATCGCTATAAGTTCCAGTATTGTGACCATTTTGAGTCCTCCAGCTGGGAATTCTATTTCGAAATCTCCGGAGAGGCCTTTCCTTCTCCGCCGATGCCAGCACAGCAAACGCTGCATTTGGTCGAGTCTGTTCTGGGGAAGATAGGAACGTAACGAAATGTTAAACACTGATTTTCATATGCAAATCGTTGCTGTGCGCGGAATTCGAAATTGGCTGGTTTGTTCGGTTGCATGGCTAGTTTGCATCGGTCAAGTACATGCCCAAGTCAATCGTGGTGTTCCACCGATTTCGCAATCATCAAATCGACGGGCAATAGCCCATTATTCAGACGCGGCGGCCTTTCAGAACAACGGCGCGTACGGTCTGGCGATCGAGGAGTGGGAAAAACTACTGAAAGAGTTTCCCGAGGACCCTTTGGCCAGTAAGGCTTGGCACTATCTCGGAGTTTGCAACATTCAGTTGGAGACTCCCAACTACTCGCGTGCGGTCGAGGCCTTTGGGCAGGCATTGAAGGACGACAAGTTGGAGGTGAGAGAGGAGACTCTCATTACGCTGTGTTGGTGTCTCTTCAATCAGGCACGTCAAAAGAATTCTGGCACGCTTGGGCAACAGCGTGAACTGGAACAGGTTAAGAGCAAGCTCTCAGATTTTATGCGTTCCTACTCCGACGGTGCCTATGTCGATCAAGCGCTTTTCTATCTAGGCGAGGTTGAGTACGCCCTTGGTAATCGTAAGCAGGCCATCGCTCGGTATAACCAGTTAGTAGAGTCTGCGGCCTTGGCTAAATCCACGTTGCGCCCGGATGCGTTGCACGCCCTGGGGATCGCATTGGAAGAAGATCAACAATCAGCTAAAGCGAAGCGGGTATTTCAGCAGTTTATTCAGGAGCAGCCATCGCATCGATTGTTTGCAGAGGTTCGGTTGAGGCTGGCTGATAACCTATTGCGCGAAGGACAGGTGGAAGAAGCGGAAAAGATATTTTTGGATGTATCGGCGCAGCCTGACAATGCTTTGACGGACTATGCCCTATTGCGACTCGGATTTGTGCAAAATCAACGAGGGAATTTGACAGCGGCACAAAAAACCTATTTGGACCTGATGAAGCGATTCCCGGATTCGAAACATGCGACGACTGCAGCTCTGGCAGTCGGGCAGAATCTGTTTCAAGAGGGAAATTATGATGAAGCTGTGGAGCAACTACGGCCGGTGATTGCCAAGCAGGACGAACAGGCCGCCGAAGCCGCCCATTGGTTGGCCACAGCATTGCTCAGGCAACAAAAGCCAAACGATGCTATTAAACTCTTGCAGGATGTGCTGACCTGGGCCAAGGACTCGAGTAGCGCGGATAGTCTAAAAATGGATTACGCCGATGCGTTATATTTGAATCCTGAACAACTAGAGAAATCGCAATCCTTATATCAAGAAATTGCAGAGAAAAGTTCTGATCCCGATTTGTCGTCACGAGCAACCTACAATGTCGCATTTGCTGCTCTGCAACTGGCTCGTCCCGCAGATGCGCAAAAGTGGGCAGAGATTTTTCTGAAGAAATACCCCGAGAACCCTCTTCGCAACGATGTGGCGTATGTGGCGGCTGAGGCCTTACTCCAACAGGGCGAACACGATGCGGCTGCAAAGGCATTTCAAAAGCTCTTAGCTGTAGATAGAAAGAATGTAGCGGCAAGTATTTGGGTTGTCCGTCAGGCCATGGCTTTGTATTTGGCAGGAAAATACGAGTCCACGCTTCAGGTCTTGGCCGATGGAGAAGCAACCTTTAACGAGGATCGCGTTCGTGCTGAGGCGCTCTATTTACGGGGCGCAAGTCATTTGTACCTCGATCGATTGACAGACGCCGTTAGGGAATTGTCCTTAAGTTATCAGACCGACAACGAATGGGGCTCCTCAGACGAAGTCCTGATGCTATTGGCCGAAGCTCAGCAGCGGAATAAAGATTTGGATGGTGCTCGCAAGACGCTCAATCGCCTACTTGAGAATCATCCCAATTCGAGATTGAAATCCCAAGCAGAATACAAGCTAGGCCAACTCTCAGCAGCGTTGGAGGATTTCGATGGAGCAATCGAACGGTATAGTGCAATTCTCAGAGACGCCAACGGTAGGCCATACCATCAGTACGCAAGCTATGGAATTGCATGGTGTGAAATGCAACGAGAGAATTACGAACGTGCTCTACCCAGGTTGCGCGAAGTGCTGCGAAGTTCCACGGAAGATGCTGTTTCGGCTGACGCTCGGTTGGCTGAAGGAGTATGTCTACGGAAATTGGGAAAGCTTGATGATGCTCGAAGTTCTCTAGAAGACTATGTGGCAAGAGAGACCGGTCCAACTCTGGCCAACGGGCTGTATGAATTAGGTCTTTGTCTCACTCAACAAGGCGAATACGTAGCCGCTTCCAAAGTATTGCAGCGAGTCGTAAATGAATTTCCGCAACACACGTCTATGGACAAAATCCTCTATGAATTGGCGTGGAATTATCAAGAGCAGTCCGATGTGACTGAAGCTAGTAAGTACTTCGAGCGACTTGCCAAACAGTTTCCTCAGAGTGAGCTGGCGGCGGAATCGATTTATATGGTCGCTCAACAAAAGTATGCCACAGAAGATTTTACTGGAGCCGTACCGCTCTATGTCCAAGTAATCGAAACGCACCCGACACAGGAGTTGCTAGAGAAAGCTCATTACAAGTTGGGGTGGAGTTTTTACCAATTAGGCAAATATGACGAATCTGCCAGTCAATTTTCCAAGCAGCTCTCCTCCAATCCAACGGGGCCGCTAGCCATTGATGCTCAATTCATGCAGGCTGAATGCATGTTCAAGCAGAGACTATATGCGAGTGCCTTGGATAGGTATCGGCTAGTAAGGAATTCACTAGAGACACTACCTCCCAGCCAGTTAAACGAGATAGCTGAACAGGTACAGGCTCTGATTTATCTGCACGGAGGGCAGTGTCTGCGCGAGCAGGAAAATTGGGAAGAGTGTGCGAAATGGCTGGAGGTCGTTCTGAAAAAATATCCGGAAAGCAGCTACCTTCCCACTGCCATCTATGAGCTGGCGTTTTGTCGGCAAAACCAAGGGCAGTTAACCGATGCACTACGACTCTACGCTGATGTGGCAGAAAAATACCGAACCGAAGTTGCAGCTAGGGCGAGGTTTATGATGGGTGAAGTCTATTTCTCGCAACGGGATTTTGCGAAGGCAATACCGGAGTTTCAGCGCGTTATGTACGGCTTTGGGGGAGAGCGTGCGACTGAGGATATTCGCAACTGGCAGGCCAAAAGTGCATTCGAAGCAGCTCGTTGCAGTGAAGTTCTCATCGAGGGGTTGAATGGGCCTTCTCGCGCAAAAGTTGTCGAGACTGCCGTCGATTTCTATGAATTTATAGTAAAAAAACATGCATCTCATGAGCTGGCATCCCAAGCTCAAGCTCGTCTAGGCGAATTGCAAAAGTTGCGGTAATTGAGCTGTGCTTCGGCAAATACGATGCATTCAGACTTCTTGGCCCAATTGTCCATTAACGGCCAGCAATTGGCGGTGAACTCACCAAAGGAAGGCATTTTGACATTGGTTGGACAGCAATTCTCTTTACCCAGTCTCTTTGAATACACGTTCGAGTGGAAAAGTTAATGGTTGACGTGTACAAATAGATGTGAAAACTGAGTTTCTGGAACGACCTTCCCAAGTATGCACATGAAGCTATTTTGGAAAAAAAAGTGCGGTGATCTTCTTATGGGCAACGAATGGGTTGGTTTCAACTGGGGGCTGAAGTGGGGAATGACGGTTGGCTTGTTGTTCGCCACCTCATTCTGCTGTCTTGCTCAAGAGCCAGCTGCTGGGATTTCTCAAGATGAATTGCAGCGTTTGGCCTCCGAAGCTGCCGCTGGACAGATTTCATCTGGTTCACCGACAAGCCTACCGGCCACGCTCAGTTTCTTTGCGTTGCTTCGGCAGGGCGGCTGGCTGATGGTTCCGTTGGCTGCAATGAGCCTTCTAGTATTAGCGGTTGCACTTGAACGATTTGTTGCTTTACGTCGAGCCAAGTTATTTCCGCGGGGGCTGCGGCGTGAAATTCGACGTATGAGCGAAGAATCCGATCCGATCGATCCGCTACCACTATTCGTAGCGGCCGAAAAGTATCCAAGTTCAGCCTCGCGCGTCCTCAAGGATATGTTAGTAAAGACGGGACGTCCAATTACTGAAGCGGAGAATCAAATCTCAGCTTCAGTCCAGTGTGAAGCGGATAGATTGTATGGAAACGTTCGTTGGCTGGGGTTAGCGGCAAGTATTTCTCCCCTTATCGGTTTATTGGGCACCGTGTGGGGAATGATCCTGGCGTTTTACAATACGACACATCTTGGGGCAGGCAAGAACAAAGCCGAATTCTTGGCTGAAGGTATCTATGTTGCTTTAGTGACTACATTGGTTGGTTTAGCAGTCGCAATACCGGCCGCAATTTTTGCCCACTATTTCGAAGGTCAAATCACCAAGATGTTGTCGAAGATCGAAGGCGAGTTAAAGGGCTTGGTTCCCCGCTTTGAAGCCTTGGAAGGAAGGGTGCGCTACGATATGCACTCTCGCGGAGTATCGACACGCAGTGTCGAACGAAGCGATTTACAAAAATCTAACATGTCCGCACCGGCCATGTTAGGTCAGCAGCCTCGTTCATCGGTATAGCTCTTGTTTCGGAGGCTGCTCTTTTGAGTAGTGGTCTCATGGTTGTAAAACTCAATCGTGGCCGAGTCCTAGGAGCACTGAGCATGACGCCTCTTATAGATGTCGTGTTCTTGTTGCTAATTTTCTTTCTGGTGGCCTCACGACTAAGCCAGGAAGATGGAGAATTGGATGTTCCCTTACCCACGGCGGCCAACGCGATGCCGATGACCGCTGTACCTCAAGAGTTGATCGTGAACATAGATCGTCAGGGGCATTTGATATTGGACGGAAAACAAACTGGCCTCACGAGCTTTGAGAAACAATTGAAGGATTCCATGGTAAATAACCCGCTGGGATTTTCCGTGTTGATTCGTGCCGACCGGAACGTTCCCTTGCAGGCTCCCGTCGATGTCATGGACATTTGTCTAAAATGTGGCGCTAGTTATTCTCTCTCCATCGACAATGATGCATCTTAGTAAATATTGCTGTGGATGAACCAGTAATTCACTACCGGCACCTTACTGAACTCGCAGGTATTAGGCCTGCAGAGAGCGAGGATCGTGCGTATTGGCCCTTGAACGTAACGTTGGTTTTGCTTACCGCTACGATTATCGGAATTGCCTTTTATTTCCTGGATCGAAATGATACCAGGTTGAGTCACAATCCTTGGACGTACTTGTTCGTAACCCCCGTCGCTATGTTGTTGATCTCGACGGTGCTGGGTAGCTTAGTTAGTCGGGTTGTTGAAAAATCCATGCAGGTAGCGTTCCTGCTGAGCGTACTGGTGCACTTAGTACTTCTCGTGTGTGCCGTAAACATAGTGATCATATCACGAATGTGGTCGGATGTATTTGAGTCGATTGCTGAACAGCGTAAACAGTTGCAGCGCGAAAGTACGAATCTACATCAGTATTTCCGACTATCTACAACGCGTACTGACGGCCAACAGCCCGACTATCTCAGTCACGTTGTTACACAGCACCAACCCACGGATATCAAAGATCCAAGCGAATCAGCTTTGCGGCTTGCGCGGAGTGAACAAGCCGAGTTGACCAGTCCAGATCCGGAATTACAACCCTCCGTGAGTCAACACTTGGTGAGGAAGAAAGAACCGGTTGCCTCCATGGTAGTCAATGTGCCAGAGGCAGCACATTTATCTCGTAGTACAAGCGAATTTCGCATTGAAGCACCCCAGGTGCAAACCTTGAGCCTGGATGTACTACTGACTGAGCAAGACCCACGGGAGGTGCAGCCCAGTAAAGCAGACATCAATGGACATGAATTAAGTACCGATCTCTCGTACCTCGAATTGCCTAAACTTCCTGAGGATTCGATAGTGAAATCTCGCCCGGAAGTTGAGCGCGCGATGCCCCAGCAACCAATTCAATTTCCAACAAATCAACCGATACACTCAACAATTCCAAAAGATAGTCTGCAGTTTTCAATCCATTCTACGGTGCCAGATGTCCCCGAACCTTCTCGGGAGCAGCCCGTTATCGAATCCCTGCGGCCGCGGGACGATTCAGTGCGTTCCAACAACCAGCAACCGATGTCTGTCCTGTCGACGTCTGAACCTGCGCTAGTCCCCGAATTCCAGCCATCCCTGGCCAGAGAAGCTAGCCAGCGAAAACTCTTGGACTTGCCAATGTCGGCCAGTTGGTCCAAACCAACGACCAGCACGCCCCTGCGCAGTGTAGGTGGGCGAGAGGGAGATGCCCCAAAATTGTCGTCGCCAACAATCAGCAGCGAGGCATTGCAAGTTCAAGGGGAGTTTCTGCAACCGGCGGTAGAACCTCGTGCAGTTGTTGATGTCGCCAATCGTATGCGCGGTTCTCCAGGCCAGTCAGATGATTCGCAAATGTTGCGTAGTCCATTGTGGCTCGATTCAGTAGTTCAGGACCTTGGTTCATCCAACCTACCGTCAAGTGCAGTCAAGCGCGCAGAGGGAGTGGGGCCGGCCGCCCGGGAAGATGTGGCCGATTTGCAAAGCGCAGACTTGGATCTTGAATCGAGAAATGCTCGCCCGTTGCCTTCGTCTTTGTCGCGACCTACCAACATGCTGGCTACTGACCAGCAAGCGGGTGACGGAGGCGAACTCCAATCAACAGACTTGATCGGGCAGCTTCGATCCAAGGAAAGCTCAGCCGCTTTGAAACGCGGTAGCCGAGAAACGAACCCTAGCGGCGCGCAAAGTGGATCTAGGAGCGCTCAAGTTCGACCGAGAAATGAGTCTACGGAGCTCGGAGCGAGAAGTAGCTTGAACAACCCAGAGTTTGAATCGGCGAGGCACTCAAGTACCTCCAATCTACTGCAAATTCCTGCACCGCCAGGACTCGGAGGTTTCTCTACAGTTCCAAGCAGCGCAACGGACCTCCTGGCTGCCAGAAGTCCTCGCGAGGTGCCAAACGCTAATAATGATCTGCTATCCCAACGATTTGCTCGAGCCGATACGGGAGGACCGATGGCACCTGGTGCCACGATCGATATTCCTCGACCTGCCTTTCAGCAGCGAGTAGAAAGGCTGCAGAATCCTCAGCCCGTGGATTCGATGCGTGTTGAACCGCAGACGGAAGCCGCAATCGAGCGAGGATTGGCGTTCTTGGCCAAGACACAACGCGACGATGGAGCCTGGCGCCTACAGGATTACGATAGCGATGTCTTGATGCGCAGCGACACCGCTGCGACCGGGCTTGCTCTGTTGGCATTCCAGGGCGCAGGTTACACGCATAGGCAATTCAAATACGCGGACAACGTCAAACGGGGTTTGCGTTTTTTGCTCAAGCATCAAACTGTCGCCGGTGATCTTTATATTCGCCAAGATCCTGCCAGTGACCAAAACGCTTGGCTCTACTCGCATGCCATCGCAGCACTGGCTTTGTGTGAAGCCTATGGAATGACACAGGATCCCGAATTGCGGACTGCTGCCCAAAGGGCTGTCGATTTTATGGTGGCCAGTCAAGATCCTGAGCGTGGTGGATGGCGATATCGCCCTGGTAGCGGTTCAGATACAAGCGTAACTGGATGGTTCATGATGGCATGTCAGAGTGGCAGACTGGCGGGCCTAGAGATCCCGGATAGTCTGGTGCAGAACATTGAAAGGTTTCTAGCAGAAGGACAGGTTTCTAATCAGCAACCATTTTTATATCGCTACAATCCTTTTGCCGCAGATACGCCACAACAACGACATGGACTTCAGCCGACGCCAGTCATGACGAGTGTTGGTCTACTCATGAGGCTTTACACGGGATGGAACCGGGATTCTGAATCAATGCGGAAAGGGGCAGACATATTGCTAAAGTACCCTCCCGAACCGGGTACACCAACGAATTCAAAACGTGATACCTATTACTGGTATTACGCAACTCAAGTTATGTTTCACATGCAAGGAGACCATTGGAAGAAGTGGCATGATGCCCTCTATCCGTTACTAATTGATAACCAGCTAACATACGGCGCGAATGCAGGTAGTTGGGATCCAATGTCACCCACACCAGATTTATGGGCACGGTATGGAGGCCGATTGTATGTAACAGCAATGAACCTGTTATCTTTGGAAGTAAGCTATCGACACCTTCCGCTGTATGATAGTACGGCCAAATAAGTGGATGAATTGTCCACACGCGACTAAGGAATGACCACCATCTGCCACATGACGTGCTGCCGATCACCTCGACGCCGAGCTTCCTCAAGCATCACTCCAATATCCGGCTGAAGTGCAAAGCGATTTTTTTTGCCTTTGAATTGAATTTCAACAGTGCCAGTCGCAAATTGAACATTTTCTGGATAGAGCCAGACCCAGGCACTGGGCTGTGTAGAGGGGATTTTGCTAATGCGCAAGATGTTGGTAGTCGGATCAGGGATATCTGCTTCGAAGGCCCCAGCGTTAGCCTTGTTCAAAGGTTGAAACGGATTGCTAATCAAATTCGGAGAGATCGCGGGTGCCTCGAGCCAATAAAAAAAACGATCTCCGGCCCGCATGGTTGTGGTTTTAATTTCCTTCGGATTGCGTATCCGTCGATGACTGCTCAGTGCCATCCAGTCCATGATGCGAGGTAGTTCTTCCATGAAGTGCTCGCGAAGACGCCCGTTGTACTCCACTGCCAGACAATCGTAGAATGGGCTAGACAGGTAACCTGATAGTACGTCGCCAGCCTCTCCCTTTGCATATTCTCCAAAAACGGCGTAGAAGCCCAGTGGAACTTCGTCTCGACTGCTGCGCGTACTCTGCACATTCTCGTCGTACATGGTGATGTATTTACCTGCTGAGGCTGAGATGACGACTGCACCGGCCCAGAGGTCTGGGTGAGAGCAAGCTAGATCCCAAGCAGCGGTTCCGCCATCGTAATGGCCCGATACAAAAACTCGATCTGTGTCGATCGAAAAGGTTCTTAGGGCGTCGCGAAAACAGGTCAATATTCGAGCCTGTTCGGCTTCCGTGTATTGGTAGCTGGTTTGATCAGAATGCATCCAAACAGGTGCAACTACGATGTATCCATGGCGTGTAGCATGACCAAGCCGGAATCGAGAATCTTTAAGTTCAATCGTAGAACCACACCACCAGTCGATTTCCATATCAGGCGCCATGCCCCGACCGGGAATTGCCAGGACACAAGGATATTTTCGATTTGGATCGTATTCAGGAGGAACTTGTACAACGTAGTCCAGTTGCTCCCCTTTGGCATAAGTTACTTGGCACCGGCTCAAACCGTCAGGATCACCCTCGCGCGGTGAAGGTGGAGATTTCGGTGGACGCATGTTCTCCAACAAACGGTCGAGGAACTCGGGTTGGGCTCCTTCCTGTTGTCGCAGGCGGTTGAGCAAATCTTGGCGCGAGGCAGGATTATCCTCATTTAGATACTCCCTGGCCAAATCTCGAACCAAGATGAGGCTCTTAGCCACAGCCAAATTGTCAATCCCGGCACCTGGGCCCAGTAGCCAACCGCCGACCGCGTAGGCGACCTTGTTTTCTAGTGGCAAAGAATCGTCTCGACGCAGAATTTGAAAATCCGCCAAGCGTGGCGCTGTATCGAACGTCAATTGCGTGAGTATCTCCTGTTGAATTGGTTCGATGATAGTTTGATCTTCGACAGGCAGTTGCGAAACATAAGTCAATAAGGCCTGTGTCAGTTCATTGATAGTATTCAGTTGAGTTTGAAGATTTTCGACATCTTGTTGAAGTTTGAGTTGTGTTTCCAATGGAAGGATTTCTGTTGGTATTTGCTTAAGCAGCTGAATGGCAAATTCATTTTGTCCGCTGTTTTGGCGAAGCCTAATCTCTTCCAAATTCTGATTGGCTAGTAGTTGTTCTATTTGGGCGACCAAAGGTTCTCGATCGGCCAAATCACCTGGAAAACGTTGGAGGGCTTCGATCATCGTCTGTCGAGCTTCCAAATAACGCTCGGCCTGGGTATAGAAACTGACCATCTTTAGCCAGTCGTCCGGCGAATCGAGGTTCAGTTCATGTCTGAGGATTTCATGTAGTTTGTCAGTTGGAATCGAAGAGATTGCCAGGCGTTGATCCAGCGTATATCTGCTGTGTTCGGTATGTAACAATTCGACTTTGGCAAAACGTGGTGATAGCGTAGTAATTCCTTGTAGGAGAACTTCACGATCAGATGGAGTGATGATAGTCATGGTCCTTCTGCCATGCATATTGAAGGGCGTGAGTCCCGCAACACCAAGAATCGTTATTGAATTACCAGTATGAAAAGCCTCGGCGGATGAAGGGAGCGTGATCTCAATAGGTTGCGAGGCTGTTGAGTTTTGAATAGCTAAGGTATTGGCCTGTGAAGGGTAGTAGTAGGTCTTGCGTAGGCCATCGTCAAGAGAGCCGATCGAGTGATTGGAGCTAGTTTGTTGATTCGCATTGGCCGAAATCGTATTTGTATCGCTGACCATGCCCGGCCCAATTCGGAATCCGTTTCTTAGCAGTATTACTTGTTCCTGGGCGTTACTGAGTGTTTGCCAAGTTAGGAAAATGGCAATTGTTGAAAGCAGGAGAATGTTGAATTTTGAGACGTTTGATTGACAGTGCATACACGACAATCTCCATGCGGGACATCTCATGGCTGGGATACTCGAATTTCTTGAAACGATTCGTTGGTCAAAAACTCGACTGACTGTCCAATGATTTGGAAGCAATGAGTGTTCAGTCAGGGATAATCTCATGGACCACAATTCGGTTGGCCCCGCCGTATTCGCGACGGCATCATGAAATTTCACCACATATTAGTCTAGTAAAAACTGTGGCCGCCAACAAATCTGCGGTAGTACCCGGATTACACCGATTTCCATCCCGCCTAAGAAAACTATCTAGTTCGAGCAATGTTGTGGATTGTAAAGGTAGTGACTGTTGTACCACATTCGATGCCGTATAGGTTGTCGGAGTTTCGTCGAGTTCCAGACTGGCGGCTTGTGCCAATTGTTGCACTTGGGAGGCAACATCCGCACCGGTCTTGCGAACTATTAGTCCATCGGGCTCATAGGCTAACCAACGTATTTGAGTGCGGGCAATGGCTTGGCGGGTTGAGAAACCACGCGATGTTTCAGCCAACAGCCATGGTAATAGCCGTTCAAAGATATCTTCGAAGTCGTTGACGTATTGCCTTGCAACGGCATCGGTGTTGGCTACAGCGCGCATGGCGTCCAAAAGATCATCGGGTGCAGGTTCGCGCAAGTCCATTTTAGGCTGTTTTCCGAGTCCTCCTGCCTGGGATTCGACTATTGCCAAGTAAATATTTCTGGCATCCTGAGGCGTCAAGTTACGAAGCAGATCGGCTAATGATGCACGTAGCGGTCGACGGCTACTTCGAACTTTAGCGATGGCCAGGGGAGCTAGCAAGATAATCGTCCCAAGGCTGGTATTGGTTCCCACGTCTTGTTGGCATCGTTGCACGCATTCAAGCACCACGGCACCTACCTGACTGTGCGGGCCAACCGACTTCAGGACATCTTGGAGTGAGGTTCCAGCCACCAGAAAGTGTTCAAGATGCATATCACGGAAGCCAGCCGTAGGATGTACGTTGCCCACCTTAAAAGATGTGGCCTCCAGGAGGATAGCCAAAGCGGCTGCCTGCGGGATGGGCCAAACGCGATCCAAAGGGGAGGGGAGTAGCAAGTTGTCGCTTGTCATGCCAAGATCTGCCCCGGTCCGTCTTGCATCAGATCAAACCGGCACGCAACGTATTGATCACTTCCTCGGGCGCTTCTTCCATTACATAATGGCCGACGTCCTCCAAACGCTGAACGTTTGCTTGAAGGAAGATATTTTGCAAGCGATCCAAGCATTCGGGGCGGAAACACCAATCTTTCATGCCCCAAATGATTTCGACGGGAAGATCTGCAAACATCTTCAGGCTCTGTTCCATCTTGGCTAAGGCTTGCCAGGTTGTTTGATGTGGCCGACGTGGGATGTCTTGAACAAACCGGGCAATAGCGACTCGTGAATCCCAGCTATTGTAGGGAGCAACCAGTCCTGCTGCCACTGCGGGGTCCAAACGCTTCAGTCGATATAAAGTCATTCGGAGAGCAGCTAAAGCAAACAAATTGAGCCTTCGCATTGCCCAGTTCCCAAATACTGGAATCCTGCAGGCTCGGATTCGGAGTGGAATATACGGGGGTGGAAATGCCGCAGTGTTTAGCAATACTAGTTTGGCAATCCGTGTAGGATGCTTTAGAGCGGCCCCTAGCCCAATAGCACCACCCCAATCATGAACTACTAGCGTAATGTTGCGCAAGTCCAGTTGTTCGATCAAACGTCCCAAGTTCCCAATATGCTGCTCCAGGCTGTAATTGTATGACTGGGGCTTGTCGCTCAGGCCGCAGCCGATGTGGTCAACGGCGATTACACGGGCCAGTGGTGGCAAGTCAGCTGCAATCCGACGGAAGGTAAAAGACCAAGTTGGGTTCCCATGAACGCACACGATGGTATGAGGCGAAGCCGCATTCCCTTCATCGATAAAGTGCAGGCGAACTTTCTCTGTGGAGGCTTCCGATACGGCAATTTCGATGTAATTGGATTGGAAGGGATACAAGGTCTTCCAGTCTGCCATGATCCTCGAGGACTCCTGCCGCTACAACTGGAAAAAATGTTGGAAGGACTTGCAAGATGCGAGTGGGGCGATCTGCATGTTCCCATGCTCCATTGCGCAGAAATAGAAAATGCTATTCCAAAAATGTGGTAGTGGGCATTTGTTGGAGGTGCGTAAGTTATTAGGTTGCACAACGCCTGGGAGGAAAGGAGTATACATTGAGGAGGTCAACATGTCGTGGGGGTTTCTGTGTAGATCATTGCTACACGAGGGCTTCTTTGTGCAGATCGCCGTAGGGTCTCGTAACCGTTAGCAACAGCGCGGTAATTCTCAGTTTCGTCTCTCACATGCCAAACAGGGCGTGCGAAGCCCCGGAAAACAATCTAAGAAATAGCAAAAATGGCGCCATTTGTGGTCTCATCAAGCATCCAAAGGAATAGATTGATGGGGGCTTTTCTTTTCCAGTACAGGGCATGTTCGTAGCGTCTGCCCCTCCCCGAGGAGGGTTGATTTAGTATCGTTGCGATCAGCTGAAAAGTGTACGACCTCGGCAAGGGAAAAGTGGAATAGTACGCTTGGTCGGCGAATTGTTAAATGTATCCTCGAACATTGACCATTGAATTCAGATCCTCGGGACATGGAGAGTGGTAGTGAAGAACTGGTTGAATCGGGTGTTCTGGCTTGGTTGCCGCTGGTTACTGAGTTTTCGTTACCGAGTCCGAATCCTTGGAGGAGAACAATTATCCGGATTGCAAGGGCCGACCTTGGTTTTGCCAAACCATCCGGCCTACATTGATCCGCCAATTGTCAGCAGCCATCTTCGATTGCATAAGCCTTTGCGTCCGATGGTTTTCTCTGGTACATACCGAATGTACTTTCTGCGACCGCTAATGAAGTTAGTTGATGCTTTTGAAGTACCTGATCTCTCGGCGCACAGTCGAGATGCCCAAGCCAAGACTCTGCAAATGATTGACGCGGTCGCGCGCCAGTTACAGTCGGGCGATTGCCTGCTCATCTATCCTTCGGGGCGTCTGCAACGAGGCAATTGTGAAGTAGTAGGAGCGGCGCGAGCTGTTTACGAAGTGGTTTCTCGCTGCGAGAACTTGAATATTGTTTTGGTTCGAACTCGAGGTGTGTGGGGTAGCATGTTTAGCTGTGCCGAAACCAATGGCCCACCCAACTTGGCCGAGCGAGTCAAGTCTGCTCTGGGATGGGTGTTAGCTAGCGGCCTGTTTTTTCTGCCTCGACGCTCAGTAACATTGCAAATTGAAGTTGTGCCGCGTAACCAACTGCCGCTAAACAGCCGAGAAGCGTTCAATGGCTACTTGGAGGCATGGTACAACGCCGATGGTGAGCAGCCGCCAAAGTTTGTGCCGTACCATCATTTATTTGGTCCGCGCGACGGTGATTTTGGCAAATCCCAATTGGGCGCAGTGCATGACATAAGTGAGATTCGTCCTAAAACAATTCACTTAGTCAATGAGTTGATCCAGTCGCATTTGGGGCGCCAATTGAACGAATCTGAGCTCGTGCCCAATAGCAAACTTGAGGCGCTGGGGCTGGATAGCCTAGACCGCATGGACCTAGCACTCAAAATCGAGCAACAATTTGGTTTTCGCAGCAATGTTGTCGCGGATACTTTGAGCGGCTTGTGGGCTCTGGCAGAGGGACAGTTACCACAAGTAGACGTCAAACCTGAATTGGCTCCTGTGCTGTGGCGCCAAGAAATTCTGCAGCCGAATCGAGCCGAACTACTAGCGGATACCGTGGCTCGAGGATTCGTCCTACAGGCCATTCGAAATCTTAGTCGCGTGGCGGTAGCGGATAATGTGTCTGGTGTTCTCACATACCGTCGCATGCTGGTGGCTACGGAACTCATGCGGCGGCGATTCGAGGATTTTCCTGAACAGCATGTGGGTGTTATGCTACCGGCTAGTGTGGCTGCAGACATCGTCTTCTTTGCTCTCCATATGGATGGCAAGGTGCCAGTCATGATGAATTGGACAACGGGTCCTGCCAACTTGGCGCATGCGGTTCAGGTCACCGGCGTTAAAACGATTATCACTAGCAGGAAGATGATCGATCGGTTAGGGATCGAAGTGCAGGGCGCTGAATATTTATTTCTGGAAGATCTAAAATCCGGGATTGGAAAAATCGAAGCTCTATCGGCGTTGATGCGCACGTATTTGCTGCCGCGCAGTTATTTGGCCAGACTGCCAGCTCAAACTCCGGAGCAAACTGCGGTCTTTCTGTTCACGTCTGGATCGGAGAGCTTTCCCAAAACAGTGCCCCTTTCGCATCGCAACTTGCTTGTCAATATTCAGGATGGACTGGAAGTGTTGGAATGCGATCAACGCGACTCGTTACTGGGTTTTTTGCCTCCGTTTCACAGCTTTGGCATGACGGGCAATCTACTGCTGTCTCATTTGTCGGGTATTCGCTGTGTCCGATATGCGGACCCAACCGATGCAGCAGGGCTGGTACGTTGTATTGAGGCATTTCGCCCGACGATGCTTTTCACCACGCCCACCTTCCTGAGCTACATCTTGGCAGCTTGTCAGGGCGATGAGTTGCAGAGTTTACGACGGATTGTAACCGGTGCAGAGAAATGTCCGGATCGCGTTTTCGAACAATGCAAACAGAAGGCTAGCCAGGCGATCATATTGGAAGGTTACGGCATTACGGAATGTTCCCCGGTGGTGGCTGCCAACAGAGTCTCAAATTCTAAACCTGGAACCGTAGGTAAACCTGTTTCTAATGTTGAAGTATGCATTGTAGACGTCGATACTCAGCAGCCGGTTGAGTTGCATCAAACGGGCATGCTCTTGGTTAGCGGCCCTTCGATATTTTCAGGGTATCACAACTATGAGGGTGCATCACCCATGGTCGAATTAGGCGGGAAGATTTGGTACAAGACCGGCGATCTAGTATCCCAGGATGAGGATGGTTTTTTGTATTTTCGGGGCAGATTGAAGAGATTTCTAAAGGCTGGAGGTGAGATGATTTCGTTGCCGGCCTTGGAGGAGCCTTTTCTTGTTAAATATCCTGCAGACGAGAACGGGCCTCGTGTCGCAGTTGAAGGAATTGAAACACACGATGGCCGGCAGATTGTTTTGTTCACTACGGAAGACATCTCTCTGCGAGAGGCCAGCCAAGTATTGCTTGAGGCCGGGCTGAGGGGTGTGATGCGTTTGGATGAAGTACGCCGTCTCGAGAAGATTCCTATTCTGGGAACAGGCAAGACTGATTACAAGCAACTACGCTCGGCAATCGAACTACAAACTAGTGACCTTTAGCTCATGTTGGAACTTGAAAATATCTCCAAGCGTTACGGCGATTTGACCGTCCTGGAACCAACCACTCTGTCGATCGCCAAGGGGCAGACTGTTGTGCTCATAGGTCCTAGCGGCTGTGGAAAATCGACACTTTTGCGAATGATCATAGGATTGATTACGCCAGATAGTGGACATGTGAAACTGGATGGAACTCTACTGACGTCCGAGACGGTCAATACTTTGCGTCATTCGATGGGATACGTCCTACAAGATGGTGGACTGTTTCCGCACCTATCCGCTTACGATAACGTAGCCATCATGGCTCGCCATCTTGAACGCTGGAACAACAATGAGATACATGCTCGTATCGAACAATTGGCCGCTCTAACCAAATTGCCCATTGAATTGTTAAGTCGATTTCCGGGGCAGATATCTGGTGGGCAACGCCAACGAGTGGCAATCATGCGTGGATTGATGTTGGATCCACCGGTCCTTTTATTGGACGAACCAATGGGCGCACTCGATCCGTTGGTGCGTTACGATCTGCAGGAAGACCTTAAGGAAATCTTCCGTAACCTACAGAAGACAGTAGTGTTGGTAACACACGATATGGGTGAGGCAGCTTTTTTCGCGAATGATGTACTCCTGATGGCTCATGGCAAAATTGCCCAGCGTGGAGCCATCGAAGATTTCCTAGACTCGCCTGCCAGTGATTTTGTATCGCGATTTATTCGCGCACAGCGGTTTCCAAAGCTGAACTGAACTGCTCGCAATCGCTCGCAGAAATCCTTGGTATTTCATTGGACCGCACACGGTATATCGCATATGAGAATCTGTTTTTTCAATCAAATCCTTAACAGAGTTGTCCTAACCTGGCTGGTCCTTAGTTGTGGTTGGTGGATACAGGCCCAAGATCCTGTTCGCATCGGTTCCAAAAGTTTCACGGAATCGGTGGTACTTGGCGAAATGTTATGCACTTTGGCTCGACATGAACACTTGCCGGTTCATCATCGCAGTGAATTAGGGGGTACGCAGTTTCTTTGGCAGGCTCTTCTAAAGAATGAAATCGACGCATATGTCGAATATTCAGGAACGTTGTCCGAAGAGATTTTTGCTGGTCAAGGCGTTTTTGGCTTGGAAAGTATTCGCGAGGAATTGGCTGATAGCGGAATTCGGATGAGCCAACCTCTCGGGTTTAACAATTCGTATGCGTTGGGTATGAAGCGTGCTCGCGCTGCCGAATTGAATTTGACCAAGATGTCTCAGCTACATGCGTTTCCAGAACTCCGATACGGGTTTGGTGATGAATTCATAGAACGTCGGGACGGATGGCAGGGCTTGAAAGCCAAATACAGAATTCCCATTGAAGAAACTAGGTCCCTAGATCATGCGCTAGCCTACCGTGGCATTCAGGCAGGATCGCTTGACGTGATCGACATATACTCGACGGATGCCGAGGTAGTTTCCTATGACTTAACCGTCTTGGAGGATGACCTCGCCTATTTCCCGACCTACGAAGCGGTGGTTCTCTATCGTGTGGATTTGGCAAATCGTTACCCCAAGTTTGTCGAACGCGTGGAGTCGTTGGCTGGAGTCATCGACAACCACTCGATGGCGGAGCTAAATCAACAAGCACGCATTAATCGCAAGCCTGAGTCGATAGTGGCGGCCACCTTCCTGCATGATCGCTTCGACACCACGATTGAAATTCCAAGCATTCAACAACAGATTGCCGCGAGGCGATGGCAAAAGTTCTTTGTCAACGCCCGAGAACATTGTTTTCTGGTTTTTGTATCGCTGTCACTCGCAATATTAGTATCTGTGCCACTGGGAATAGTGGCTTATAAATTTCCGCACTGGGGAGGTTGGATACTTGGCGTCGTCGGTATTATCCAAACCATTCCCTCCATGGCGCTCTTAGTGCTCGTGATTCCCATCTTGGGGTTAGGGGCAGCTCCAGCAATTCTGGCTTTGTTCTTGTATAGCCTACTACCCATCGTACGTGGCACGCACACTGGGTTGTCATCACTTTCTCCCAGCATTCACGAATCGGCGTTGGCCTTGGGGTTGCCATCGGCCGCCCGCCTCCGATTGATTGAATTGCCCCTCGCTTCTCAGGCGATTCTTTCGGGCATTAAGACTTCGGCTGTTATCAACGTCGGAACGGCCACCATTGGAGCACTTATAGGTGCGGGAGGGTTTGGCCAACCCATCATCACCGGCATCCGCTTGTCGGATTTTTGGTTGATTCTCCAGGGAGCTATCCCCGCAGCTGTTTTTGCCCTGTTGGTGCAAGCGTTGTTTAGTTGGGCTGAGATGCACTTAGTACCTGCTGGTCTCCGAATTCAGCCATCTTCGGAATGAGTATGCCGCAGATCATTTACATACGCCCACAGCGATTTTTTGATTAAGACCGTGCCAGCTCTAAAAGTTTAGGATGTCGATCCATTCTGGATCTTGGAGATTAGTTATATTGGAAAATGCTGCCATCTAAATGAAGGCTTGCGAACTCAACACCCCCCGATGAATATTGCGAGACGGTTCATGTTCAGAGTCACACTGCTAGCTTGTCTAATTTTCTGCTTTACAAGTGAATGCGTTTTTTCCCAGAAAGAAGTTACCTTGTGGGAAAATGGTGTTCCGGGGGCGGCGGTTGGCTTAGGGGATGAATCTGTGAGGATAACCGAGAGTGGCGAACGCGTAGTGTCCAACGTGCATTCACCAACTCTAACCATCTATCTTCCAGAAACAGGGAAGGGCAATGGCTCAGCCTTGATTATTGCTCCAGGTGGAGGGCATCGTGAGTTATGGACAGATCACGAAGGACACAATTGGGCAAAGCTTCTAAGTGCTCATGGGGTGGTTGCTTGCGTGCTCAAATATCGGTTGGCCCAGACGGTTGGCGCGAACTATACGGTTGATGAGCACGCTTTGGCTGACATGCAGCGGGCTATTCGATGGGTGCGATATAAAGCCAAAGAATGGAATGTTGACCCATTGCGGGTCGGAGTGGCGGGGTTTTCCGCAGGCGGCGAAGTTGCGGGGCTAGCAGCCATTCGGTTTGATGCTGGCGATTCCACCAGCCTAGACCCAATTGAACGTGAAAGTTCTCGACCGGGCTACCATGCTTTAATCTATCCAGGGCGCTCCAGTCGGCTGGAACCCAATGCTGGGACTCCGCCCGTCTTCATCGTATGCGGATATAAGGACCGGCCTGATATCTCTAAAGGAATGGCCGAACTGTACTTGAAGTACAAAGAATTGGACATAGCGGCAGAATTGCACATTTACGCCAATGCTGGGCACGGCTTTGGCGTGCGGGAAAAAAATACTGGTTCCGTTAGTAGTTGGCCGGTTCGCTTTGAGGAATGGCTAGCAGAACTCAAATTCAATCCTGCTCTCTAGCCGATTAGTAAAAATTGGTGAAGTCTCGCGTCATTTTCGGCGGTCGATGGAATCTATATTACTATCGACAACTCAAATGTATTGTAGTGCGAAATCATGCGAGCATTCTCTAGTGCCCGCTGGTTCCGAACATGTGGGGCTCGTGCCGATGATCATCAACTGGTATGTGGGCTGGATATTACTTCTTACTGCGTTTATATCAGGCGCGGCCATCGGATTGGGGTTTCATCATGAGCAATTTTTAGGTGGCTACAATTCTTTTCGCCGACGTCTTCTGCGCCTAGGGCATATTGCCCAGGCAGCCCTTGGGATGCTCAACGTTCTGTTTTCCATAGCCGTAATGCCGGATGACACGCCGCGAGGATATGCGGCTTCGTTCGGCTGGATGATGGGTGGAATCTCCATGCCGCTCGTCTGCTTCTTGGCCGCGTGGTGGAAACCTCTGCGACATTTGTTTTTTATCCCTGTCACGGCTCTTTTGACTGCAGTAATACTGACATTAATCATAGGCCCGAGATGAAGATTGGCTTGTTGGCGCTAAGCGGCTTGCGGGCCCACGATCCGGAGTTGTTGGCTCTTGGCATGACGTTGCCCGGCGTAATAGAACGAGGCAAGGTACTTAAGGCATTACCGAGTCTTGGCTTGCTTTACTTGGCTGCCCTTACCCCAGAAGGGCACGATATACGTTACTTCGAGACTGAGGGTGAGGGTTGGGAGCCAGATGAACTGTATAGCTGTGACCTAGTAGCTATCAATACATTCTCAGCACAAGTATTTGAAGCCTACGCTATTGCAGATCGTCTACGTGCGGCTGGAGTAGTTGTGGCTATGGGAGGTTTGCATGTCACTGTCGAACCTCATGAGGCCCTTGCGCATGCTGACATAGTCGTACTGGGAGAAGGCGAAAAGTGTTGGGCAAACGTCGTGCAGGCGGTTCAAGCTGGGAACTTTCAGCCAGTTTGGGACTTTCGCAGTGCGCCGCCCGTTGACGTGAGTGAACTACCAATACCGCGGTACGATTTGTTGCAAAACCGTCCGTATACGCGATACCCTGTACAAACGACGAGAGGATGTCCGTGGCGTTGCGAGTTTTGCGCATCGAACGTCATGTTCAATCACCCCTATCGAAAACGGCCCGTCCAGCAAGTCATGCGAGACATTGATTTCATTTGTTCTACCCACAAACGCCCGTTCATCGAATTTGCAGATGACAATACTTTTGTGGATCATGATTGGGGCAAGGATCTTTGCCGGGCATTGATTCCGAGACGAATTAAGTGGTTCACCGAAACAGATATTTCGTTGGCCCAGAATTCTGAGCTATTGCAGCTGATGAGGCGAGCTCGTTGCCAGCAAGTCCTTATTGGATTGGAGTCTCCTGAAAAGGAAAGTTTGAATGGCATCGAATGCAGAGCGAATTTCAAGCATCGACAGGAGCAGGACTACATTACAGCGATCCGAACCATCCAAGAACACGGAATCACGGTAAATGGATGCTTCATTTTGGGGCTCGATAATCACGATGAGACGATATTTGAGCAGGTCTATGAGTTTGCCACTCGGGCGGAGCTCTGGGAAGTTCAGATTACAGTGCTAACACCATTTCCCGGTACGCCACTCTACGCTCGGTTCTCGCAAGCCGGTCGAATTCTGCAACCGGGTCGATGGGACCTGTGCACGCTATTTGATGTAAACTTTCAGCCCGCAAAAATGTCCGTGGATCAACTGAGATCCGGCATGCGGTGGTTGGCAGCCAAACTTTATAGTGCCGAAGGAATTGCGAATCGACGCAGGACCTTTTTTGAGAATGTTCCCATTGCTTTTAAGTAGTTTTTGGGAGTCGTTCAACGAATACTGATAGGCTTTCGGTCGGATAGGCTTTCCAGCTTATCAGCAAAAAGACTCTCCGGAAGCCCTTCCTACTTTTCCCAATCGGACTCCTATTATTGAGCGACTCCCTGGCATGTATATCTTCAATTGGAGCCATTCAAAAAGTATTCAAAGAAGTCGTAGATCACTGCATTCGATGCTTCAGTAGGGTCGTGGGCTGGACGGTTTGTCATGGCAACACGATCTTGGTAGCCAAGTATTTCATTAATGGCTCGAGTGTGATTCAAAGCCTGCCAACGATGAGGTGGATCTTCGGATCCGCCGGATACTAGAAACGGTCGCGGTGCCATCAACGCATGAAGCTCATGAAGATCATGCCCTTCTCGTACTAGTTGCGGGTAGAGGCCTTGGGCTGGATTGTCACTGCTTATCATGCCCCGTTTTCGCCAAGGTGGAGGATGGTAACCCAAATACCAGGGCTCCCAGTAATTGATGCTGGGTCGGCTGGAGTCGAAAACTATGCCGGGATCGGACCATGCAGCACAGGCGAATTTGTCAAATAAACAAGCGGCGAACATTGCCCATTTACCCCCAAACGAATGCCCGACAATGCCGATTCGCTTCGCATCGACGTCAGGTCGGTTGGCCAAAACCGTCCATCCGCAGGCTGCAGCGTAACCGAGCATGGATAGAGGAGCCACTTCGCAGTTCTCCAAACTCGGGTAATACAATGCGTAGGTTTGCGCCTGCGTGGCTTCCGTCGTACCTAACGACAAAACTACGAAGCCGCGACGGACGAGTTGAAGACCAAAGTCTCTGAGTGGTTTGCCTTGGCCTATTGAGGTTTCCGGTTCGTAGTAAACGGTCACTACTGCGGGATGTGGCCCAGTACCTTCGGGGATCAACAAATACGCTTCAGTAAGCTCATTCGGAGTCCAAGAGAAACGGATCTTTTGCTTTACAAATCCCTCTTCGGTTGAGGTAGCTAGCACTTCGACCGGAATTTGGGCTGGGATCTCTGGCCAATTTCCAAGCCAGTTTTGCCATTGTTGGACGATTTCAGACCTTCGCCGTCCCCATTGCTCAGTATCCGTCACCATGCGACCGTCCGCAAATTTCATCAACGAGCCAAACTTTCCCATTTCATTGACAATTTCGCTGGGTGGGCTGAAATACGGCCTAATGGCCTCCCAATTCGAAGTCTGTGAGTTTTTGTGAGAGAGTAATTTGTTTTCTTGGTTCCAATGAATTTTTACGACATGGACGCTATTGTTACTACCATGGACCTCGGCGCCCTCCGGCTGCATCCATTCGGCCGCTGTGATCCAAGTTTCGTAGGGAGTAACATCCGTGACGCCGAAATTCCCGAGGCGCGCACCTCGCTCAGGTACAACAATTTGTTCGCTGCTACGAATGACCCTCAATTCATTGGGGTCGATTCGAGCCATTACCAAGGGAGCTCGGTGCCGAAATACATGATCGTTGTCTAAGCCACGACGCGTATAGACCAAAAATAATCCGCTGCTGTGCGCAACCCAGTGTTGCTGCGTGTTGTAGTTGCCAAGCAATTCACCATTATCAAAACGCCATGCTTCTGGCGGTGAGAAGTTCAGTCCGTCCTCGCTTGAACAGACGTAAGCTTGTTGGTCATTTCGCAGTGTTAAAAAGAAACGGCCCTGAAAAAAGGCCAACGAAGGTTCCGCTAAACCACGATCTACTGGGACGGTCATTTCGTTGCCATGCTCAACGAATACCAATATTTGACCGTCAAAATGGCAGCGACACACGGTTACCGAATACTGTGTTTCCGCTGGACGTTTGTAGTAAATTGGTAACAGGATATCTCCATTGGGAAGGTCGATTCGTTGACCGCTACCTGCACCCGCATTCGCAAACTTTTGTTCGCGTGGCAATTGGAGAACTCGCCATGGATTCCAGGTTTGACTTGTTGTATCAAATGTAGCGTAGGCCACTCCGCGAGGCCGTTCCTTCAAAACATGGTTGTCCCGATACCAAACCGTTTGGCCGGTACCGAGCAAGGTTGCGGAGTGAGCGTGCCAGCGCGGGACAAAGTCACAAACGGTTACCTCGTCTCCCGCACGAAGCAACTCCAATGAGTCTCGTACGTGCAGCGCTTCCGCGTCTTGTGGAACCTTTCCGAGCCTACGCCTGAGCATCGATGTCTGCGGTTGTGGAACAGACCAAGAAGCGGAAAGATCGTGACTGACCGTTTGATGTAGTTCATAAAACACATCCGATCCACTCAGCAACAACTTCTGCATCGTCATTACGACGTTGGGGGCATCGGTTGGATTTTCAGCAGTAGCTTGTGGAATGATGCCGGCGCGGGCATGCACCCAACAGGTTTGTCCATCGTACCCCGACGATGCCACCGTAGGAGTCAGTGTGTATGAAAGCTCTGACCGAGAGAACTGTGGACTAGATTGAGCATGTAGCGAAGCAGTGATGAGGCAAATCTGCGTCAAGACTAGGCAAACGCATATTCCATAATTGCTTATGCGGACTGACCCATACGAAGCGGCGCTGGTGGAATTCACCCTAGTCCTTTCCTGAATGTTTGACTTGTTCCCAATAAGTTTCGAAATTGAATTCTGGGCTATTGTCCAAATCATGACACGTACGACATTTTTCGTCGGCTTTGGCCAGGGGCAATTTCATTTGCTCTCGCAATTCGAGCAACTGACTGTTTTCAATATCAATTTCTCCGTTCTCGGCTGCCACATGGTTGGCTCCTGGACCATGACAGTTTTCACAACCGCTACCGGAAAGCATGGGAGTAACGTCGGGGCCAGTCCAGGCCGAGACATAGGGATAGTAAAATTCGACGTTCCATCCAGTCACATGGCAGCTGATACATTCCGGGTCATGGTGCCGCTCGATGGCTCCTCGGTCGTTGGACGGATGAATGATCGATTCGGTCGCATGTGCATGGGTTGTTCCTTCCCACACCTCAAATGCCGATGTGTGGCATTCCGCGCAAGATTCGGAGCCCACGAATTTTCTGCCAGATGGATGTAGTGATGAAGGGGCCGCACCGAGTGCTTCTGGTCCTTCGTTTTTTAACCTTTCCTGGTACTCGGCGAAAACCTGCAGCATCCGAGCTGAGTCTTCAAATTGAGATGAAATGGCAATGCGTTGATATCGCATAGGTGTGGTGGGATCATCAAACAAGCCGACAATACCTGCAAACATCCCTTTGGTTCCCACTTGAACCATTTTGGAAGGAGAATTCTCAATCTGCTCCATTTCGTAAGTTGGCTCTCCAAATCCACCTGCAGTGACGACCAGATCAAACTTGGGAACCTTTTGGGCTAGTTCACGTGATTCTTCTAGCGAGGCATGAGCCAATAAGATGAGCGTGGTACAACCTTCGGATTGCAACTTAGTGCTCACTTCTGTTAGCTTCTCGACAGGATCTTGAAAAATGAGATCTGAGCTCTGCAGTTTGTTTTTCATTCCAGCTCCCAATGCTGAAGTGATGCCTATTTTTCGGCCACCGACCTCGACAATCTTATATTCCGGGAAAAAACTGGCATCCAGGACAGCTACGTTGGTCGAGATGAATGGCTTGGTGTTTTGTGCATCGGAACTGGCTGTCTGAACGAGTTCAATAGATGAGAGCAGCAAATCATCCACACCTAAGGCAGCTGCCTCGTATCCCATTTTTGAAAATGCTTCGACCGTGGTGTGGAACTTGATTTCGGCTTGCCGCATTGATCGGCGAACCTGGTTGCCCACGTCACACGGAATGACATTCCATCCTCGATTGCGTAGTTGGCTGATTAGCGTGTCGCGGCGAATGAGTCCTCCCTTTTGACGATCTAGGCCCGTACAACCACATGGTTCGAGATAGCCGTGTTGCTGTCCAGTTACGAATATTACGGCAGCAGGCTGAGGCCAGTCTTCCGCAATGCGTTGATTCAATTCGTCAAAGGTTGCCAGGTTTCCAACACTGGTTGGAGCAGCTTCTTTATTGATGTTCTTGTTCGATGCGACCGTTGAAATCGCATTGGATGTTGTCGGAGATATTTCGTTGGGAGACGGTTGATTCGAATTTGCAGCCACATGTTCCTTCCCGTGAAGGACGATATTTCCATGTTCATCAATGTTCTCGGGGCTAACTTGGCTTTCCAGGGTCAATTGCGCTGAGTCTTGTTCAGATTGAACAGACGCTGCTTGACTTTCAGAATCGGATAAATTGGCGTTCGCGTTCGATGGCTGCGATGGCTCTTTACACCCCAATAAGAGCACCGTGTAGGCTGCTCCTACGATAAGGGTCCGCAACAAAAACGCTTGAGACCTTAAATAGCTCACAATCAATGGCTCCCTGCACACTAACAATCTCGTTGATGATATCCTAGCTCGAATCTGGAGCTCGCATCATACCTGCGTAACAAATCGACCGCAGCGCCGGACGTTTGCGCCCACCCAAATAATCTCACGGTGGTCTTATTTGAACTCGAAAGTAATCAACTCCGGCTCAATCGCGATTCTTAATTTGCCACTCATTGTCGGAGTCCGACACAGCTTCAGACAAATCAGTTACAAATTCTGAGCAAGAAAGGTGGGTGAGGTATGTGGCCTATCACTTTCGGCGACATTGCGCGCAAGCTTGCTAGCAAAAGTAACAATTGTACCAAGGTTGCTATTGATATGACCGCACAGGCAGACGTTCCACTGCCTTCATTTCACCCAGTCCCTAAGTCAACACGAGTGTCCACTGAATCTAGCAATTAGCGTCGCAGGTTCCAAGGTGAAAAGACGGGATTGGCACACGTTTGACAGTAATATCACCCCTCATGGTGACGCGTTATGGATGAACTATCAAGCGAATGTAAATAGGAATTTCTTTTGTAATTTCATGATTAGTACGAATAACTACCTTTCCAAACGTTCCCTTGGTAATCGCTGAAAAGTTCACTTCTGGTGCGTTTTTGGGTACTTCCAAGACAATCGGGAACATTCGGCGACTTCCAACCATCTTGGGTTCGCCAATCGTTACGTTCAAGGCCTCTGCAGGTACAACCGAGGCCACCTCTGGCACGATAGATTCCGCACCCGCTCCCTGAACGGCCAAGAATAGGTTTAGAGATGCTCCTTCACTAGATTTGATATTGCCGAACTTCAATAGACTAAGCTTGGGATCAAAAGAGGTGCCTCCGACCAGGGCAATGTCGCCAACAACGGTTCCCTTTACCGGTACTTCCATGATGCCAATATCTTCGCCCAAATTTGACTCAAATTTGATTTGCGTATTGATCGGTCCCAGCGGCATGCCGGCTGGAATCTTGACCGTCACGTCGTATGCAAACTTGGCACGCAAATGTTCGGTATCTTTTTGGGGATCGATATCTCGTTTTTCGGCCTCTATTTCGACCCTTGTGGGCGACTGATCGTCTCCCCAATGGAAGTTGGTCAACCTGTTGGCAGCGTCAAAATAGGCATAAACTTGAAAGGTCTGTGTAACCCCCTCCGTAATTGGGATATCGCCCAGTGACAATTCTCTTGGTTCTGTCACAAAGCTACGCGCTATTTTGCCTTTCACTTGTAGTAATACATTTGTGTTGGCTGGGTCGTTTGTATGGATAGTTGCCGATTGACCGAAATCCGGCATGAGGGTCTTAGCAGTCCAAGTAAGCTTGACAATGGTACTTTCACCTGGCTCAAGTATGCTTTTGTCCAATTCACCGACAGTGCATTTGCAAGTGGATGAACCCATCTCCAAGTTCAATGGACCAGTTCCAATATTTCGGAACTCGAATTCACGGCTCAGGGTTTCGCCGTGCTGCATCGTGCCAAAGTTGTATTCGATGCCCCCCACGACTTCCAATTTGGGCTCCCCGGTCGAATTAGCAATGACATCTTCGTGAGACATTTCTCCTTTTTGCTCTGCTAATGTAGCGCGTGATTCGGTGAAGCGCTCTTCAAACCCGCTCGTAGCTAGTGTGGATTGCATCTTTCCAAGTCCAGCACCGATCAAGGCACCCACGACTGCTGTTAACAAAATACGAATCATGGCTTCTTCCAATAAAGTTCGCTGGGAGAGATGTCGGTACTAATCATCCATTCGAAGTTGGGCAATACCCACTCAAAAAACAATTCTTGGCCGATGGGTTACCAATATCGATATTCAGCGGATCACCCGATGGCACACGGCAAAAGAATCAATCTTCTTTGGGTATATCTAGATCTTTACGTAACCAGTTTACCAAAGGTTCTGCAGGAATTAAGTTCTCTTCGGCGGTCGAATTGGGTCGCGAAAAACCTGAGGGTTCAATTCCGCTAGGCAACCAAATCTGCTGGAATCCAAACTTCTTGTCCAAATGAGGGGTGCGGTTGTTCAGGTCGATGCTTCGAAGTAACGCCGCTTGGGCCTCCTCGCGATCGCCGATCAGTTCGGCCACAAGGGCAAGTTGCAGATTGAGATTGACGCTACTTGGGTAACGCTCGACGGATGCTTGGTAACATTCGTATGCCTTGCGCAAGAAATCTTTAACCTGTGTATCCTGGAAAGCTACTCGAGAACGAGCAGCCAATTGTAGATACCAGTCTCCTGCTATCTGCCAGTTGTGATATGGAACTTGGTCTGACTGCAGCCAATCGACGATGGACTGGTGCGCCTCGCTAGCAGCCAAGCTCAGACTGCTATCGTTCATTGCACCAGCAGTCGCGACAACTAACCATTCAGCAACTTGACGACGTCTTTCCGAGTTGAGTGGGTCGGCCTCCGAACTTTTCCGCAGTAAAGCTAGATGTTCCCTGGGCTCTGTAGCAAAGCTGGCTTGATTCGCCAAAATCCAGCTGGCAAGTGATGGGCGCCATGTCTGAAACCAGAACCCGACCCCAAGCAAAATCACCACCACAAGAGGTAACCAAGGAGACACAGGTGCGATCTGGTCATTGCGATTAGGGGATAAACTGCTCAGCAAGACGAGCAACGGAAGGGCGATCCCCGCGGCCTGCCAGGATCCACTAATAAGCTGGCAGAGAACAATCGATAGACAGGCAGCCTGAATACATTCTCGCGATACAATTGATTTGTCCAGTACGATTGCTGTAATTCCACCTACCAGCCAACAGAAGGCTAGTGTTTGGAATTCCAACGCCGATAAAATAGACCCGAGTAGCACAATGAGAGTAGCACCCAAGACGCTGCCCCACTTTAGGCCCGAGACGATCGTCGCAGTTAGTTCTTGGTCGAGTGATTTGTCATCTGGGGCTGAAGATTGGTTGCCATTCAGATGAGGTAATAAGAACTTGAAAATCCAGAGCGCAATAATAAGGGCGATCGGCAACGACACTCCAGCTGCAATATCTAGAAACCAATTGTGTGGATCGGCCACAATTTCGCTGGCCAATTCTGGCTTGTAGGCTGGGTAGTAGCTTTGGAAATTCCCATAGCCCACACCCAGTAACCAGTGATCTCGAAGCATGGCAGCAGCAGCACGCCAGTATTCAATGCGATAAGAAAAACTCTTAAAGGATTCGCTTAATACCAATTGGTCATTCTTGAGAATCCAAGCAAAGCCTAAAGCTCCAAGCGTTATACCTACCAGAGCACTCACTCGTAACCACTGTCGATGCACAGACTGTGAAGCACTTTTTGTTCGGGATAGGGCAAGCCAGTAACCAATCGCAACCATTACTGCGACGTATGCAATTCGGCTGCGGGCAAGGAACCAACAAACTAGAACCGCCAGCAGCAAGCAGCCACAGTATGCAGCAGGCAAGTAGTAAGTCATTAAAGTTCTATTACTGCGAGCATCACTGATAGAGGTTGTTTGGTTGGAAGATAAGCCCACAAAGGAGGACAGAAGGCCTAAGAATAGAATTACACCTGCGGACAAGGAAGTTGCAAGTGAATTAGCCAGAGCGAAAGTGCCAAACGGTTCGGGGCTATATAGCAAACGGTCTTCGAATCGCTTTCGCAAAGGCGAACCTTCGGGAGCGGAAATGCCGATACTTTCGAGCATTTTGTCAGGATCCTGCAAATAGGCTGCTCGGTCTCGCGGTAAAGTCACACTGACTTGATAAAGTCCGTGCAATGCAACTGCGACAAAGCCTGCTAACAGGATTAGGATGGCTGTATTTTTGGCCTCACGAGAGCCAAGAAGATGTCGAGTGGAGAAAAAAAAGACGCCGAGGCTAACTAAATGCCAGAATCCGTACCAAGCAATGCGAGGATTGTTTTCAGCTCCAGCTGACCACGCACCACAGTACATAATGCAAACAACCGTGGCTAATACGAGCCACGTTCGTTTCATTACCGGTGGCCCATATCCAGCCTTTCTAAACCCTTGCTTGGTTTCTAACCAATTTGCACCGGCTGTGACCACGCCGATCAAAAACCACAACAGATTTTGTGGAAGGGTTTCACCTAATTGTACGCTGGTCGAATCTAGCGGGACTATGAAACTCCAAACTATCGCGAGACTGCAGAGTATCGCAGCTGCTAGCCGTAGCAGTCCGGTCCATTCCATTAGCCTATTTGGCCCAAGTTTAGAATCAAGAGCAAGCGGGGTGGCCATTGCTGGTCGTCTCATTCTTCCTCGCGTCCTACCATTTCCAGCACTCCGACCAAGGCGAGCACCAAGATTGTACTAACGACCACAATCGCTGCTCCCCATAAATCTGTGACGCGTGGTAGCAATAGGGCTCCAATGGAACATGTCGCCGTGGCCAAATAGATAGTGAGTACCGCCTGTTTCTTGGTCATCCCCAAGTCGACCAAGCGATGGGAAAAGTGCCGTTTGTCTCCTTCGAATGGACTTCGGCCTTCGCGCAGTCGAATGATAATTACGCTGGTCATATCGTAAAGTGGAATCGCCAATGCAATCAGTGGAGCGACGACAGCGTATGGACGCGATCCTTGGTAGCCAACGTAGGTGGCCAAGAGCGTGGCGATCGCAATCCAGAAGCCGATAAAGTAACTGCCAGCATCACCCATGAAGATTTTGGCTGGCGGCCAATTGTGCCATAAAAAGCCTAAAAGTGCACCGATGAGCACCAACAGCATGGCAGCTACGAAAAACTGAGGTTGTCCATTTTGGCCTGCGGGCGTCGATAGCAACATCAGGGCCAGCATCAGAGAAGAAATCGTTGCCACTCCACCGCTCAGCCCGTCCATATTGTCGAGCATGTTGAACGAGTTGATAAGTGCCACAATCCATAGCACGCTTAAGCAACTTGTCAGCCAGGGCAGTTCGATAAAGGCGGTTAGTTGCAGGCCTTGCCAGTAAACACACAGACTAGCAACCGAGAACTCAACCCCTAGTCGCAACCACCAGGGAATCCCTCGACGATCATCCATAAGGCCCAGAATCATGAGCACAGTTCCGCAGCCGACGATGACCCAGATCTCTGCGATCTTGCCTGTTAACCCTCCCAAATGTTCCGACAGTCCAACGGGCAATAGGGCTCTCAGAGCCGGAATGTAGTCGGCAAGTAAAACGCCCACAGTGCCGAGGCTCATAGTGCCAACTACACCCGCCCAAATGCCAAGGCCTCCACCAAGCGGTATGGGAGTAGTATGTACCTTGCGCGCTCCAGGTTTGTCCAACAGGCCAAGTCGCTCCGCAGCTTTTCTTACCAGGCCCACGGCAACTAGCGAAATCACAAAACTAGGCGCTAGGACGGCCAATAGAAATAAAAAATTCGCCCACAGGGACATAGAATTCGCTTAGAGTCTTAACTGAAGGAATAAAGGTTCGAATATATACGCTGGCAGCCGACCTTTGGGTCGGCAGATTAACGAATTTACCCTTGATGCGCGCTGGTGGGCAGTGCCTCTGCTTAGGCCGATACGTCTCGCGAAGCTACCAACTGTTTAAGATAGTCCCGGGCCTGAAGAAAAAAGGCGTGAAAGTCGGTACGCTGGTAGTCGGGGTAGGTCCAAGGTCGCGATTGCCAGCCTCCGTCCAAAAAGTACAGACATTCTTCAGCATAAATACCATCTCGCAGGTAAATACGATGAGCCCGATCTTTTGCACTCGCCAGGACTAATTTAGTTAGGGTTATATAACCAGGATCAATATTAACGGGCCTGATTTCCGAAAACGCTGCTTGAGCCGATATGCTGGCTTCCCAAGTGTTGCTCTGTAATTTGGAGTCTGCCAACAAGGCGGGATCATAAAAACCATCGATCACAAAGAACTGTTTGCGAAGCCCTTGCCCCATTTCTGCCGCGTAATACTCGGTCTCCTTGTGTTCGAATGCTTGGCTAACCAGTTTGATTTTTCCCCAGTGCGATTCGATCTGACCCTTCGCCGTTTCGATGGCTTTTGCTTGCTTGCCAAAAACGGCTACAAGTTGAACAGTTGGAGGAGCAGGTTTGGGCTTTGCCATGGAGACATTTGATGATTGCAGGTAGAAGCCAATTACACAAAATAAGCAGGCTTGGTCGCTGAGGTTACTTGCAAGCCGAGACGCGTGGTGGGCTTATTGATTTAATCTGAAATCTCCATTCACACTGAGCCGTTGGCCGTAAGGCGACGGTTTTCCTAAACAGCCGCTCGCGCGGCCGTACGACCTCGGGTAGTACTCGAGACTCGACCGCTCACGCGTCTCGGCTCGCGTCCAGTGATCATTCCGAGTCCATCACTTCGCTCGTTCATTTAGTAGGCTTTGGCGAAGATAGCTTGTTTTTGCGCAGGGCGACCGCTGAGGAAGCATGTGCCAGGCGTGTCATTGTTGGCCAGTGGGATGCAACGAATTGTAACCTTCAATTCGTCTAGTAGCGGCTGTACAGTTTCCTCAGACTCAAAGTAACACAGCGCAAATCCACCGTGGATTTCAGGTTGGTCAGGATTTCGAGGTGTAAAATACTCGCGAAATTCCTTTTCGTTACTGAGCACAACGGTGTTGGCCTCACGCATCGTAAGGGCCTTCTGGAACAGAGAATTTTGGATGTCATCGAGTACGGAAGTAAACGAGTCGATCAGTGTCTGGCGAGCCAGGCTCGATTGTTCGCCAGTGTCTCGCCGCGCCAAAAATACGGCATCCTTGGCAAGATCTTTGGGACCGATTTCGATGCGCAATGGGACTCCGCGCTTTACGTGATACCATTTTTTCTCGCCGCCGCGCAAATCTCGATCATCAATTTCAACCTCAACAGCGCGACCTGCGTATGCCAAGGCAGACAGTTCGGCCTTAAGATTTTGGCAGTACGATAACACCTCTGCGCGCTGCTGGTCGTCACGATAAATCGGCAAAATAACTGCATGGGCTGGGGCCAATTTCGGCGGGACGATCATTCCGTCGTCGTCGGCATGGGTCATGATCAAGGCACCGATCAGTCGCGTGCTTACGCCCCAGGACGTTGTCCAGGCGTAGGCTACTTCACCATTCTGATCTTGAAATTTGATCTCCTGAGCCTTGGAGAAGTTCTGCCCAAGGAAGTGGCTAGTCCCTGCTTGAAGTGCTTTGCGGTCCTGCATCATGGCTTCAATCGACAGCGTCATGTCAGCACCTGGAAACCGTTCGCCTGCTGTCTTCTCACCTTTGATGACAGGCACCGCCATAAAGTTTTCCGCAAAATCGGCATACACGTCCAACATCTTGCGTGTTTCCTCCAAAGCCTCGTCTTGTGTAGCATGCACCGTATGGCCTTCTTGCCACAAAAACTCGGCCGTCCGAAGAAACAATCGGGTGCGCATTTCCCACCGCACTACGTTGGCCCATTGATTGATCAAGATTGGCAAGTCGCGGTAGGACTGAACCCATTTGGCATACATCGCACCAATGATAGTCTCACTCGTGGGTCGCACTATGAGAGGTTCTTCGAGCGGGCCGGCGGGACGTAGGCCTCCAGTATCGGGGTCTGGCTCCAATCTGTGGTGCGTGACTACCGCGCATTCTTTGGCAAATCCCTCGACGTGTTCCGCCTCCTTCTCAAGAAAGCTCATAGGTATGAATAGTGGAAAGTAGGCATTTCGATGCCCCGTGTCTTTGAACATTTTGTCCAATGCGCGTTGCATGTTCTCCCACAAAGAATAGCCCCATGGCTTGATAACCATGCAGCCCCGTACAGGTGAGTTTTCGGCTAAATCGGCAGCACGAATGACCTGCTGGTACCATTCCGGATAGTCTTCTGTGCGTGTAGGAGAAATGGCAGTTTTGGGTGCTTTGTTCATATTCGCTTGATATTTTTAAAAAACTGGATGACCTACAATCGGGAAGTACCCAACACGAGTATTGCAACTTCGATACAAACGCTTGGAGTAATTTTTCTAGGCCCAACTCATTCCATCCAGGGACAACAATCGTCAAAGTTTAGAGCATTTTTTCGGTTTCGTTTAGCCCCTAACCACGACTACTTCCACCAGCGGGATCGCCAGACAAAAATGGCAAAGTCACTTTTGTATTTGAAACGCGGGGAAGCCACTGTAATTGCGTTGAGACAAGAGCCATAGTCGTCTGCATCAAATGGGCTGCAGCTCGTTTGCTACCCCGAAAACTACTGCCACTCAATTCGAGCGTAAAATCTACAAACACTGGAATCATTGGGATATGAAAATATGGATCGATGCCGATGCGGCCCCTCGTGAGGTTAAAGAGATTGTTTTTCGGGCTGCCCGCCGATTGAAGATCGATACCATCCTGGTCGCCAACCAATCGGTGGCGCCACCCCTCAACGCTCCAACTGTTTCCGTAGTCACAGTCAGCTTTGGAGCCAACGTTGCCGATCAACATATCGTGGAGCAGGCAAGGGCAGGGGATTTGGTAATTACCGCTGATATTCCGCTGGCATCTCAATTGGTTGCCAAGCAAATAGCGGTTATCGATCCCCGAGGAGAAGAGTATCACGCAGACAATATAGCTAGCAGGCTATCCATGCGTGACTTCATGGACAGCCTGCGCGGTGCTGGAAACATCGTCGGTGGCAGCAAACCCTACAGTGAGCTCAACAAGAAAGCGTTCGCTGCCACGTTTGATCGTTTGACTACCAAACTTATGAAACAATCCAAAGCGAAGGTCGAATCAGATCTCAGACGCTTGGATTCCGATTAACCTCTTAAGGACACGCCGGATTCTCGAAGAATGTATGCTTACTCTCGAAGAAGGCCCTGGGCCTCGAGCACGATGCGACCATGCAATACTTCAACGACGCGCTCTTTGGCTTCGCGGCGGCGCAGAATTTCGCTTTTGAGTTGCGATAATTGAGTTTCCAGTTTTTCGACTTCCCATTCCTGTCGAGCCAGTTGAGTTTCGTAGCTTTCCGCTAACACGTCGCGGAGTTGCTTTTCAGACTGTTGCAGTTTTCGAGGTTCGGTGTTTGCATCGTTTAGTGCAGCGATCAACTTATCTTTCCAGATTTGCTGACGAATCGTCTCAGCTACTAATTGGCGTTCCTTGTGCGAGCTTTGGCGGTTGACAGCTCCCTTGGCTAGCTTGGGATGGATTTCGTCTGCCTCCCAGCGCTGCAAGACCTGCAATTCGTCTTGCTTTAGCGTCGTATCAATCAGCACTTCGATCTTGGGCCGTCCACGTTCGTCTGCATTTGGGTAAACGAAGGCAAGCAAGAACACGTCTATGGGAGCCTTGTGTTGGCCTGAAGCTCCTCTCGCTCCCATTCCCGTACCGCCATCCATTCCCATACCAGGGCCGCCAAAACCGCCTCCCATGGCGTACATTCCTGGACCACCACCGTAGCCACCCATACCACCATAACCCCCTTCGCCTCCATAGCCGGCGCCACCCATGCTGCCATAACCTCCTCCTATCGAGGAACTTCCTTCCCCTCCATAGCCCTCTCCACCGTAGGCTTCCTCCGAGCCATAACCACCGCCATAATTCGATCGTGTTCGCACGGGTTTCAAGCTGCCAAGTCGATAGGTATATACCCGAAGTTCCAATGAACTACGAGGCTGTACCTCTGCGTTGTCGTCACCAAGAATAGTGAAGTCCGGTAGTCCCCCTGCCTCTGACATGCCTCCGCCGCCATCGTATCCACCGCTGCCGTAACCACCTCCGCCATAATCACCGTATCCGCCGCCTTCACCTCCAAAACCGCCAGCACCGGGATTTTGGCCTCTGGCTAACGGTGGCTGCCAGGCCAAAGCAAAGCACACAACAAATATTTGCCATCGATTTTTCATCTGTTGATCCTCACTGAAATAGAGAAGTGACTAGTTGGACAGCGAAATGTGCGACATGCAGCTTGTCGTAAATCAATGTAAAGCCTGTTCTGAGTACCGTAACCAACACATAGCGATCGGCAGGCAAGCCTAGCGAAGGTCTACCATTTTTCGTGATCATCAAGGAATTGGATTGGCTTCCACCTGCGTTTCCAAGGATTGTACTTGCCTTCGCAGTTGATTCAGTTGTTGATCGATATCTAGTCCAAATTCTGGGAACCGATTTGCCGATTGGGATTCAGTCGCAAAGACTTGTTGATGCAGGCTTTGAACGCGCTGCTCCAGGTCCTGTAAAATAGAATCCGCTGTGATAAATTGCCGTCCAAATTCGTCGAGACGTTGACTTGTGAAGTTCGGCCGATGAGTTGCCTGCGGTGCTGTCACTAATGATTGAACTTTGGTTGTGTTTTGGGTTGGCCACATCCACTGAAGTAACAAGGGACTTACGGCCAACACTAGAATTAAGATCGCGATGAGGCCCCAAGTTGATACCTTCAACGAAGGATATCGTTTTGGCGATCCAAATCGAACAGGGGCAGATGCCATATGTTGTAGTAACTCAGCCACTTGGCTCGCTTGCGATGGACGACGACGCGGGTCCTTGGCAAGGAGTCGATCAATTAGGGAAGATAGTTCAACCGGTACACCGTCTGTGACCTGCATCACGGGAATGTGTGGTCGATGGCAGATCCGATTCATCGTTGCCATCGCATCCGTAGAACGAAACGGTGGTTGGCCGCACAACATCGTATATAGGACCGAACCGAACGAAAACAGATCGCTGGCAGTATCGACGTTTTTGCCGTGTGCTTGCTCTGGTGACATGAAATCCGGGGTACCGGCCAACATGCCGCTATGAGTCAACGTGGCGGCTTGCAGTGTGCGTGCCAGGCCGAAATCAGCCAGCAGTGCGCGTGAGGCTTCCGCTTCTAGCAGCACATTTCCGGGCTTGATGTCACGGTGCACGATGCCTTGTACATGGGCGGCAGATAAAGCGCTAGCTAATTGGGTTCCCAATTGAATCACCTGCTGCCAAGGCAAAGGGCCGTGTTGTAATAACCACTGATCCAATGTGGGGCCGGCGATAAACTGCATGACGAGGGCAGGGGCGCGTTCTTCGGTAATCACATCGAAGACTGGCACGATGTGTGGATGCGCCAGTGAAGCGGCAGCTCGACCCTCGCGAACAAATCTCTGTCGGGCGCTACTTATTGGAATCAAATGCGTAGCCAAAGTTTTTACTGCCACGACACGATGTAGTTCGCCATCAAAGGCGCGAAAAACAAGTCCCATCCCTCCGCGACCAATCAACTGTTCGAGTTCGTATCGTCCAAGCCGACCTATCAGCTCAGGGTGGCTGGGTGGATCCAACAAGGGACGAAGCTGTTCTAATTCAATTTCATGCAAATCAGAGCCCTCCCGGCGAGTTTGATCCGCGAGAGCACAAATCGAACGTGAGATGCGTTGTAGAGCTGCAGTGTCTTGTTCCGAAGACAGCGTTTCGCAGGCGTCCGCACACCAATCGGCTTGCACAGCCGAATCCATCAACTTCCGGCGACAGGATTCGCAAGTGTCGAGGTGGCGTTCTAAGTCCGTGTTAGAGCTTGCCGACGGAGCCAGCAAAGATTCCAACTCAGACAGGGAGGGGCAGGGGATCTGAGGAATCATTTTAGCTCCTCATTTGTCGAAGTGGCCAATAGCGACCGCTCACCCGAAGACTCTAACCACTCAACTTCGGCGCGTAGCAGCTTGAGGACTCTGCAGCGGGCTACATGCAATGCACCTAAGGTCATGCTTAATTGTTTGGCTGCCGCCGCATCCTCGAGCTGAGATATCTTTGTCAGATAGAAAGCTTGCCAGGTGTTTTCATTGACGCGTTTCTGCACGCGTCCCGCGGCGACACGAAAGACGCTGCGTCGATACTCTTGAGTAATCCAGTCGTATTCCGATGGAGGGACGTGGCCTACCGTTTCCACATTTTGTGATTCAAGCTCACGCAACCAACTATCCGTGATTGCGCGGACGATGGGTCGACGCGCATTACCGGATAACATGTCAGCAATTAGATTTCTTGCAATTGCACCTAGCCAACTCCGAAATTTGGCTCGTCGTTGATCCGGCTCAAAGCGATGAATGGCCCGCGCGACCGCCATGAGTATTTCTTGAACTAAATCCTCCGCATCAACCGGCTGAAGCCCTTTGCGACGCGCGATGCTCAGCAATACTGGGGCGTAAAGATCCACAAACTCCTGCCACGCTTCCACATCCGCGGTTTCCGCGAGTCGTATTACCAGACTGATGCGTGTGTCAGGAAACATGGCTTATTGGATGATAAGGGAAGAACTGGTGTTACAAGCGATGTCCGATGCCATAGGTTTACTCCTCTCTGGTGTATTCCAGATTACACTTAAACCAAGAAATTTTTAGAGAAATATTGGACACTTCTCCGCGGACGCTCCATCCTTTTCAGGGAGGGGGGGACAAGCCTGGGAGGGTAAGTTTGCCAAATTCCGTGATCGCCCCATTGCCATCCACCGTGATCGCAGCTTTGTAGTACTAGTGTGCGCACCGTTGCAGTGCAAAATGTAAGTCCACTGACCAGCAAGACGCGATAGGCTTTCATCATTGATGGCGGGCGGTTTACGAGAAAAGTCAAAACTAGAGGACGATTAGTCGCTAGGTGGAATCTGTTCAAAAGTCAAATTGCCAATTCGGTACTTACGCCAATCCTTGAAATCAAAATGCCACCATTCATATTCATAAATCGTAAAACCTTCCGCTTGCATCGCTGTTCTCAATAGTTCTCGATACCAGCGTTGGCGATTTGTGCCACCCGGGTACAACGGAAATGAGCGCGGCGAGAACTCATCGTACCCGGCCACCATCGGAATGGGCTGGCCAGTGCGAAGATCATATAGTGTCAGATCCACTGCACAGCCTCGATTGTGCCGAGAACCGCGGGCTGGATTGGCCACGAAATCCTTCATGGAATCGGGAGTGGCATCCCAAAACATTTTTGTAACGTACCAAGGACGATAGGCGTCGTGAATCAGTAGTCCCAATCCTTCCGAACTTAGTTTTTTGTGGACTCGGATTAGAGCTTCTGCCGCCGGCCGCTGCAGAAAGGCCCGAGCCTGCTGATAAAACTGCGAGCCAGTGAAGTTGTTGGTGGTGGCATAACGGATATCTAGTTGAACACTGGGATCTAGGCTAACGACTTCAACGAGTTCGCTAGGACGAAAATCCCCATTTTCTTCCGGCGGCAGTGCCTTTTGGGCTACCTCACGCAGCTCTTCAATGGGCCGAAGAGGTGTGATCTTAAATGTTTGCCCGTCACGAGTACCAACTTCACGCCGAAAGAATTCAACTTCCGCAGCAGTCACTTTGGTGGCTATGCCATGCTCGTTCCGCGAGAACTTCAAACCTTCGCCGTGGTACAGACCGTAATTGGGAAACAAATAAGTGTTTTCATCAATCTCGGTGAGGGGGTAATAGTAAAACCACTCAATAAGAGCAACTAATTGCTGGCCGTCTTCTAGAATGTAGAGCGTGTTATGATCCCAACCATATTCGCCAATCAAACCTTTCCATCGCTGAGGAGCATCCGCAGGTGGGGATTCCGCCTGACGCTCGAGCTTTTGTTCTCCAATTGCCAGCATGCCTGGTTGCTCCAAGCGAACTTCGGGACCAAATCCGAATACATCGTCAATGATTATGCCTCCATCGCTGTCTCGGGCACGAAGTTCTCGACGGAACGATCCACGTTGCAAGAATGTTCGACCATTGTATTCCGAGATTTGTACTCGCGATTGATTTGCTGGATCTTCGTAGCTGCCAACCATGGCGGTAGCTCGCTCGCTGGGCAACGAGGTTGTAGTTTCATAATTGGGTAAAGGTTTGCCATCTTGCGCGGCTAGCATCAATCGTAGAGCATAATCGGACAATCGGCCCACCACGCCATTGCTTCCGTCAAGTGCACTAGCTGCAACAACGCCTATCTTTCGTTCTGGGAGTGCCTCTAGTTGAGTCGAAAATCCGTAGATAGCTCCCCCATGACCAACCTTCTGATATCCATCCAAGTCTTGGATATGAAATCCAATTCCAAAGGACTGTGGAGTTCCATCTAATTCTTTCTGAGGAGTGAGCATGGCTTCGAGCACATTGGAGCTGATGATCTGCTGGCCATCCAATGATCCACCTTCAAAAATACACATCATGAATTTTGAAAGATCAGTAACGCTTGAATAGAGATTTCCTGCTGGTCCAGTACCGAGCAGAAAGTTTGGAGCTTCGAATCGTCGGTCGTCGTAAGTGTGCATCCAGCCAGTGGCTAGATCACGTTCATGTTCCGGTGAGACTTCAAAGCTGCTGTGCTCCATACCAAGAGGATCAAGAATATTGGTCCGGACTTGCTGCGGGTGACTACTCCCTGAGGAATGTTCTAAGATGGTTCCTACAACAGCCACAGCGGCATTGGAATACTTGGTTCTCGTGTTCGGAGCGTACACGAGTGAGGTTTGGTTAAGGCTGGTCACAGTGGATGCGAGCGATGGTTGAGTTGGATCAAAGTAATTGCCAATCGGCGATTCTCGCACAAGTCCGGAACGATGGGTCATCAGTTGTCTAAGAGTGATCGATTCGCCAAAAGCATTGTGAGGTTGAAACTCTGGCAATAGTTCTTGTATCGGCTGATCTAAATCCAATTTCCCATCTTCTACTTGTTGCATCACAGCGATGTCGGTGAACAGCTTGGATACCGAACCCACACGATAGACAGTATTCTCGGTGGCAGGTGTTTTCTTATCGGCATCTTGATGTCCGAATCCCTTCGCCCACACGATTCGGTTCTTTTCAACGATGGAAATTGACAGGGCAGGTAGTTGTTTGGCTAGTACTTCATATTGCACAGCTGTGCGTAATTTTTCGATCGCAGGGTTGTAGTCAACTTCGGCGGGCGGTTGATACGAAACCTGCTGGGCTAGTGAGCTGGCCAACTCGAGTAGGCCAACGCTCTGTAGATTGCACATGATAGCAACACTGGTACCAGACTCAGGTAAAATGTACAGGATCGTGGATGTGCCGGCTTGACCTCCGGTGTGCCAGACGCATTTCTCTTGCCCGTTTAGTCCAATTCGCCAACCAAGCCCGTAACCGGTTTCATCCTGATTGCTCGTGACTTGTGAAGTCCACATAGTCGCCAATGATTCGCGAGATAGTAGCTTGCCTGTATTGAGAGCAATTGCGAATTTGACCAGATCGCAGGGAGTAGACAGCAATCCTCCGCCTGGGATTTTCATACTTGTGTCGTGCAGCGGAGCGTTGTAGAGTTGCCCAGCCTGCAAATTGGAGTAGTCTCCAAAGCGGCTGAGAAGCGATTGGTTTGGGCGCACGTAGCCGCGTGTGCGATTAGAAATGACTGTAAATAGGTCATCAATAACCGTATTGGACATATCTGCAGGTTCGAAAACGTACTTGGTCAGCAATCGTGGAAAGGGTGTTCCCGTTGCTCCTTCAGCTACATTGCCTAGCAAGTTGTAGCCAAATGTAGAGTACAAGTACTTGCTACCGGGTTCATGCAAAAGCGGATCGTCGCGAAAGGTTGCCAGAGCCGATGCAAGATCAAAATAATGCTCTGTCGATAAGGTTTCCGCTTCAGATTTTTAGTGGCGGACGCCTCCAAGGTGCCCAAGCAATTGTCGTGCTGATACTGTCCATTCTTTGTCGGGAAAATCGGGACAGTAGTTACGAACACTGTGGTCAAAGTCTACTTTGCCCTCTTCGACCAACGACATGATGACTACTGCCGTCATAGTCTTTGCAACGGAGGCAGTGCGGTACTTGGTATCTGCGCTGACTGGTACCTGGTTTTCTGCGTCTGCTTGTCCGCAGCTGGCTGTGAAAAGCAGTTGATTGTTTCGGCCGACTGCCACGGTGATTCCCGGAATGCCCTGCGCCTGCCGAAACGATTCAAGTTGTTCCTGGAGCGAGTATTCGGTTAGTGTTGACCGGAACGGCGACTGGGCCAAGTTTTGGTTGGACAGCGAAAGCAGCACTAGCAGAATATAATAACAACGTTTCATCGTTTTCATCTATTGAAAATCATGTGAAGTTTGAACGCCCGCCGCACTATGTTTGCGTTCGATTGTAGTTGAGGGCTATCTGAGTGGGGGCGCTACGTTCGACTTGGGAACAAGGTGACCGTTGAGGATCACTTGCTCGACCTGATACATGGAAGTCAAATCCTCCAACGGATTGCCGCGAACAATCACTATGTCTGCCAGTTTACCTGTTTCTATCGATCCAATTCGGTCGGCACACCCCAGAAACTGGGCATTCGCAAGCGTCGAGGCTTGAATGACGTCCATGTTTGTCATGCCTGCCTCGTGAAGTAGTTCCATCTCTCTCTGGAACGCCCAGCCCATGGGAACATGGCGCGACCAGGTATGCGAACCTGTTACGACGCGGATGCCCGCTTTATGGCAAATGCCAACAAACCGAAGCATGTTCTCAAATCCGCGCACATGAAACTCCTCAACGTCTTTGTCTCCGGCGCGCCGTTCAAAGGTTGCCAGCGTGGGAGATAGTACCGTGTTGTGCAGTTTCATGACTGCTAAGGCATTCGCCACGCGCTGGTTGTCATTGAAATTGAGTGTGGCCCACAAGCGATAGCGACCATCTTCACGCGCGGAATTCTCGGCAAACACCGCACTGCGAAAGGTGGCCGCGATGTCTGGTTCGGCTAAAGTAGTTCCCAAAGACGTAATATGCTCTAGACCGTCTAGACCAGCTTCAATTGCTGAATCCGCGTCAACAAGTTCCAAGTGCGCCGTCACAGGAATTCCCAGACCATGGGCTGTCGTACATGTAGCGCGAATTTCATCGAGCGGCAATCGGAAGTAGACTTTAATGGCCGACGCACCTCGGTCGAAGAATCGTCGAGTGGCCGCTCTTGCTTCCTCTACGGAGTCGATCTCGATCGCATTTTTGGGCCAGGCACAGGGCGCCTGATCAAAGTGCGGACCCGTCAGGAATAGTCGCGGAGCAAGAGATTTAGAAGTTTTATAAGAATCATAGACTTCGATAGGTCGGCCAGGATCTCTTGCTGTCGTTACACCATGTGATAGAAATAGAGGTGGCAAGGAATGTACGGTCTCTCCTTCCGCCGTATGGAAATGAGAGTCCACTAGGCCTGGGAGAATGGCCTTGCCTTGAGCAGCAATGTGCATCGAATTCTCAGGGATGTCGATGTTGCTGCGTTTACCCACAGCCACGATCCGTTCGCCGCGCAGGACAACAACTGCATCCTCCAGCGGAACTGCACCTGTGCCATCGATCAACAAACCTCCTTCGATGACAATTGCTTGTTTCTCCTCTGGCAGTGGTGGAGGGTTTATTTCTTGAAGGCGCCTAAACTCTCCTTCTGCCTGGAGATTGGACCAGCACATGCAAGTGAGGCAGAGCAGGGCTAATTGGCTAATGAGCGGCATTTGGAACTCCCTAGCTTTCTTCGGATCGGAACTACGGAGGTTTTTTGCAATTACTCCGCGTGGTAGTTGAAGTAGCGGATACGCGCAATATGTAACTTTACGCCTATTGAGTTTGTGTCGTCAAATCGCGTAATTGCTCGATCTTCTCCTCGGACAAAGTCGCGACTTTCGTTCGGGCTGTTAAACTGACCACTCCATTCGGTGTGTTCACAGTAAGATTCATTATGCCTGGCACAAAACCACGCTTTTTCAATTCACCTGAGACGGCGAGTTGCGGTATCGGTGGGAGTTTCTTCTCAATTAGCGCCTTTCGATAAGCATTCAAAAAGTCATACTTGAAAAACCGATCCATTTGTTGCTCATCAACGTCGAGTGAGCTTTGGAACACATAATTTAGGAATTGATTGCTGATTTTGATTTCATCGGCAGTTTCTGAGACTTCGAATTCGGGCTTGAGTGAAGCCATAACGAACCGCTTGACGTCATTGTCAGGAGCACGTGCTAATGTGGCGTTGGTCCTTTCAGTTGATGACAGCGCCCAGTCTTCGCAGGCTGCTTGTGTGAACAACTGTCCACTTGAGCATTCTGTCCATTCCATCCGATCCAAATCAAAGATTGCAATTGGTTGCTGCGAAATTGAATCTAATTCAATTGCTAGAGAGTCTATGAAACAAATCTCAAAAGAGAGTAACTGTTCGTTTAGTGATAACTCAAGTTGTAATTCGAACGCTGTTGGAAATTGAGTTAGCAGCTGTACAGTTTCTCTCGTGACCGACATTTCTTCATCGTTCTCAGTGATCGGAATTTGAACATTGTTCTGAGTGATCGGCATTTGCTTGTTGTCAGAACACCCTGCCAACATTGTCAGAAAGCAGAGAAAAGCCAATCGCATGACCATACAACATCCGATGTAATCGCAAAGTCGTTAAACAACAACCGAAAGTTGGCTGTCAATTGCAAACATCATAACGTTCTCGAAATGCTATATTCAAGAAGTCCGCCGACACGCACGGGTCCAATAGCCAGGCAGGCTGCTATGTAGCGAGGAATATCTCGATTTATTGGAAAAGGGCTGAGTATGGATCAATGCTCCTGTACTTCTGCTGCAAAGGTAAGAGCCTTGTCACTAATATCCTTCCGACACCATGCACCTGCCCAGCGGATTTTTTGGACGGCCGTATAAGCATTCAATTTGGCCACCGAGATACTTTCGCCGAGTGCAGTGACGCCCAGCACGCGTCCACCATCGGTCAATACGTTATTTTCTTGATCCAGCCGAGTGCCGGCGTGAAAGACCTTCACGTCAGGAACTTCATCCGCGGCTTGAATGCCGGTAATCGGTTTGCCTTTCTCGTAATCACCTGGATAACCTTGACTGGCCATGACGACGCAGATGGCAGGACGCGGATCCCACTCGGGTGCATCAATTTGATCTAGCTTCTGATCTACAACTGCCTCCAAAATTTCCACTAGATCGCTTTTTAGTCGCATTAGCAGAGGTTGGCATTCAGGGTCACCGAAGCGACAGTTGTATTCCAATACTTTGGGCCCCGTCTGTGTGAGCATCAAGCCTGCGTAAAGTACGCCTCGGAATGGCTTACGATTGCGTTTCATCGTATGGATCGTGGGCACTAGCACATGTTCTTCAATCCAGGCCAGTAATGCATCGTCAACCATCGGAGTAGGGCAGTAGGCTCCCATGCCGCCTGTATTGGGGCCTTTGTCGCCGTCAAAGGCCGGTTTGTGATCTTGAGCTGGCGGAAGCGGAAGGATAGTGCGACCGTCCGTGATTGCCAGTACACTGGCCTCTTGGCCCTCTAAACGTTCCTCAATAATCATCTGCGAACCGGCTGAGCCGAATTCTTTGCGACGCGCGATCCGATCGATGGCATCCAGGGCTTCGTTTCGTCGCTTGCATACGATAACGCCTTTGCCTGCGGCCAGTCCATCTGCTTTAACAACCACTGGGCAGCGATCGCGTTCGCCGGGAAATCGTCCTTTGACAAATCGCATCGCGTCGTCGGGATCTCGGAATATCTGAAAGTCGGCGGTCGGTACATCAGCTTGACGCAAGACGTTTTTGCAAAAGGCCTTGCTGCTCTCTAATTGGGCAGCAGCACCTGTAGGGCCAAACACCCTTAGTTTTTCCGACTCAAAGGCATCGACTACTCCTAACGCCAGGGGCGCCTCCGGTCCCACCACGGTTAGGCCAATACGTTCTTGTTTGGCGAATTTGACCAATTCAGCAATATCGCTCACACCGATCGGTACGTTGACTGCATCCAGAGCTGTGCCAGCATTTCCAGGTGCGACAAAGACCTCTTTGACTCGCGGGCTCTGCTTTATCTTCCATGCGAGAGCATGCTCGCGACCGCCGTTACCGATAATCAGTATTTTCATGTTGCGAATTATTTCACTTTTGGTCCGTGAATGGTACGAACCATTGGCTGAGGTTTGAGCGGGCAAAAGGCGAATTGTAATTCAAAACAGCTCAAAAAGTCAGACCTGCATCTTGCCGTGTCTGACCATATTTTTAAGTCTATTTTCAGGCAGCCCTTTTTGGCAGAAGTTTCCCAGTATTACTCCCATAGATGGCTGGCTTCGAACACAGTCTGGTTCATTAGGTACTCGGGTCTTGCGAAATCCCATGGGCGGGGCTTTGGTGCGCTTTGTTGCTGCCGCAATTAGAGCATACGCAAATTTAGCAAGCAGTTTTGCCTTCAAAGCTTTTCGATCTACCCTAATTCATCCGTACTTTGGCTCCTCAAAAACAGGAATTTCGGAACCTCAACTGCTCCTAAACTATAGACCCTTGCCTAGGTTTCGCGCCATAGGTTTGATAGTCTTGGATCGCTCTACGAACCATCGTGTTCTTTGAAAACTTTGACACCTACGACGCTCCAGCTTTGACGCTGAGTGCGCGGCAAGCGATAATCGCCGTTAGAGAGTTTCCAACCGGCTTGCTTGCAGGAAAGATCGGGCTCAACAGAAAGTTAATTCGATGGCGCGCGTTGTAAAGAATGGGGGAGGGTGGGCTGCAATGCGCTACACCCTCAAAAAGGCTGGGCAGGTTGGAGGCATCTGGAAACTCTATCGAGCCCTACGGACAAAAAACGCCTGCAAGACTTGTGCTCTCGGAATGGGGGGGCAAGCCGGTGGGATGGTCAATGAACGCGGCTCATTCCCCGAAGTGTGCAAAAAGTCGTTGCAGGCCATGGCTTCCGACATGCAACCAGCCATCACGGCAGATTTTTGGCAACGTCATAGCGTATCCGAATTGCAATCCTGGACACCGCGGCAGTTGGAAACTGCCGGCAGACTGATTCAACCTGTTCTTTACACCCGAGGTGCTTCCCATTGGAAGCCAATAACTTGGGCTGAGGCCTTGGATCGTTTGGTTGGGAGTTTGCAATCGGTTACTCCAAACGAGTCGTTTTGGTACTTCAGCGGTAGAAGTAGCAACGAGGCGAGTTTCCTATTGCATCTTTTAGCCCGACTGTACGGAACAAACAATGTCAATAATTGCAGTTACTACTGTCACCAAGCAAGCGGTGTGGGCCTGAACCAGGTTCTGGGCACCGGAACTGCAACTGTGACCTTGGAGGATATCGAACACTCCGATTGCGTATTTGTGATTGGTGGCAACCCAGCCAGTAATCACCCACGACTGATGACATCGTTGACTCATTTGCGCCGCCGAGGTGGAAAGATTGTCATCATCAATCCCGTTCGTGAGTTGGGTTTGGTCAAGTTTCGCATACCCAGCGACTGGCGCAGTATGTTGTTCAAGGCGGATATTGCAACGCAGATAGTTCAACCGCACATCGGCGGAGATTTGGCACTCTTGACTGGCATCGCCAAAGCAATTGACGAATTGGGAGCCACCGATAACTCTTTTCTCAATGTCCATTGCCGAGACTCGGAGTCATACCGCGCTTGGTTACGAGAAACTGCTTGGACTGAGTTGGTTCGCAATTCAGGCATCGATGAAGCAGAGATGCGTTCAGTGGCCGAGACTTATGCAGCTGCAAAAGCAACGATCTTTTCGTGGACGATGGGCATCACACATCACGTCCATGGAGTGCAAAATGTACATGCGATTGCCAACTTGGCGCTTCTACGAGGCATGGTGGGGCGAGTCGGCTGTGGCTTGATGCCCATTCGTGGACACTCGAATGTCCAAGGGATTGGTTCAATGGGAGTTACACCTGCGCTGAAGGAGCAGATATTTGAAAAGCTCCAAACTGAGTTCGGATTCGTAATGCCGACAACGCCAGGCATGGACACGATGGCCTGTATGGACGCGGCGTACAACGGGCAGGCGAAAGTTGGCGTATGCCTTGGCGGAAATCTATACGGTTCCAATCCTGACGCAAAGTATGCCAAAGAGGCGCTATGTCGATTAAGGCACTTGACGACGCTTAGTACAACTTTGAACACTGGGCATCCGCATTCGCTGGCGACCGAGAGTATTATCTTGCCCGTGTTGGCTAGAGATGAAGAGCCACAAGCCACTACGCAGGAATCGATGTTCAATTACGTACGTTTGAGTGACGGAGGTAGGCCTCGTTTACCGGGGCCGCGTAGCGAAATCGAAGTGATTGCAGAGTTAGGACACCGCCTACTTGCCGATACCCGGCCGTTGTCTTGGGAGGAAATGCGTAACCCGGATCAAATCCGAAAATGGATAGCACGAGTTATCCCTGGATATGCTGCCATCGAGGAGATTGGAAAGAGCAAGCAGGAATTTCAAATCGCCGGCAGAACCTTGCATGCTCCACAATTTGCTACGCAGGATGGGCGGGCCGCAATGCAAACTTATGCTATTCCCGAGCTAGCAGGGCAGCAGGAACGCGAGCTAAGGTTGATGACGATTCGTAGCGAGGGTCAGTTCAATACGGTTGTTTATGAGGAAGAAGATCTGTATCGTGGGCAGGAACGGCGGGATCTTATTCTCATGCATCCTGACGACTTGAATCGGCTGGGACTATCACCAGACCAACCGGTGGATGTGTCCAGCCAGGTTGGTCGTATCGAAGGCTATTTGGCTCGGGCCTATGATGCAGTACGGCCAGGGAACGCCCTAATGTATTTTCCAGAGGCCAACGAACTGGTACCACGTGATTTGGATCCACAGAGTAAGACACCAGCTTTCAAGGGAGTCGTTGTCACTGTAAATCCCCTTAACGAGATGCGCAGAATCTAGTAGCGAAACATCAACAGAAAGCCATGACGGTGCGCTCACGAAATTTGGCCAACTTACCCTCCCGAAAAAATCGGGAGGGTATGTTGCTTGAGGAGAGTTAGTTTGTGTACGCGTTCACCGAGAAACCTCGATCCGAACAAACTACTCGTAAATAGGTGCAAGCTTGTTGCTCAGGTATTTTACAAATGGACGATGATTGAGTTGTTGTCCGGTGGCTTTGAGCATTAGGTCAGGTGCCGATTGGCATCTTCCGTGTGCATGTACATTCTCTCTGAGCCAGGAAAGCATTGGATTGAAATCGCCTTTCGTAAATTGTTCGGTTAACGGACCGAGCTGTCTTTCCGCGGCTTCTACTAATTGAGCTGCATACAGATTGCCCAGCGTGTAAGTTGGGAAGTAACCGATCAATCCTGCGCTCCAATGGACATCTTGCAAGATGCCATCGCGATGTGTGGATGGACGAATTCCCAGATAATGCTGATAGCGTTCGTTCCAGGCATCTGGTGCGTCAGCCACGCTCAATTCGCCGCTTAACAAAGACTGTTCCAATTCAAATCGAATTAGGATATGCAGATTGTAGGTGACTTCATCAGCCTCGACCCGAATGAGACTCGGGGCAACCAAGTTGACGTCGCGGTAAACATGTTCTGCTGATAGCGATTTCCATGCTCCGTTCAGCTGTTTGGCGAGCAACGGAAAGCACCACCGCCAAAACGCAAAGCTTCGCCCCACGAAGTTTTCCCAAAGGCGACTCTGCGACTCGTGAATGCCCAAGCTGCAGGCTGCTCCCGGCGGAAGTCCGTACCATTTATCGGGCAGCCCCTGTTCGTAAATGCCGTGACCGGCTTCATGTAGCGTGCCGTAAAAACCGCTTGGAAAGTACTTCTCTTGGTATCGTGTGAGGATTCGGCAGTCGTTAGGGCCAAGCGTTGTGCAAAATGGGTGCGTAGTTTCATCCAGGCGACCGCGTGAGAAATCGTAACCAATTTGTTCCGCTATCCATTTGCTAATTCTTCGTTGTCGGTCAACTGGTACGGGATATTGCCAACAATGACCGGTAGGGCGATTAGGGGCAATTGTCAGGTTCGACACGAGGGGCACGAGTTCATCTCGGAGAGCGGCAAAGGTGTTGGTCAGTTGTTGTGTTCGAGCGCCTTCTTCATATTGGTCGAGCAGGGCATCGTAAAGATCTGTTGCGTCGGGGTTAGGCCGCTCACAAAGAAGTTGTGCCTCCTCGCGCCGCAAATCAAATATGGTCTTCAAATGAGGCGCAAAATCATTCCACGAGTCCAATTCACGGGCTTTCTCCCAAGCCTGTTGTCCCAGTGCTACAGCGCGAGATGTCGCCTCAACGAGCTCGATAGGCAATTGCGCATGGCGTTTGTAGTCTTTGAAGAGTTTCGCGATTGTTGCACCCACAGGACTGGTAGCATTGCTGGCCAATGGACCGGCAGATAATTCTTGTAACCAGGCTCCCAATTCGGGAGCAGTGCGCCGGCGGTGGATCAAGCCACTTAAATGAGTAATTTGTTCGGCGCGATATGCGCCTCCTTGGCTGGGAAGCCCAGTTCTTTCATCCCATTCCAACAACGCTAGAGTTGACTCAAGTAGGGCGGTACGGCTGACGTAGGTTTTGGTTTCCTGGAAGGTGTGATCAATATCCATAGGGCAGTGATTTCAGTTTCGTAATGAATCGACATGGAGTAACGGCGAAAAGTAAATGTTCGGCCGAATTCGCTGCCATTGTATCGTCGTATTGAGCAAAAATTGAATTCGCATGGCCGCGGCTTGGAATTATCATGGCATAAACCCCTTCCTTCCGATCTCCTTCTCTTATCGGCACGCTAGTACGAACGAATCCCACTTCGCGCGGTGGCTGGCTACTGCTCTACTTACCAGGGCAGGCTCTTCAAGGTAGTTGAATTTATGACCGAACATCTCCCCGTGAATATCATGCCGCAACCAGACGACTGGACTTGCGGCCCAACTTGCTTACATGCAGTTTACCGGTATTACGGAGAGGATGTCGATTTAGGAATGTTGATTGACCGAGTTCCTAAGCTGGATGATGGTGGCACTTTGGCGGTTTTGCTCGGGTGTGATGCTCTGAAACATGGCTATGCTGCTCGGATCTACACCTTCAATTTGACGGTATTTGATCCAACGTGGTTTCGCGACAAAGTCGATATCGCCGCCAAGCTGGCAGCTCAAGCGGAAGCTAAAGAAGATATCAAATTGCGTTTGGCAACTCGCGGATATCTAGAGTTTCTAGCTTTGGGGGGACAGGTTCGCATGCAGGACCTGAGCCCACAACTAATTCGCCAATACTTGGCCAGGAACATCCCGCTATTGACTGGCTTGAGTTCAACGTATTTGTACCAAGAGAAGCGCGAAGTCAATCCGACGCAGCAGCAGTGTGATATTCGCGGTGTACCGCAAGGGCACTTTGTCATCCTCAGAGGGTACAACCGCGAACAAAAATCGGTGCGAGTTGCAGATCCTTATCAAAAGAATCCTTGGAGTAAGAACCTGGATTATGAAGTTCCAATCGCTCGGGTCGTTAGCGCAATTTTGCTAGGTGTATTGACATACGACGCAAATTTGCTCGTAATTTATCCTAAACAGAATACACAACCGGCTTCCAATGTGTCCCCCTAAGTCTTTGCAGATTACACGTACCTATCTAACGACCCTTAGTTGTCTTTGGGAAAGCTTTCGCAGGTCATTTTTTAAGATCAAATAGTCAGTGAATCTCACTTGAATCAACTTTCTTTATAGCCAGGATGTGCACAAGTGCCCGCAGTGGTGGTTGCCAATAGTTCTAAGGATTGGCCGTTTCAAATTCCGAACGTGGAAATCGTAGACGCCAAATCCTATCTCACGAAATCGGAGTATTATGAGCGGAGGAATGTGAGAGTCTTTAATCTCTGCCGTTCCTACCGATATCAGTCAACCGGATACTATGTTTCTCTACTGGCGGAAGCTCGAGGCCACCGACCGCTCCCCCACGTAACAACTGTCCAGGACCTGAAGAGCGCGTCGGTTGTCAAAATTGTAGCTGCTGATTTGGACGAGCTAATTCAAAGCAGCCTCAAGCGAATCGTTTCTGATACGTTCGAGTTAAGTATTTACTTTGGTCGCAACATGACAGAGCGCTATCAGCGACTGGCAATTCGACTATTCAATCAGTTTCAAGCCCCGTTGTTACGCGCGAGCTTTGTACGTGTGGACAACGAGTGGGCCCTCAAGAGTATTCAAGCGATACCGGCTAGTGAGGTTCCTGAAAAGCACTGGCCTTTCGTCATTGAAATGGCTACCAAGTACTTTGAGGGCCAGGCTCCGAAAGCCAGTCGAAAAGCGAATTTCCGTTTTGATTTGGCGATTCTCACCAACGAATCCGAGGCCGAACCACCTTCGGACTCAAAGGCCATTGAAAAATTTGTAAAAGCAGCGGCAGGCTGCGGGATTCGTGCTCAGGTTATCGAACGTGACGACTACGCTCGACTAGCCGAATTCGATGCGCTTTTCATTCGAGAGACAACTTCTGTAAATCATTACACCTATCGCTTCTCGCAACGGGCGGCCAGCGAAGGTTTAGTTGTCATTGATGACCCCCTATCCATTGTTAAATGTAGTAATAAGGTCTACTTGGCTGAATTGATGGCGCGGCAGAAGCTGCTGACCCCTAAAACGCTGGTCGTGCACAAGGATAATTGGCAGAACGTACAGACAGAACTTGGAATCCCACTTGTTCTGAAGAAACCCGATAGCGCTTTCTCTAAAGGGGTGATCAAGGTAACTTCACCCGACGAATTGGAGATGGCCATGAAGGAGATGTTGGCGGATAGCGACTTGGTAGTTGCACAAGAATTTTTGCCAACAGCCTTTGATTGGCGTATTGGTATCATCGATCGTCAGCCGCTGTTTGCATGTAAGTACTTCATGGCACCCAAACATTGGCAAATAATCCGCCAAGAATGCCAAGATAAGAATCGCTACGGCAATTTCGAAACGATGCCCGTGGAAATCGCGCCGCTCGGAGCAGTTCGAACGGCTCTCAAGGCAGCCAATCTGATAGGCGACGGGTTTTATGGCGTGGATATCAAGGAATCCAACGGCAAGTTCTACGTCATTGAAGTCAATGACAATCCGAATGTAGATACTGGCGTCGAGGATAAGGTTCTGCGAGACGAACTATATCTGCGGGTAATGCGCGTATTCTTGCGACGCATTGAAATGAAGAAAGCGAACTACTACCAATCATGAGTCCATCGGGTTCGCTACACCTGTTCGATGCTTTTGGAATCGAATTGGAATACATGATTGTCGATAAGGATTCACTAGATGTACGTCCTATTGCCGATCAACTATTGACAGAGGTTGCTGGCGAATTGACTGGAGAAGTCGAATTAGGCAGCATGGCTTGGAGCAATGAGCTGGCATTGCACGTGCTTGAATTCAAGGTCTCGGATCCCGTGTCCGACCTGACCAGTGTTGCTCAACAATTCATGCAACAAGTACAACACGCTAACAGCTTGCTTGCGAAGTGGAACGCGTGCTTGCTACCGACGGCCATGCATCCCTGGATGAATCCCGCTACCGAATTGCGTCTCTGGCCCCACGATAATGGGCCGATCTATGAAACCTTTGATCGAATCTTTGACTGCCGTGGCCATGGCTGGGCGAATCTTCAAAGCACGCATTGGAACTTGCCATTTCACGGCGACGAGGAGTTTGGCCGACTCCATGCAGCCATACGAATCGTATTGCCTCTTTTGCCGGCCCTCGCGGCTAGCTCTCCGATTTTTGATAATCAGAAACAGCCCTGGTTGGATTCAAGGTTGGAAGTTTATCAAAGCAACTGTGCCCGCATTCCATCTATTAGCGGATTGGTAATTCCCGAGCCTGTATTTTCCGAGCGAGATTATCGAAGCAGTATTTACGAAAAAATAGATCAAGATATTGGGCCGTTTGATCCACACGCGGTATTGAACCATGTATGGCTCAACGCGCGAGGAGCAATAGCACGATTCGACCGAGGTGCCATCGAAATCCGAGTCCTTGACATTCAAGAATCACCGCCAGCCGATTTGGCAATTGGACAATTGATGCTGAAGGCTATCAGCGAATTGTGCCAAGAGACGTACTGTCGGTGGGACTCACAGCGGCAAGTCGATACTGTGCAGTTAGCTGGGCTGCTTCAAGCAACTATTCTGGCAGGTCCCCAAGCCGGCGTCCCTAGTGTTTTATTGGGCTTGTTTGGCATCGAAGGTAGAGAATCTCTGACGGTAGGGGAACTTTGGAGAATTGTTTTCGAAAGAAATCGCGAAGAGTTGGATACTCAGACCTGTGAGCATTTGCAGCTGATAATAGAGCAGGGCACGCTTGCGCAGCGAATCTTGGATGCAATTGAATCCAAAAATTTAAAAGAAGTCTACGACCGATTGGCTCACTGCTTGCAGCATGGAAGTGCGTTTAATTTGATGCAGCATTAGAGTCGCTTATTAATCCTCGGCTTGCATAGAATAAAGTTGTTGTAAGCGATCCGCATTTGAATTCGGGGCCAGGGTTTCGGAATGGAGAGAACAGACATATTGTGTCAAAGCGATCAGGGTTTCTTGGGACACTCCAGTGAGTTCGGGGTGTGATGTGCCTGGTATACCCAGCACAATCCTACGGTAGATATTGGCGCAATCAGACCCTCCTCGGAATGCGTCTACTGAAAGCTGTCGGGCAGGTGTCGGCCTACCTAACACATCCCATTGCTGTGGAACAGTCGCATCGTCCAGCCGATGGCATTGAATACATCCGACTTGTAAGAAAGCTTCGCGGCCCGCAAGTAACGTGGACTTTGAGGGCTCGGGGAAAACTGGGATGTCCAACATGGCACCTGGAGAGGAACGGTTTTCAACCCAAGCATCACGAAACTCGTCATCCGTGATCTGATCGTCGTCTCGTAGCTTGCTCCATTGCTCTTGAAGTCCTTGATATATGAACGTCCGAATGACGGCGATCAGAGATTCAAGTTCTGACTGAGACAAGTTGTTAAAGGCTGGCATCGAGGCTCCGGGCATGCCCTCGCGAATCACATGGATCAAGTCCGAGTCGCTCGCTACGCGGTTGGTCGTCGAAACAATCCGAAGTGGTTCACGACGAAAATTCCGTGGCAGGGGGAAGAGATGCCTTGCGGCTGGACCAAATCCATCGCCGGCTACTCCGTGGCAATGGCTGCAGTGTTTTAAATAGCTGGAGTAACCCGGGTGAGTGGAAACTGAATCTGGAATTGGCAATCCCACCTGGGGAGGTGTAATGGGAGCAGGTGTCGTAAGTGTTCGCGTAGCCTGAAGAGCTTGAGTGAGTCCAGGATCATCGACAAAAATGGGTTGCTTGCTGACAAGATCAATGTATCGCCGTATTCTGGCCACGCGTTCCAAACTAATGGCAAAGAGCTGCGATGATAATGGAAGCTGCCGATCAAAAGCCAAAGCCATGGAAACCTTTGTAACTTGTTTGACCAATGTCTCAGCAGGTCCACCCGAACCAGCCAGCGTCATGGAGAAGGCACGATCAATCTGGGGCACTAGCTCTTCTATCCTACCTAGTCCAGCATACTTAAATTCCTCAACTGCTTGTGCATAGTTACCCAAATCAAAAAAGGCTTCAGCACGGGCTAAATGCAAGTTTTGAGAATCCTGCCCTTTTTTCAACGTCACCAGAGCTGATTCACAATCGGCAAGTTTTCTTTGTTCAGTAGCCAAACGCCAAATGCCCTCGACGTTATTAGGAAACTTTTCGACAAAGAACTGCAATGTTTGCTTGGCACGCCGATGATCTGAACGGGGAGGTTGAGCATAGGTTTCAGCCAATGCCAAGTACGCCAGCTCGTAGTCTGGAAACAGTTCAATAGAAGCTAAGAGTTCCTCAACAGCAGTTTGTGAATTTTCCTTGGTTCGATTCACAATGGCTCGCGCGAATAGCAACTCAGCACTAGCTGATTGTGGTTTGATAAGAGATTCCCATAAACTGAAAACTTGGTCAGTTGCTGGCACGCGGTTGGATGCAACTAATCCCAACACGACGGCGAGGGCAGCGTCATTGACTTCCACGCCTGCTGACACGAGATCGTGCAATTGTTCGTCAGGAGATTGCGCAAATTTGCCAATCTGAGTATCAAGCAATCGTTGCGCTAAATTGCGAGCTTCCCGGTCGGCGTCTAGCTTTCGAGCGTCGTTAAGCGCGGCCTCAAACCGATCGATCTGGCCAAGACGTCGATAACAGTTGGCCAACAATAGAGCTTTATCTGTCGTGAGCTCATTTATTGTAAGCGAGTCAATTTGATGGATGGATTGCGAAAAGTTTCCTATTGAAAACAGGTGACTAGCGGCATCTGTAGTGGGATTGCCAAGAACACCCCGGCGGAGCCAAGTGACTATGCCCAACCCAATTAGGCAAATGGCAATCAGGCCAATCAGGGCTCGACGCATGGTGGTTTCGGGATCCAAAGTAGTTTGTTTAGTATTCGGCCTCTACCGATTAACTCCACATTCAACGGTAGCTCACACCCTCAGCCGTAGCTGCTCATAGCGACAAGGCATAGTATACTGCATTACAGAATCTTTATCATGGTGATCCAAGTTATCGAGCTGAGGTTTGAGTGGCGGAGCAAAGCATTCTTTTACGTCTGAAAATCTTGCACGTTATGAGCGGCGCGTTGATCTGCCACTTGGCTGGATGCCAGGTCCCTAATCATACGAATCCTCTGCAAGTTGATTCTCAGCCATTACTCGAAATTCTGTCAGGCGAAATTGGGGTAATGAAGGAACCCAATGCAGCGCACACTCCCATTGAAATTGCGAGCTTTTGTGGTGATTGCCACGCGCTGCCGAAGCCTAACAGCTTTGAACAGGCAGATTGGTATGATCAAGTCCATATGGGCTACGAATTTTATGCACGCAGCCAAAGAACGGACCTTAAGCCGCCACCGCCACAGACTGTCGTGCAATATTACCAAGCTGCAGCGCCCGAACGGATACAGTTTCCACCGGTGGGTGAAGTCGATCAGCAGTGGCGAAGTAAGTTCGATACTACGAAATTGGATTGGTCGGAGGGAGATACCTATGTCATGCCAGCAGTCGCTTCCTTGAAGTGGCTGGACCCAGACGGCCGTGGGCAGTCCAAGTTAGTGGTGTGTGATATGCGAGATGGAACGGTAAGCTTGGTCGAACCCCAGCCAGGTAATTCGTCCCGTGTAGTAATCGCTCGTCTGGAGGCACCTTCGCGAGTTGTCCAAGGTGATCTAGATGGCGACGGACGGCAAGATCTGATCGTCGGTGATCTCGGAAGCTTTAATCCATATGATCATGGTTTGGGTCGAGTCGTTTGGTTGAGAAGGACGGGGGACGCATCGACCTTTGAAGCGACTAATCTTATTCAGGGCATCGGGCGCGTGGCCGACTTAGCGCTCGGCGATTACGACGCTGACGGCCAACTGGACATAGCTGTGGCCGAGTTCGGCCATCGTTCTGTGGGGAGTCTACGAGTCCTTTTTGGACGTAGGGTGGATGGTAAGCAGGCCTTTCGCTTTCGAGTAGCAGACATTCGACCAGGAACGGTGCGTGTCATCTCGGAGGACTGGGACACCGATGGAAGGCTGGATCTGGCGTCACTGGTATCGCAAGAATACGAATCGGTCGAGTTATTCCTGAATCGGGAGACAAAGTTCAATCGACAACCTGTTTGGCACGCCGGGGATCTGACATACGGCTCCGTTGGGATGGAGGCCGTTGATTTGGATCAGGATGGAGATTTGGATTTGTTAACCGTCAATGGCGATTGTTTTGACAATAACTATGCCAATCTTACGCACGGTGTGCAATGGTTAGAGAACCAAGGCAATTTGCGATTTGAACACCATCCGCTTTGCAATTTGCTGGGGGCGTATCGAGCTCTGCCGGCTGATATGGACATGGATGGCGACTTGGACATTGTTGCTGTCGCGAATTTGCCGACACGTGTTAAGCCAGTGCAATTACGAGGGCAGCAACAGGTTTCGATGCTGCTGCTGGAGCAAACCTCCAAAATGAATTTTGAACCCCATGTGCTTGAACTAGGGACTCCTCGATATCCGGCGTTAGAGATTGCAGATTTCGATGGCAATGGCAAGTTGGACCTAGCGGTTGGCGCTCAGTTATTCGGGACCGATGCTCCCGAATCACAGGCTGCAGAGCTTCCTCGCCTGACAATATGGTGGCAGAATTGAACTAGCAATTACGGCTTATGTCCGGTCGGAGATAATAGATTCACTTCTACAAACGCTCTGGCCTGATCTGTCACCTGATCTCCAGCTCCGGCTACGGAATGGTTTCCGCCCGGAATAACAACCAGTTCGGTGCGGACACCTAACTGAGTCAACTTCTCTTGTAGCCGTCGAGCATGCTCAATGGGGACGATGTCATCTTGGTCTCCATGAACTTGCATCAATGGCGGATCGTCTGCAGATGCAAAAGTTATTGGTGATACATCTCGAATCGCACTGGCTGGTAGCTTCTCCGCCGGAGTTCCAGGTTCTGTGCCGATTAATTGGCGATAAGCGGGGTGTTTGTGATCAATTGTGCTCAGCAAAGACCAGTCGGTTGGGCCAGCAAAACTAACTGCACACTGGACTCGAGACGACTGATGCTCAATAGGATCAGTGGCCTGAGATTTGGCGATATCATCATGCAAAGCCACGTAGGCCGACAGATGACCTCCGGCGGATCCTCCCGTAACACACAATCTGTCAGGATCGATGTGCCACTCTTGGGCATTGCTTCGCACGAATTGTACTGCTCGCAAGCAATCGTTTACTTGGGCAGGGTGAGGAGCCACGTCTGTAAAACGGTATTCCACCGCAACCACGGTAGCTTTGTTATCACGTACCAATTGCTTCAACCAGTTCGGTACGCTGTTTTTCGACCCGCCACGCCAACCGCCACCGTGGATGTAGATGATTGCGGGAGTTGGTTGAGCCGAATGTGCCAAGTAGACATCCACGCATTGTGACGCATGGTCGTCATCGTAGGCAACATTCTTGAGATCTTGTGCCACGTTGTAACGAGTACAACTTAAACATAGTGCGAATGCTATGCTTGTTAGCATAATGCGGCGAGTGATCTTTTTCATCACAGGAGTTCCAGAGGGCCAATGACTAAAACATGAAAAAACGCGACCCTCCCTTCTGAGAGTCGCGTAGGTATTTGGGCTATCGATTTGTTCTGAATTCACTATTGTTCTGAATTCACTATTTATTGGTGAGCCGCTGGCGGCAAGGCATTAGGCAAGCTGGTGCCCGGCCGCTCATGCGTTGCAGCTCATTAAAAAGCCGTGGAATGTTGTTGATCCAAGTCCTATCGTTGGGCAAGATCTACCTAGCTGAGTTCCTTGATGCTGAAGGGTTCGCGATATTCTCGCTTGAGAAGTTGGTTGGCAGCAGAGGCGCCTTGTCCAGTGAAGCTCGATTTTTCCGTGCTGTAAATAAGCATCGGGCTTAGCTTAATAGACGAATTTCCCAAGTCGATGTGATGTGCACCCAGGTGCTGCTTCATCTCAGTCAACAGGCCGCCCCATTCGGGAATTTCTGACGCCAGCTCGTGAGCGGCACCCGAGTCGAACTCACGGCCAACGCGAAATGCAATGTTAGCCAGATTGCACCAGCCTGTGGAGGCATTGCCAACTTCGACATCCGTATTGAGTGCGCTCGAATCGCGAGAGCGTACACATTCTATGAAATTCGTTTGATGGTTCTGTCCACCGCTGTTGCCGCGGAATCGACGGACTTCCTTACCTTCATTGTCGAAGGCCACAGCTCGACCTCGCTGTCCCTCAAATCGGCCACCTTCGCAGTACGCCACGTAGCCACTACTGGGGCCAGGGACTTTGGGTGATCCCTTTTCTTGAGGACTGGCAGGTAGATTCGAAAGCCCGATGACGGTGGGGATTTCACCTGTGTCAAAATACACGAAATGAACATTGGGCGTCTCTCCGGCATCGTCCCAAGCTACGCGTCCACCTCCGGCCATGATGCGTTTGGGTAAAATAACTTGATCTAGAAAAACGTTATTGCGTGCGTCGTCCAGCACGTGAACGCCCCAGTTCCCCATTTCTCCCGAGCCCGTATTCCAATCCCAGTGCCAGTCATATTGAAGATTGTCGCGGAAAATTGGACGTTCTTGTGCGGGGCCAAGCCACAAGTTGAAATCAACGCTTGAATCCACCGCCAGAGGTGTGGCCCGTCGTCCGATGGGTGCGCGAACTCCGTATCGATTAACCCGGCAACTCTTGATATTACCTAATGCTTTTTCCTGATGCAGAAATTGCTTGATTTCGCTTTGCATAGGGTCGGAGCGTTGCTGAGTGCCAACCTGGCAGATGCGATTGTACTTGCGAGCTGCTTTAACGGTTTGTTCGCCTTCCCACTGGGAGTGGGAAAGTGGTTTTTCGACGTAGACATCCTTACCAGCCTCCATGGCACAGATGGCTGCAAGACAATGCCAGTGATTGCATGTAGCTACCACCACGGCATCGATTTCTTTGTCATCCAAAAGGGCGCGACAATCTGCAAATGTTTTTGCTTTGGGAAAATCCTTGGCCCGCTGAGCAACTCGACCGGAATCTGGATCGCACAAGGCGACGACTCGTACTCCTTCCATTTTTCCAAAGACTCGCATGTGTTCACCTGCGCGGCCCCCACAACTAATAAAGCCAATGCGAATTTCGTCGTTTGCCATGCCTCGAGAAACGCCCAAAGGTACAGACCAAACCGCTCCCGCTGCAGCTGCGGTTTGCAATAGGGAACGACGATTAATTGATTGAGAAGTCATGGCTTGGTTCCTAATGGTGAGGAAGGTAGATGTTTAGGACCAGAAAGTTTGGCTGGCAAGCGTCGCCTATAAGGTTCTTTTTTTTTGCTTGTACAACTTCAATAGTCGTGCTCAATGATGGTATGTGAGCCCAAGGTTGTAAAGCGTTGGGTAATACTCGAGACCCTGCTCATGCGTCATGGCTCACAACTAGTTAGTGATAAATTCGAGTTCACAATCGCGCAGTTTCATTTTGGAAAGGCGGTTAAATAACTTCGGTGTTTCCATCGTGTTCTTGCCTAAGCGGACGGCGCTAGCCGCGGGTGTTTTGCCGATGTGGAGGGGTAGTCACCCGCGTCCTAGCTAGCGCCGTCGGCTCAAGTACCCATATTATTTTTCCCGCGTTCCTTAGTATAACACGATTCGCGTCTCCGCTGGAAAGCTGCTTCGGCAGGCAATGAGCATGGTGTGGTCTCGTGCGCAAATGGCTTTTTCTAACCGTTAGGGTTCAGGACCGAAGGCCATCAGACGGTTGATGCCGGCATACAACAACCAGTCCTCTGAAAAAGTGATGTTTCCTCCTCCCACACCACGGCTATCTAAGGGAAGGCGACGTAATAGGGTGGGATTCGCCAAGAATGGGTCTCTAGAAGGTTTGGTGGCCGCAGAAAAGACCAAAATTTCTCCACTAACGGGCCAATAGACTCGATCGTCTAGGATAGCTCCTCTACCGAGCCCTCTTGGATGCGGCAATGCATTCAGCATCCCTGGTGTCACCGAGGAAGGAAAACTGGCCTTCGGACGCCCAGTTTGACAATCTAACCAAATAAGGCGATCACCGCTTAGAATGACATTGTTTTCGGCGACTCCCAAGAGATGAATTGCATCGGCTGCTGAATTCTCATCCGTTGACCAAATCAAGTCTCCTCGAGAGCAATCCAAAGCAAAGACTTCTGGGCAATCCTGAGGGGCACATAGGACCAATCCTTGGTGAATCAGGCACGGATTTAGGTCGCGGTACAGATATCTACGGGGTCGTGTGGAGGTTGAGTCTTCTGGTTTCGGTGTTGAATACTGGGTCAGCCATTCGGTTCGCCCATCCTCGAGCGATAAACAGGCAATGACTCCTAGATTGGTATTGTAGAATACTCTGCCTCCAGCCACGCTTAGCAGTTGATGTGAGACTAGATTCGCATTTTCTATCGCAGGCGTGATTCCGTCACCCAAGATAGACGACTTCCAAATCAATCTACCATCAACGCGATCAAAAGCAGCTACACTACGGTGCAAGCCAACGTTATCGCGATGTAGCACTGTTACCAGTAGCTTGTCATCGGCCACGATTGGACAGCCCTCAGGTTCCGCATTTATAAAATGAGGTGGCTGCAAGTGTAGTGGGAAACCGTGCAGGAGCGAGCCTTGCTGATTCAGGTCGAGCCCAACAAGGAAGCTTCGTGAGTTTGGATTTCCGTCACTATCACGATTTGCCCAGCCAGTTACGGCTGAGCCCATGCGTGCGTACAGACAGTTGTTTGAAACCGTCAAGGTGCCGCGAGGCAAGCCGCATTGTCGATAACCTAGCGGCGTTAAAGAAGTCGGATTCATTTGTAAATCGAATAACGGTAAATGACTCCGTCGATCCGGCCAAGAATTGCCGTTGAATAACTCAAATGCAGAGATGCGGTGCATTTCATTTACGAATACGATTCCTTGATTCACAACTACATGATAAGGCGTAGCACCACGGCTAGATTCACCGATTCGCGGTTTCGAGGCCGGCGTTTGATCCAGGGTGATAGTATGCAATTCGAGAGTCTGATTCCATGTCGGCCATGTAAAAGGCGCAATCGGCCTTTTATTGAGTTTGGATTCACCTGATCTAATGATGTTTGAGTCATGTATCTTGGGGGACTCTCCAAGAGTTAATAATTCTTCAAGCTGAGAGGCTAACATAGATGGTAGTTGTGATGAAATGTCCCTTGTCCAGTCCCTAATAGCTGTTAGATCGATCAGATCAGGCGTAAAACCGGCTGCAATGATCTGGCGACGAAGAGCTTGGACTAGATAGGGCGAATTCTCTAAGGACGTTAAGGTTTCATTGGAAACCCCTTGGTCAACGCTGTCGGTAACTAGGTGATATGAGGAATAGCGTGGTAAGCTGTGGCTGAAGTACAGGGGCAGATTGTGTGACGATTTTTCGATCGGACTGCGCAGGTCAGGACACGCTGCCTCGGCGGCGTCCAATGCGGCTAGAGTCCAGCCTCGTTCCAGATACAAATCACTGCGTAGAAGTTGAAACTGTGATGCAAGATCGGTAGCTGCGTAAACTCGGCAGGCTTGTTCAACGGAATTCAGATCGTGGCTCTCGATCAGTTGTCGGTATACTACTTGGGCTGCCTCCGAAGCATTCTGCGAGTACTCAACAATGCTTGCATCCTGGCTGACATCAGGTCGTCCTATTACCAAGTATTGCAGCTGTGCCGCTGCCCATTGTGACAATGGGATGAATCGCTGAACTGCCAAAGTTCTCGAGCGTTGTGGAATTCCAACTGGAACTAGCCAATCGGCGCCTTCGTCAATTAGCACACGAAGCTTCGAGATGGCTTCGTCAAATTTCCCAGCCAGTAATAATTCATCAACCTGCTCTATCATCAAGCGTTGTGGTGCAGGTGCTAACTGACTGACGTTGGTGCTATTGAATTCCTGACCTTGCAAGGTGGGAGTGGCATACCAGACAACGACTACCAGAAGCAGCCTTAGACACCAGAATGATTTTAAGAATGCCTCGTAAGCCAGGGATGCTCGCTGAACCATGTCGATTCCTGCAATTCACACGTTGTTCAGCCCGCGGCATCAGGAACGACATAGATCTGATAGAGCATCAGATAAACAATGATTCCCGTGACAGAAACATACAACCAAATTGGCCAGGTCCAACGAGCTATGCGGCGATGGCGTTCTAGTTGTCCCTGGAGAGCTCGAGCGATTGTTATTATAGCCAAGATTGGAACGAAGGCGGCCAGGAGTACATGAGAGAGAAGAAGGGAATAGTAGAGGTATCGAACCCAAATAGGAGCCATAGTTTCATCAGTAGGAAACTTCTTGCTGGGTACGTAAGCGTGGTATGTTAAGTAGGAGATGAGAAAAAGTAGATTTACGACGAGCGCAGCCAACATGAGCTTTTTATGAAGGGACTGTCTCTCCAAACGGATAGCGATGTAGCCCACTAGCAACAGCGCTAGGGCGATACCATTCAGTGATACATTCACATGTGGTAAAAACTGAACCACTAAGATCCTTTCAAGACAGTTGATTTCTAGCGTTTTTCCGTCGGCTCAGCGGCGGAGCCACCTGCGTCCAGTAGCTTAGTAATGTCGCGTCTGAGAGCAGACCATTGGGCTGAGTCGCTCCAGGAATACAATCCAAATAATTTCCCATTGGCGTCCATAAGGGCGAACTTTTCTGGATGGCCTTGCTTAAAGACACCCAGCCCAAACACTTCAGCACCCACGCGCGAGATGTAATCCATTTCACCCGTAAAAAAAAGCCATTGTTGGTCATTGGCATCAAAACGCTTGGCGTACTCTCGGAGAATGTCCGGTTGATCGTGTTCAGGGTCGACCGAAATACTAACGAAACGTATCGGGCGGTCAGCAAATTCCTCTTGCAATTGTCGTACTTTTTCATTTTGTTTGACACAAATCGACGGACATACAGTAAAGAAAAAACCAGCCACGTAAGGCTGTCCTTTGAGACCATCGCTGTGAATTTTCTCGCCACTGCGCTCGATCAATTCAAATCGAGTAAGCCACTCTTCCTCAGTCAATTCATGAGCATTGGCGGCAGTATTCAACAAATTCGGTTGGGCAGGCGGGAGCGTTCGTTCGGCGTTTCGTTCACCGGTGTGTATTTCTAATTCACCTTTAGAATTCTCGGTCAGGGCGATGCCACCTTGGTCTGGGGCGAGAAGAACTCGAGGCGAGGTGTTTTTCAAATACATGCCATAGAGGCCAACACCAGCAAGCAGAACCAGTGTGCCCACAAACAATACTCGAAGTTGTTTGGGAAACATAAGTCAAACTCCAGGTTGGGGACGCACTACCATCCGCCAAGCAGCTAGAACCATGGCACCAAAGAATATTATGCTGACTAGCCAACTTGTTCCTAATCCGGGCATCCAGAATTCAGCGACCGGCGTTGCACCCAACATATGCCGCAGTCCTGCAATGGAATAGCTCAGCGGATTCAGCCGCATGATCCAATGCATTATCCATTGACCGATTGAGTCCGAAGCTGTTGTCAACGGAATTGGGAAAAACGCGCCACTTAATAGCCACAGTGGCATTAATACCAAGTTCATGATGGCGTGAAATCCCTGGGTCGATTCCATTGGCCAAGCAAAAAAAACACCCATGGCGGTCAAAGCCAAGGAGGTTAGCGCCAGTAATAACAACAACCCAAACAAGTTACTGGCGGATGGGACACCTTGGAATATCAAGGCTAGAAGCAAAAACATGATCGCCTGAGCCCAGGCAATGGCACCACCGCCAAGAATCTTTCCTGCAGCGATCGTCCAACGCGGAACCGGAGCCACCAAAACATTTTGCAAAAAACCCTCACGTCGGTCTTCAATTATTGAGATCGTTGTGAAAATGGCAGTAAATAGAACGATCAGTGCTAACGTTCCGGGCAAATAGTAGGTCATGAAATCTTGATTTCCAGATCGAAATGAACTGTGCATTCCGGTCCCAAACAAGAGCCAAAAAATTATGGGTTGCCCCAACGCACCTATGACGCGGTTACGTTGACGAAAGAAACGAATCCATTCCCGGTATGCCAGCATCCAAGTCGCCCCAAGCGGGCTTCCGCTAGATGAAGTGGCGAGCTCAGTTTCCAAAATATTGGACATGAAAGTTCAGTTTTTTTATAGGATTTCGAGTGGGATCTCGAGACTTTGCATAAGCTCATGAACGGTAATGTGTAGCAATCATTCAGCTCGCTCTTAAAATAGCAACTGTGGCCTATTCAGGTTCGTGGTGGGACCAAAACTGATGACCTGTGCGGGCAATAAACACATCCTCGAGGCTGGGTTGACCTAGGGTTAGTGATTGTAAACGCGTTCCAAAACTAGCTGTTAGTTGCTCTAGTATGCTAACCGTCATGGGGCCCGTGACTCGCAATTGATTGCCAATTGCTTGTGCCTCCAATTGCCGATCGGCAAGCCATTGCGTCACCACCTCTGGTGCATCTGTTTGTATTGATAGTATTTGTCCACCGAGCTCCTGACGAAGGACTTGTGGGCGCCCAACAGCAACGGTTTGGCCGGCATGCATGATGGCTATGCGATCTGCTTTGTCAGCTTCATCCAACAGGTGAGTGGTTAGGACTATCGTGGTCCCGCTCAAATCACGAAGTCGTGTTAAGGCATGCCAAAGATCCAAGCGGGAGGCAGGATCAAGGCCTGTACTAGGTTCATCTAACAATAATAGTCGTGGACGATGTAGGATTCCTTTGGCCAGTTCGACGCGGCGTTTGAGTCCACCGGATAGTTGGCCTGTCAACGAGTTCAAGCGATCGGTTATCCCCATTTGTTTCGTGACTTCAGCGATCCGGTTGCGCAACGTCGACCCCGACAATCCATAAAGGGCAGCCTGGCATTGTATATTCTCGAGAACGGTTAGTTTTGCATCCAAGCTTGGCGCTTGGAAGACAACACCCAATAGGCCTCGTACAAGGCCCTGTTGATGTCGCACCGATTGGCCAAATACAAATATGTCTCCACTCTGTAAGGGGCTAAGCGTGCCAATGAGACGAAACAAGGTAGTCTTGCCACTTCCGTTCGGCCCTAATAGGGCAAAAATCTGCCCGCTCTCGATCGACAGCGAAAGATTCTGTAACGCGATATACGCGCCATACGAGTAATCGACGCGGTTTACATCAAGCGCTAAAGGCGACTCTGAAGGCTGCATTGGAAGAAACTAGTGGCCGATCGAAGGTGTTCTATGAGGCCCAATGTGCAAGTAGGATCAGCAACATGGTTAGCGGTAGATGTAACAAACTGACATGCAGCATGCGGCGGGCCGTTTCGCGTTTGGGTTGACGTGTGAATTTCCAGGCCGCAGCGATTTGCCAACCCGATACGCTGGTAGCAGCCAGGCAAAAGATGGCACTCGCCCAATTGCCGGGTGGAATCGCAGCTACAACCAACGCTACCAAGGCTAAAGAACCTACCATGGCATGTAGGCCCGCACCAAGACCCGTTCGGTCAGTAACGGTAATCATCTTGTATCCCGCGGACTCATACTGCTCTCGGTACATATAAGCAATCGCCATAAAGTGCGGCAATTGCCACGCTATCAAGATGCCCAACAATATCCAAGCGCGAGTATCCAGCAAGGAACCATTCGCAGCGGTCCAACCAATCCAAATTGGAAGTGCCCCTGGCACTGTACCAACCAAAGTATTTGTCCAACTCACAAGTTTCAGAGGCGTGTAAACCCAGACGTAAAGTGCCCAGGTTGCTAGTCCGCACCACATGGTTGGAAGATTCACGCAACTCGCTAGGTAAATGGATCCCACAACCACTAGAAGCCAACCCATCCAAGCAGCTTGGCTACTTGCAATACGTCCACTAGGGAGAGGCCGTCGACATGTCCGCATCATGACAGCGTCTCGCTCTCGTTCAAACCACTGATTCATTACACTTGCACTGGCGGCTACCATGGCTGTACCCAAGCAAGCGTGAAACATGATCAGTAGACCCGAACCACCGGCTACAACCATCGCCAGCACGACACACATTAGTATCATTACCAAAATGCGAGGTTTGGTCAGCTCGACATAGTACGCGAATTGGCTGCGCGCCGAGGAGACGGTAGTAGCACTGGAATGAGTTGTCGATTGCACGATTTTTTTTACCCCGTCAGTTGGCTGCGTTTGAAACCTTTGCCGCACGCCATGCTCGAAATGTGACTACCGTCGCCAAACTGATAATAAGAGATCCTGTAGCCATATGTGCTGTCACGATCATGGATTCCCAATAGCCTTTGGAAACAATGACGTACTTCGCAAGCCATCCGTTCAACTCTTGCCACGGTAACGCATAGTTTACGATCCAAGTTCCAATTCCTAAAGCCACTTGAAGAAAAACGATTCCCACTAGCCATTTGGTGGGGTGAGCGACACGTGTGGGCAACCTTCCTGAAAAACTACCTATCAAGCCCTGCAGGATTGCAAGCAAAAGCACTACCGCTGCCAAGGTAAAGTGGGAGTGAACGAAAATCAGGAATGTTTGATGCGAGACTGCACCGGTAACATGGCGAAGCTGTGCCCCCAGGACTAATTGTCCGTAGGATGCAATCAGGATTAGTCCTGACAGCCACCGCAAACGGCCCTTGGTCCCACCAGAATTGCGTATGTCGACTGCCGCGCCTTCCACCCACCATCGGGAGCTCATAGTAGCTGTGGCGGCTGCAAGAGCGAAAAACAGCGGGCCAGTACACCCGTGAAGCATGGCAAACGTGCGCTGATCCAGTAGCACCCGCGCGCCCCCCAAGGCTCCTTGGGCGACAACTGCTAGCAAAATCCCTATACACCACCAGCGAAACCAGCTTCGTTCCTCATATTTCCAGGCTGCCATTGCCAGGCCGATTGAAAAGAAACCCGCCAAACTGCCCAAGAGCCGATGGCTGTGTTCGACCAACAGGTCAAATGGCCCAAACAACCAAGTTGAAATGGGATATGCAAACATGTTCCAACCGTACGTTCCCGGCCAGTCGGGTACAGCCATACCAGCGTCATAGGTAGTGACTAGACCACCAACCCATATAAGCGGAAAAACAGCAATGGTAAGGAGAACCGCGAGACGGTGAACGATTGGGGTGAAAGCGGCTTGGAATCTCACAGCGGATGCAGTCATGGGTTACCCCCAAGTGACGTGTTTTGTGACAGGCTAAGCACGAAGCTGACCAAGTCTTGAACGTCATTTTCTGATAGGCCCTGAGGGTTGATGGGTTTCAGTGCTGCTGCTGGCATGGGGGTACCATCGATACCATTTACAATTCTCAGATAGATGTCCTCAGGATCTGAGCCTCCTCGAAAAACACCCAATTGCAGGTTGCGTGGGGAAATGGGACGTGTCTTCAGCGCGCCAAGTTTACGTAATGGTCGAATGGCTTCTCGGTCATCCGGGTCCAGCCCATCTGTCCAGTCCTTGGTCCAAAAGTCGAAATTTCGGACTGCCCCGTCTCCTTTGCCTTCCGTTCCATGGCAACTGCTACATGCTGCAATTTTGCCATTAAACAACGCACGTCCTCGAGCTACGGCTCCGGGATCTAGCTCGCGGCTGGCGTTTGTCAGCTGTATGCCATCGCTTTCGCTAAGAACCAGATTGTCTTGAGATTCAGGTTGGGCCCAAGCCAACGCAATTTTCTGCGTAATTTGCTCTGCCAACTCTAGTCCAGCAAGATAGTCCGCTGGACGCGTCGATTCCCAATCGGGCTTCCAGAACGGTTGTCCGTCAGTCAAGTCCATATCGAGGGCCAACTCGGTAAGTAGGCGCCGTTCAGCTTCGCCACGAATTGCCAAGTAAACAACATAGTCAGTAAGTATTTCAAGCTCTTCGGATTTTAACAACGAAAAAGTTGGCATGCTGGTACCTGGGATGCCGCGCACAAGTGTGTTTCGCAAATCGGCTTTGGTAGGTTTCACGCCGCTGCCCGTCGTTTTGAACTTAAAGACACCCGGGCGAAAATCTCTCGGATAGGGATTTAACAAACTACTAGTGGGTCCGGTCCCCGAGCCCGACAGGCCATGGCAAAAGACGCAATGCTCCCTAAATAAGCCGAAGTGCTGGTCGGCTTGGTCGCTGCGCACAGGTCCCGCTGCCTGAGCCAAATAATCCAGCGAGATCAGGGATTTTGTTCTTACGTCGCTTTCCAGGCACTTTGGCCATCTCGGAGACTCCGGAGTTCCAAACAAGTGCTCGAGTAGCTGGTCGACGGCTTCGGTCTGCTCGGAAAGGTCGAGTCCAGTTTGACGCTCCAGTCTATTTGCAACGAGGAGATTGCTCGAAAAAGAAGCCAGAGGCGCGTCGCAACCACACACAAGGCAGGCGGCGCATAGTGAATACACCACCCGCGTAAACATTCGCGTTGTTGTTGTGTTTGAACGACCCAAGGTCGCTGAATGATGTTGATTCAGCTCAGGTTGCATCAATCTATGTGCCGCAATTAAGACCGCTCTGTAACTGTGCATGCTTTTGCACGCTTTGCACTAATAAAGAGTTTTAAGCATCCTCTCCTAACAGAAAGGTTGCTGCGGATGGCGAAGTGGGCGAGCCCGCTCGGTGCCTAACAAGTGGAACAGGATTTCCAATTTCCGCAATGCGGAATGCGGGGGACAAACCGTCGCACGCTGCTCGCAACGACCAAATGCGTGGGAATTCTGGGCGTTGGCAGAATTCACAAAAAACATTCACAAAAAAACCGTACCCAAACGGGTACGGTAGAAAAACCAGCAAATCGAATTGAAAAGGTCTCAAAAATTCGCCAGATGGTACTAGCAGGTTGATGAAAAAGTCGATTTGCAAAAATCTTGTGGACGACTAGTAACCCGAAGCGTCAGAGCGTCAGCGAGGGGCTGAGCACATTCCCTCGCTGACGCTTCGGGTTAGTTTTTAAGCAGCCTGCTAACGCGAGTATTATTGAGTCGCTACTTCAGGCTGAATTCGACTTCACCTAAATCGTTCAGGCCAGGTGTAAGCGTAATTTCATAGCGTCCACGCGACAGTTTAGCTGGCTTGCCGTTGACCTTGATTTCATCGTTGAAGGGACCATGCTCATGCCAAAAACGGAATGAAACTTCACCCGCCGGCAAGTTCTCGATAACCATTGCTCCTGACTCATCACTAACGCCCACATAGGGATGCTCGGTGGCAATTACATAAGCCTTCATCCAGGGGTGAACATTGCATTCGACAGGAATTGGAGCGGGTTCTTCTTTTTCAAGCTTCAGGTCTTTGAATTGTCCGGCAGGTACCAAGAAGTTGACTGGGTTGTTGGCGAAGAAATTGAAATTGGCATTGTGGCCAGTCAGGTCACTATTCTTCACTCGGATTGTTTCGCCAGCCCGCACAGGAACGACGCGTGGGATAAAAACGCAACCCTTGTTATCCAATTCAACGGGTTCTTTTCGCGGCTGCTGGAGAGAAGGGTGAATATCTTTGGCTTTGCTACGGCGCGAGTCCATGTACAAAACTACGTTTTTGACACCACCATCTGCACCGACCAATAGTCGCTCATCGGGAATATTGAATTTGGCACAAAAAGGGTCGCGCGAGCCATCGATATTTTCAAGCTTGGGTTGCTCGCCAGTCCACTTGAATTTCATTTTCAAGGTAGCCCAATTGGATGATTGCGCTTGGCATTGCTGTGATGCAATCAGCACCATTGAGAAAAGAACCAAAGTAGACAAAATGCGATTCATCGAGCAATCTCCGAAAATCTGAGGTGTTAGATACAAAGAGGAACCAGTCGGTAATTCGAGGTGGGATCTGGGGGGTGCGGGTGTTCTGTCACCGAGTTGATGCATTACGGCCCGTTCCGTGGGGGATTTGATGTTCCCAAGAATTTTACTTTGCTTGTCACTAAGTGGCAATTCGCCAAAATTCTTGATGAGGCGATCTAGAATTTGCAAATCAAGTTTCTGGAGTCTGGACAATCGCGATTACGCGAGCGTTGGAAAAATAACGCGCGAAAATTGATTCGTAGTCCGCCCTGAGAAACTCACTTTTTGAAGGATTCAGTAGAGATGCGAGGATTATGGTTGTTGATCGGTCTATTGGGGGCTACTGGGGTAACGCTCGGAGCGCACGCAGCTCACGGCCTAGAGGGACAGCTAGCTGAAATGGGCCTATCTAGTGAGGAAATTGCCAAGCGGCTCAACCAATCCGAGGTAGGTGTTCGATATTTGATGTTCCATGTGCTAGCCCTCTTGGGGGTGTGTGCGAATTCGGCGCGCTTGAGCCCCAGAAGTCTAAAGCTGATAGCAAGTCTGTTCTTACTGGGAATGCTGATGTTTAGTGGTGGGCTATTCCTGATGGTGTATGCCGGAGTTATTGGGCACTGGGCCATAGTGCCTGGCGGTGGACTTTTTCTAATCCTGGGATGGTTAGCGCTGGCTGCTTCCGCATTCTCTCGCACGTCGCAACAAAGTGTTTCATAACCATTAGTCGGCGCAGAACCTGGTAGTGATTTGTTTGCCAACTCAAGTTGGTGAGCTACAGTTGAGCTAATGGCTTCGCCTAGTTTTTCTAGTCGTTAAAATCTGCGTAGGCTGCTTGAACGTACCCCCTCGCCAGGTATGCTGGTAGTCTAGAGATACGTCGGCTGTGCAGAGTGACCAAGCGGTCTAGGCGGGCTGACGTCAATTAGCTCAAACACAAGATCACAATAAGATCTGGAGAAGGATCACATGAAGTACTTTGGGAAGTGTATCGCATTAGCGGTACTGTGTAGCTCGATGCTAGCGGGAGCTCCTGCCTTGGCTGGTTGGGGGAGCACTGGTTATGGCAGTAGTGGCGGGTACGGGGCCAGCTACGGCAGCTCCGGCGGTTATTCCCTTGGTTACGGCAGTTCCGGGGGGTACTCAGTTGCTTACGGAAGCAGTGGTTATGCCTATGGCAGTGGTGGGGGCATTTTGCATCGAGTTCATAATCGAGTGCACAATGTATTGAGCGCAATTCATACTCATCATGTGTCTCACGTAGCGGCTCGTCGCGCATACTATGGAAGCAGCGGTGTGTCTTACTACGGAAGCTCAGGGTATGCGACGTCCTACGGTTCAAGCGGCGGTGCCTATCGCTCCAGCTATGGCAGCTCGGGAGGATATAGTGCTAGCTATGGGAGTACCGGCACTTCTTATGGTTACGGCAGTTCCGGGACGGTCAGCTATGGTAGCAGTGGAGTCAGTTATGGCAGCACTGGAACTTACTTCGGTGCATCCAATGTACAGCCGACAAGCATTAATAATTTGGTTTCGAATGGTCAAAACGATGGGGATGCGGTGTACATCACGGTGGCACTTCCTGCCAATGCCAAGATTCACGTAAACGGAAATCCAACGACCAGCACCGGTTCGGTACGACAATTTGTTAGCCGCGGTTTAACTTCCGGAAAGAGCTATCGCTTCAATGTCCGTGCGGAAGTCGAAAGTGCTAACGGCCAACTACTAAGTGAAGAGAAGGAGCTAGTTGTTACTGCCGGGCAGCGTGAACAGGTGCAATTCGCTTTTGCGACAGATGTTCAACCTATTGAAACGGCGCTAACTCTTAATGTGCCAGATGACGCTCAAGTGACATTGGCAGGAAATGATACGAAGATGCGAGGAACAGCTCGCACGTTCAGAACCAGCCAATTACGTCCAGGCGATGTATGGGACGATTACGAAGTGGAAGTTCGTGTAGGAGAGCAAATCAAGCGGCAGAATGTACGTTTGATCGCTGGGGATAAGTTGGAGTTATCCTTTAACTTTGATGAATCCGAAGAACGGCTCGCGGCGCGTTGAGCGGCATAGCCCATACGTTGCTGTTGTTAGCTCAATACTTACAATAACACCCTGCTGGAGAGATCTGGCAGGGTTTTTTTATGCGCAGTTTGGAGGTTACCGTGCATGTTAATATTACGTTTGTTCGTTAATTTCCTGGGCCCGAAAATTCTTGGGTTACGGGGTTAAGCGGTGAGTGTCAAGTTCGAAACCACATTGCAACCACCAACATTGACGCGGTCTAAAAAAGTGTTGATTAGTCTTGCGTTGTCAATTCAAGTATTAGCGGTGTTTGCACAACCATTTCGCTTTTTTACGCGTTCTACAGGCGGATCGGCTGCGGTTACTCAGCCCCTCCGTGATACACTTGCGCCGTATGTTGAGTTCGGCTATCTCGATCACGGATACTTCTTTTTCGCGCCGGACCCTGGTCCGAGTCATCTCATGCGTTTTGAAATGGATTTGTCGGATGGGTCTCATGGAAGCTTGGAGTTTCCAGACCGCCATGCTCAGTGGCCACGTTTACTTTACCATCGGCATTTTATGCTGGCTGAATTTCTGCAGCAGCTACATGTTCCACCAGTAGACAGAAGTTTGGCACAAGAGGATCCCGGATTGGTTGACGATTGGACTCAGCAGCGAGCCATATTCGAAAGCGTTCGTGATTCCTTCATGCAGCATGTTGCAAACCGCTATCAATCCTCAAACATGCTGGTCAAGCGGTTGGAGCATCGTTTGCCGACAGACGTCGAGCTTTATCAACAACGCGTCCGTCTCACAGACCGAAACCTGTATTTAGAACTTCCAGATGTTGTCCTTGCCGAGGCCTCTGCACGACCGGTCATAGACATACCCTTTCGGTTTGGGCGAGAGCTGTCGCCGAGTCCGTTAGCCCAACCAGGGATGGGCAACGCTGAAGAGGTGCGGCCGTGAAAAACAGCTTGCCAGGCGTTGGCTCAGCCTCCGTCAACCCATCAAACAAACAGCCAGATAATTGGTTCGTAAATTGGATTCATGCTTGGGATCGCTTTTGGTTCTTATCTGAGCTGCCGCATACGCTAGCAATTATCCGGATGGCTACGGGACTGATGTTGGTTTACATGCACGCTATCTGGCTAAGTTGTATCCATGATTTTATGGGGCCTCATGCGTGGATCAATCGTGACACTATCCGGCAGTTGCATAGTCACGATTGGACCTGGAGTTGGCTTTGGTATGTCGACAGTACCCCTTGGCTAGTGATTCATGAATGTTTGGCAATTCTGTTTGGTCTTGCGATGGCCATAGGATTGCTGACACGTTTGGCAGTGCCGTTGGCATGGTGGTTCTCGCTCATGGTTTGCCATCGCATGACAGGAGCATTGTTTGGGCTTGATCAGGTTGTGCTCATGTTGGCCAGCTATCTAATAATCGCTCGTTCTGGGAGCGTGTGGAGTCTGGATGCTCGAATAACTCAGAGAAGGGGAACCAGCTGGCTTTTCCCCAGTGCTGATGCCTGCATCGGAAATAACATTGCGACTCGCCTAATCCAAATACATTTGTGCGTAATTTACTTGTTCGGCGGTATAAGCAAGATGCGAGGTGAGGCGTGGTGGAATGGTTCGGCGCTATGGTTTGCTGCAGTCAACTATGAATACCAATCTTGGGATATTACTTGGATCGGGCGCAGTCCGTGGTTGGTTTCTGGTTTGACCATGGCTACCTTGTTTTGGGAGACATTCTATTGTGCTTTGATTTGGCCACGATTGACTAGGCCGATTTGTTTGGCGATGGCGCTCTTGGTGCACGGAGGTATCGCGATCGCATTGGGCATGATTACCTTTGGGACGATGATGATGGTGGCTAACTTTTCGTTTGTGCCCCCCAATAGTTTGCTCGCGCGCCTTGGCGCGGATCGCACGGATGCATAGTGGGCGCTACTCAAAGACTAACTTGGATTGCTTCGCGGTTCAGGTACTTGCACCTGAATATTCTGACCATGAATTCGAACTGCATATTTCTCAATTTTTATTCTTCGGTTGTCTAGCCAAGTGCCATCGGCAATAGAAAATCGCCAATGGTGCCACGGACAAGCAACCGCACAGTCTTCGATATAGCCTTCCGCCAACGATGCGCCTTGGTGTGGGCAAAAATCGTCAATGGCGAAATACTTTCCCTCGTGCAGAAATACCGCCACTGTATTCTTACCGATGGTAAAGGCGCGCCCTTGCCCTTCGGGAATATCTCCGATTTTTGCAACCGTTTGAAATGCCGGTTCTCCCGGATCATCGGGAAACAGAGGTAACGGTTGATGTTCATCCATGGCTGTTACTTCGGTATTACTTGCGCCCAAGGAGTCGATTCATGTTTTTCTTGTATGCTTCGACGCCTGGTTGTCCGTAAGGGTTGATGCCCATCAATCGTCCCTCGACCACTGTCGCTAACATGAGCATTTGAAAAAATTGTCCCATATGGAATTCATCAACTTTAGGCACAAACAAATCGGTAGTCGGACGTCCGTCTTCGCGCAGCGCTTGGTTGGTTCCCTGGATGGCTGCTGACATGACTTCGGGCAGCGTCTTGTGGGAAATGTCATTGAGGGCATCCACATCACTGTTACGAGAGCCAATGGGTAACGGATCGAAACGATAATTCTCCACGATGACATTGTTTACGACCTTGTCGCGTCTTCCCTCCTGGTGTTGTTGGTGCCGGGAGTGCAAATCCCGAGTATTCACCATCGTGAGAGGCATTGCCCCCTGCAAATCTTTACCAAGGCTTTCTGCCAGCAGTTGATCGTACCATAGGCCGGCAGTTTCCAGTGCTTTGCTCCACACGCTGAGAATGCGAATCACGGCACCGCGATGGGTTTCAAGCAGATGATTTACAGCGGTAAATTGAAGCACAATGTTACTTGCGGCAGCTGAAGTGCGAAAATGTTCGTTCATGGAACGGGCCCCTTCCAGCAGTTTCATAACGTTGATACCCATGAGAGCTGCTGGAACTAGGCCGACGGCGGATAGCACAGAGAAGCGTCCACCCACGCCATCCGGGACTGGGAAAATCTCGGGACAACCCAGTTGTGTGGCCAAGCTGTGTAATTTGCCACTGTCACCGGTGACGGGAATCAATCGATCACGAACAAGTTGTTCGTTGCCACCACAACTAACTTGTAAGGCGGCCAAATATTGGCGAAACGCAGCGGCAGTTTCCATAGTGCCCCCGCTCTTGCTGATTACTACAAGCCCCCAAGCATCATCCACGTTGGTGGCGGCCTGTTGGCGATGGACGCCAAGTAGATGGAGCAAGCCTTGCGAGGCATCATTGTCGACATTGTTGCCCTCAAAATAGATGCGAGGGCGGCTACCACGTTCGCCACGTGTCAGTTCGTTGAAATAGGGCTGGCAACAAGAATCCATCAAAGCTCTGGCTCCCATGAAGGAGCCGCCAATTCCCAATACTACCACCCGATCTACTTCGCTCATCAGTCGCTTGGTAACCGCCAAAATGCGAGCCAGTTCGCTGCCACTACGATCCGCTTCGTATTCGCTGAGCAATCTTTCAGGTAGCAGATAAAAGCCCGCATCGAGGGGTTGCTTGTCACTTGGAATCGGCAATTCCCCCGCCAACATTTTCACGTCCGTGAAGCAAATGTCGTCTCGGATGGCCTCCAACCGTTGAGCAAGCGCGTCCACTTGTCCTGGTTCAAGTCCCGTTTGCGGTAAAAAGGCACCAGAGGGATCGAATCGCAGCAGGTCGGACATTTTCTGGCTCGTACAAAAAGAGGTAAATGTTGCTTGAGTATGGAAGTGCAAGGCAAACCTGCAATATTTATGCGGTTTGTTTTGAACAATCTAAAAGGTGCACGACCTCCACTGCGTGAAGTCGATCAGCTAATGGCTGCACGGCGTGTCTGCACCAGGCTCTATGAAGTTCTGTTCTGGCACTGTGAGGTCCTATTATCGGGAACAGGATTCTACCCCTAGAGCCACACTCCCGCGACTCCCCACGCAACAGCCAAAATCTACGCCCGTCGCCGCCGCCGTTGGTAGAACAGGTACAACCAGATTGAGCACCAAGCGAGCTGCGGTTCAGGCACCGCGGCCACTCCAAGTCCCGGCACCGGTGCTTGAGGTCCAAGTCCATCGGGGTCAAAGATATAACCATCCCAAGCGCCATCTGAAAGAGGGCGATCCGTCATACCGACAGGGGCAGAAGACCACGATGAACCATTGTACGGATTTCCGTTCGTGTACACGTAGTCGGTGCCACCTGTGAGAATCTCCGCTGTTCCACCTATCCAATAGTTCCAATTTGCAGCCCATGTTGCAGGAGTTTCGATATACGAATCATCTATATCCAACGATAGAGCTGAATCAAAGGGCACGTTGATTGCAAAACCTTGGCCATCAAATACGGTTCCATCGTTAATTGCGAATCCGTCGCCATCTCGATCATAGCCGTAGCCATGTGTAAAAAGGCTCGGTGAACCGAAGTTGAAAATTTGCGCTTTTGCATACAAACGTGCATCTGCGCTAACCACAGCTAGTACTAAGTCTTCGCCAGTTCGTTGGTCGGCAGCGTTGAATCGATAACCCCAGACAAGCGGGTCCCTGCCGTCCGTCCAGTCGATTACCAATGCAGCCCGACTTAACCCGCTTCCAACCCAAAATTCAATGTCATCAAAAGACGTAACGGTGGTTCCTGCTCGGCAATCCGCAAAGCAGCTTATCCAAGCTAGCACACAAACTCCTCTTAATCGCAGGCACGTGGAGAAGCACGTATACGCGTGCAGCAAAACTAGATCCATTAGTCGTTGAGATTCTAGTCGCACACATGTCACTTCCAGGATTTTCATAGGTTGGCTCCAAGTTGGGAAGATTGTTCTTTGAGAGTCGGCTATGGAATTTGGACTACTTCGTGCCCAGCTTTCGTCAACAAAGCATTGAGTGTTATCTGGTCCATAGAGCTGTTGAGACTTTGCGCGTGACCATCGGCAAAAGCCACGTTGACTCCATAGGGGTGATCGCTAAAAAGTTCGTTATCCTGGCTACGATTGATTGGGTTGTTGAATCGTTGGTCAAACAAATTGAAGCCGTCCATCCATTCAGATTGCGCCAGATGATCACGCCCTGTACATTCTCCAATTACAGCTGTGTTGGATGTCCCGTCGGAGATATCCGCAAATCGCACTGGACGGTCGTAAAGCATGATTCCTTCGTGTTGAGGCAGGCTCGCTCCGTTGTAGGACACTCCGTACAGACCGCCGTAATCAGTCCACGCTAGGCCTTCCCCTTTGTCCCAGCGGCCGTTCTTGTTGATATCCCCGCTCGTCGGTCCCGCGCGTTGAGTAGTAGCTGTGCTTGGACATAGAAAAACCGAAAGCACAGTCTTGCCGGCGGTTAAATTCTCAATGTCACGAAAGGCGGCGCCGAAGTCGATCGCCGCATGCACATTGCCTTGTTCCAATTGTGGCAAGATGAGGCTATTCCACGAATGGCGAAAGTACTGAAAGTTCGGTGCAGGAAAAGAAGCTGGACGACAGCCTATGCAGCCGGTAGGGAATACCCGATGGTTAGCCTCGTAGTTATGAAGAGCAAGTGCAATTTGCTTTAGGTTGTTAAAACACTGGATGCGTCGACTTGCCTCGCGGGCTGCGTTCACGGCTGGGAGAAGTAATGCAACCAAGATGCCAATAAGGGCAATAACAACCAGCAATTCGACTAGCGTAAAGGCGTGGTGTCGAAAACGCGAGTTGCCAAGTCCTAAATCGTCGCGATTAGGGCAGGTCGCAGATGTCCGTTTTTGGGTCTTGCGTTGGTACTCGAATGTTACCATGAGCAGTCCTAACAGGTCAGCTGCGCGCTTTTGAAATCGGCTACCGCAGATCGTTTGTGAAATCGGTGAGTGCGAGATTTCCTGCGCAGAAGACCATTAAAGTAGGTCGCCAAATAAAGTAATTCCTCACGACGATCTTTCCCTGGAAGATCATCAGCCGTGTAGTTTGTGGTAGGTCTTCTGACTCCTAGACTCACCCGGACTCACGGGCCTTCTCGTAGCGGTTTTACCCAATTGGATAAGTCACCAAACTACAATGGCATATTCAGAGAGCCGAGATCAATGTCTAGTTACAGCGGCCGGGCCGTCTCGGAATTTCACCGAAGTTCCCTTTGAATAATTGGCAATCCGAATCAATCGAATCTTAACCAAACATTCAATCCGCACGTGGAGATTTTCTTATCGGTGTGCGGGAGCACCACAAACTAATCCACCGATGACTGTAAGCCGTGTCCAGCATTCTGTCAATGATCCAGCTCACGCACAGTAGCAAGCTGCCCGGCCCCTAGGCGTTGGGATTTCGTATAACCCCACGGGGTGGTCGACCTGTCTTTTTCCAAAAGCGTAAAGAACAAACCAAAACCATTGCTGGCTGGTTGCAAGTCGGTTGGTCTAAAGTGATTTATAGGAAATAGTATTTTCGGTAACGAATGTAGCCTAGAAAAGAGTCTCGAAGTGGCCATAATCGAGGGCCTTTTCAGCGCTTCTAAATAAATTCTGTGAGTTTGTCGTGCCATGGATATGCATTCCCTAACGCGTGACCTAAAAGTCAAAAACAAGTCCAAGATCGTCATGTTGGTTGGCGATGGTTTGGGTGGACTGCCTTTGGCTCCAGGCGGCAAGACCGAGTTAGAAACGGCCCTCACTCCCAACCTTGATGCGTTGGCTACCCGCGGCGTACAGGGACTGAGTATCCCAGTCAAACCAGGTATTGCTCCTGGCAGCGGACCTGGGCATCTGGGCTTATTTGGTTACGATCCACTAAAATATCAAATTGGTCGCGGTGCCCTCGAGGCTACGGGCATTGGTTTTGCGATGCAACCCGGTGACGTAGCCATTCGATGCAATTTCTGTACGCTGGATTCGGCCGGCAACATTTCCGATCGTCGTGCTGGACGGATTTCCAGTGAAGAAAGTGCACCGTTGGCAATTTCTTTGCGACAGATCTCTATCCCAGGCATAGAAATCTTTGTTGAACCAGTCAAGGAGCACCGCTTTGTAGTCGTATTTCGCGGTGCTGGTCTAGGAGGCAGGGTACGAGATACTGACCCTCAAGCCACAGGTGTACCACCGCTGGATCCTGTCGCTGAAGATGAGGTTAGCCAGAAGACTGCGGATGTTGCAAAGGAGTTTTTGCGCCAAGCTCGAGAGATACTCAAGAGCGAGAAGAAAGCGAATTTCCACACCATGCGAGGCTTTGCGGCTCGCCCAGATCTACCCAGTTATGACGATGTTTACGGACTGCGAGCTGCAGCTATCGCGGTTTATCCAATGTACAAGGGCTTGGCCAGTCTCGTGGGCATGGATGTGATTGGTGCTGCCAGCACCTTAACCGAGCAGATGGACGTTCTCAAAAACGCCTGGAATGATTACGACTTTTTCTTCATTCACTTCAAGTACACCGACTCGACTGGCGAGGATGGAAACTTTGAAGAAAAAGTTCGTAGAACTGAGGAGCTTGATGCATGTATTCCGGCAATTACGGCTCTCAAGCCAGAGGTGTTGATTGTTACCGGTGACCATTCCACACCCGCCTATTTAAAGAGCCATAGTTGGCATCCTGTGCCGACGCTGCTAGTTTCTGATTGCTGCCGTCCAGATCCACACACTGCGTTTGGTGAGACTACGGCGATTACGGGTGGCCTTGGCCAGTTCGAAGCTCAATATCTCATGCTATTGGCTCTTAGCAATGCTGGCAGGATGGGGAAATATGGTGCGTAAATAACGAATAGAACCCTCTCCATTTGAAGACAGGAGTCCATGCGACTGGCAAGAGTTTCAGCGGAGCCTCATATTTCGAGACCGAATATTCAGCCCCAATGGCGTTTTTATATTTGCTCCATACCCAAGGAAGCTGCTTTATGTCTGCTCAATTTCTGGATCGATCTAGACGCGATTTTTTGTGCAATAGTCTGAAATCTGTGGCTGGTCTTTCAGTGGCCACTCAACTTTCGGGATCGCTGGCGGGCGCACCAAGCGATAGATTCGAACTGAGCATTCATCAGTTCTCGGTTAAGAAACTAATCGACAATGGCCAACTGGATACCGCCGGATATCCAGCATTCGTGAAGGATCAGTTTGGATTCACCAATGTAGAATTCGCGGTTGATTTTTGTGGTGAGTTGTTTCAAGAACCTGCCAAGGGCGAGGCCATCCGGGCAAGATCGGAAAAACTGGGAATCAAGCATCGGGTCTTATTGTGCGGCTCCGAGCCACTTGATGCTGCATCGGCAACCGATCGGCAGTCGGCACTTGAGGCTCACTTGCAATGGGCCAAAGTAGCCACGCATCTGGGCTGTGAATTCATGCGCGTCCGCGCAGCGAGTGAGGGTGACAAGTCACGTCAATTGGAACATGCGACAAAGGGTATTGGCGCATTGTGTGATGCACTGAAGGATTCACCGGTTTCGATTCTGTTAGAGAATATTACGAATTGCTCTAGTGATCCAGATTGGTTGGTTGAATTAGTCAATCGCGTGGGCCAAGAACGTGTAGGTTTGATCGCCGATTTCGGAAATTTCGAAGGCGATATCTACGAAGGAATGCGACGTTTGTTGCCAGTCACCAAATCCGTTTGCACCAAGTCGTGGGAATTTGATAGCGACGGAAATGAGACCAAAATTGACTTCAAACGCATGGTGGCCATTGTTAAACAATCGCCATTTCATGGTTGCATTGCCATCGAGTATCTTGGAGCTGATCCCATTCACGGAGTGCAACAGACGGCAGCGCTGATCAATAAATATAGCTAAGCCCACCTGTCGATCCGTGTGAGCGGTACGATCAGTAGGTGCGCTACAAAGAACCGTTCAAGTCGGCAGTTTGTCGGCCTGCCTTACTGCCTCCAGAACTTTCGATGCCCACCGACCCATACCATTTGAACGCGCCCGCTGAGCACCTCTCCCTTGAGCGGTGAATTATGGCTGCAAGAGTGTAATTCAGACGGTTCGACGGTCCACTTCGCTCGAGGATCTATAATGATCACGTCTGCCGCGCTTCCGGGTGTCAAAGTGCCAGCTGGAATCCCCAACACTTTGGCAGGCATATAGGACAGGCATTCGATAGCCCGTGACCACGATAGCTTGTTTGGTTCGATTAGATAAGTAATCACCTGGGACAAAGCAGTATCCAAAGTGCTCATCCCGAAGGGGGCAGCATCTAGTTCCTGCATTTTCTTTTCAAGGGCGCGCGGTTGGTGTCCTGCCGTTATGACATCGATAGTCTGATCGTTGAGACCTTCAATTAGGGCGTCAATATGGTCCTGGCTGCGGAGCGGAGGGTTGACCTTGTAGTTTGAATCAAATGACCTCAGTCGCTCGTCATCGAAGCATAAATTTCCAATTCGCACACCTACAGTCACTTGCGTTCCTCGGTTCTTACTGCGATGCACTAATTCCGTACTACCGCGAGTGGAAATGCAGCTGAGGTGTAGCCGACCACCGGTAGTTTCCAATAACCGAAGGTCGCGCGAAGTAGCCAAGTCTTCAGCCTCAGCGGGCATGGGTGCCAAGGCCACGCTCAATTGCGTTAGACCTTCATGCATAACTCCACCTCGAGTGAGGCTCGGGACTTCGGGGCGATCTAGAATGGGCTTGTCGAACATCAAGCAATACTCAAGAGCGCGCCGCAATAACGCAGTATTATTAAGCGGCCGAGGGGAATCGCTGAGCGCAATAGCCCCAGCTTCAACTAGTGAGCCAATTTCTGCCAGCTCTTCTCCCTCTCGTCCCTTGCTGACACAACCAATAACATAGACGCGGCAGCGATCTGCTCGAGCCGCTTTCTGACGCACGAATTCAACCGCGGCGGCGGTATCTATGGGCGGGTCGGTATTGGCTGAGCATGCCAAGGAAGTATAACCCCCGGCCAACGCAGCCTGAGTACCGGTTTCGATCGTTTCGTCTTCTTCGTGGCCTGGCTCACCCAGCTCCGTGGCCAGGTCAACTAAACCAGGTGCCACAATCCATCCATCAGCGTCGACTCGATGACAGTTGTTTGGTAAGTCGCCATCGCTTGGATCGATAGCGGCGACCAGTCCATCGCGAATTAGCAAACGCCCCTTGCGATCTAGGCTCTGAGCAGGATCAACAATACGGCCATTTTCAATCAGCCATGTAGTATCAGGTACGCGATTCATAAGTATTTTGTAGTGGAGTTCGAAGTTGCAGTTATCTAGACATGAACATGATTGAGCATATCAGAATTGGGTACTCGCGCTGTCTGTACACTGTCCAAGGAGTAACCAAAGAGCGGCCATACGGACGGCAATCCCGTTGCTTACCTGTTGGAGAATCACCGAATGTGGTCCATCGGCAACTTCAGGAGTAATCTCGACACCGCGATTAATGGGGCCGGGTGCCATGATCAAAATGTCCGGTTTGCTACGTCGCATGCGTTGGCTGTTCATGGCGTACAACAACGCGTATTCGCGCACAGACGGAAACGGGCGAGTCGCTTGTCTTTCAAATTGAATTCGCAAAAGGTTGAGCACGTCACACCTCGGCAATATATCGTCCAGGTGATACGCCACTTCGACACCAAGAGATTCCCACTGTTTCGATACTAGAGTGGCAGGACCACATACGATAACGTGTGCCCCGAGTTTCTTGAGTCCCCAGATATTCGAGCGAGCAGTCCGGGAGTGGGCAATATCCCCTACCAGGGCTACGGTGAGTCCCTTGAGTGATCCGCGATGCTGGCGTATTGTGAGAATGTCTAGTAAGCCCTGCGTTGGATGTTCATGCGGTCCATCCCCTGCATTCAATACGCTGCAGTCTAGATGCCTGGCCAACAATTGAGCAGTACCGGGAGTCGCATGGCGAACTACAACCGCGTCAGCTCCCATGGATTCAATTGTTTTGGCAGTGTCGATAAATGTCTCACCCTTGGCGACCGAAGATCCCGATGACGAAAATTCAATCGTATCCGCTCCCAACCGTTTGGCAGCCAGTGAAAAGCTATTTCGAGTTCGAGTACTGTTCTCAAAGAACAGGTTCGCGACCGTGAAACCAGTTAGAAGGGGCAGCTTGGAGCCACCTCCCCGAAAGTAATTGGAAAACCCTTCAGCTATATCCAGCAGTGTCGTAATCTCACCAGCGGAAAGATTCTCTAAGCCCAGTAGATGCCGATGTTGCCAGCTTGCTGGGTACTTAGGTAACACGAAATCACTTGCGTGTGACATGGATCCGATGCCTAATTCACTCTGGTGTGTTTGACTTGGGGCCGACCGTACTTACTTTGTCCTAAGAACTTTTGTTCATGATGCTGACAATCTAATCCAATTTAAGAATTCACTACAGACCGGGTAGGATCCCCCAGGGCGCAAGGTCTGAAGATAAGCGTTGTCTGGGAGGGAACTTATCCTTGAAAAGGCCGGACATATGGGTAACACATGTTCGGAGACATAGGTGACACTCAGTCTATTGTTCTTCGCGGAGATTGGGCAGACACACTACTGCTGTCAACCAACAATCGCATTCATCCTAACGGCGCGAGACCCAGGACCCATCTCGTATCATATCGCTAGGATGAATAATGACTTCGGCGTCCGGCTCAATGCCGGAAAGGACCTCTGCTTCTAGGTCATTGCTACTGCCGACCTCCACGGGAATAAGCACTGCTTTCTGATCACGTACAACAAACACGTGCCACATGGATTCAACGCGGAATAACGCACTAGTGGGTAGCTTAAGCGTATCCGGAGAGTCAGATACTACGATGCGTGCTTCGACTCGAAAGCCATCTCCTAGCTGCTCGCGGGCTTCCTTCGAGCCCCGAAAATCGACAATTACATTCACACGTTGTTCCTCGACCCCGAGTGCGGAGAATTTGGTAAAACCGGATGGTTCGACTACACGGACCTCACCTTGCAGTCGTTCACTGCCTCCCCAGTGGTCAAACCATACCTCTGCGCCCGGTGCAATGCGCACGGCGTCATTTGACAGAACATCGATCACGGCCTCGAGGTCGGTGGGATCACCAATTTCCAGAATGGATTCACCGGCATTTAGGACGGCCGCGCTTTCCCGGTAGACACGCAGAACTCGCCCGTCGATCGGTGCCTTGATTTCTAACTCCATGGAAGTATTTTCGCCTGGAGAATTCTGAGGAGGGCTGGTCAGTAAGAGAGCCGATCGTTCCAACTCCAACTCGTAGTTGGCGATGTCAACTCGAATATTGGCCGTATGAAGCGTTTCCGTGCGTAATCGGACTTCCAATTCATGTTGCTCTAATTCGGACGCGGAAATAGCCTGACTCGTCACGAGGGACCTAAGTCTAGCCAATTCCCTTTCGGCGTACTCCAATGCCGTGCGGCTGCTCTCAAGTTCAGATTCGGTCGCGTCCAATCGTCTTTCTGCTGCATGCACTCTAGCTTCGGCTTGCGCCACGGCCCGAGGGTCAAGCAAACTAGGATCAGTTGCCTGTAGGGTGGCTAATGTGGTTACGTTGGCCGTTACAACGTCTCCTACTTCCAATTGCACGCGTCCCAGCTGGCCAGTCAAGGGTGTAGAAACGATGTAGCGTTCTTTGATACGTGTGACACCATCTTCGTTGACGGAAACGGTAAGCCGTCCGTTGTTTACGATCGCGGTATCGATCAGCACAGGTTGAGGACGAAGAGCCAAATAAACAGCACTCGCCAAACCGATAACTAACAGACTCCAGATGATAAGCCGACCAATCATTTTTAACATATGTCTATCCACCCTTTGAGTCGTCCTGACGAGTGCGATTGAACCTCCCGAGCGAGTATCTTTCAGCTGGTTTTCCGGCTGTCGATTTCTATTCACGACTTTTCAGTACTTCAACAATCTTAATTTGCTGTAAACGTATCCAAACTACTACACTGCTGGCGGCTGCCGCCAATAACGTAATAACAGTCACCAATGCAAATGAGGCAGGTCGAATCGCGAGGGGAATGCGAAACTGCAAGGATTCGAAACCTTGCACCATCGCATAACAGAAGGTAAATCCGATGCCCAGTCCAACTGGAATGGCTATGAAGGTCAATAAAGCCAATTCTCCCAGTAAAAGTGTTGATACTTCCCAACGAGAAAAGCCAATAACGCGCAGCGTAGAGAGCTCTCGACAACGTTCATCTAAGGCGACACGAGCCGTATTGTAGACAACTCCTACCGCGATAATCGAAGCAAAAATGATATTGATCACCTGAAACTTAAACAAGTTCTCACCTATCGTTTGTATGAACTGGTCTATCGTAGCTTGCTTGACCAACACGGACGCGATTCGCGGCATGCGCTTAAGATGATCATACAATTGCTCAAGAGCCAGCGAGTCTACCGACAGGAATCCGCCGTTGATGATACGGCTCTCGTGCAATTGATGATGCAAGTAATCTTCATCGCAATATGCGTTGAGGCCAACATACTCGCGAGATACTCCTACTACGGGAAGTTGTAGCACTGGCCGCTGGCCTTGCATAACTTCAACTGAAATGAATTGCCCTACCGAAACATCCAGCAAATTGGCCAAGGAGTCCGATAACACGAGTCCACTTGGGGGTAGTCGTATTGGGCGTTCATTGGCGTCTAGTAAGCGAAATAGGTCCCTTCTATCCCCCAAACCCATAATCGCCGTGCGACGTTCATGTTGTTTGTTTTTGAGCTTAACCGGCACAATGCGCAGAGCCTCAACTGCTTGCACTCCCGGCAAATGCTGCAAGTCAAAGATCGCTTCTCTGGAGACATCTTCTTTAAAGGTGACCTGGATATCGTGCCGCTGTGCCGTACGAAACTGGAAGTTGATGAGGTAATCGATTGCATCTGGAGAAAAATTACCCATCAATAGAATTGCTGCCGCTGCTGCAATTCCAAGTACTGAGAAAAGGGAACTCAACGGTCGGCGTTCGACTTGACGTAGAATCATGCGAACCGAAAGCGGCATCAGCCAAGTTAAACCCAATCGTTCGACGACCGAACGACGATACCTGCTAGGAGCAGCTGGACGCATTGCCTCGGCTGGCATCATGCGAAGTAGCGAATATACTGCCCGCATGGAACCCAAAAGAGATGCGGCTAGGCTGGTTGCAAATGCCAAACCAATAGATTGCCAATGTATCCGCATTGTAAACTGTGGAAACCGATAAAATTCGGCGTAGAGGTTCGCCAGTTGTTTGGCCAGCAATAGACCCACCACAATGCCCAGTAAAGTGCCAACCAAGGCGATCAGGATGGCAGTAAAGGCATAGTGCCAGGAAATTGTCCAAGAATCAAAACCGAAGGCTTTTAGTGTGGCGATTATTTCGCGTTGCGTACCAATTCTCCGAATAAGTACTACATTCAGCAGAAACGCAGCGACACCCAGAAAGATGGCTGGAGCCACGACGGCCATGCCTTCCAATTGTTTCAGTTCTTCATTAAGAAACGAAGCTGATAGCTGATCTTTTCTTGCGTAGGCACCAGAGCAACCGAACTGGTTCAATAGTCGATCGACGCCATCCAAGATTTCATCCAATTGGGCTGCGTGCAGAGTCCGTAGACTAACATCATTGAAGGCACCCTGCATATCAAAGGCTGCTTCCAGATGGTTTGCGCTTGCCCATAAGACCGAAAATCGTTTGGGGTCGGGCATGATATCGCCGGGGCGGATTTGAAATACGTATTCGGGTGAAAGTCCCACTCCCACAATCCGATACTTTTGCAGGCGACCATTTAGGATGGCCGACAACGTATCCCCTAGTCGCAGTAGATTTGCCTCGAAAAAGGCCTCACTCACGACTACTTCGTCGGCTGCATCTGCTTCCGGAAATCGTCCCGACCTCAGATAGACGGTGTTAAGGGATGATTGCTTTTTGGAATTCCAAGAGATTAGACGACCCGTTGCTGGTTCAAGCAGTCCAGGAACGTCCAGGGTCACATCGGCCACGACTCGTGTATCCACGTTGGCTACACCTTCCATCTTCTCCAGACGGGCTACTATAGAATTAGGCGCACGCCTGACGGTAGCAAATACATCTGCGAATCGGTACCGATCATAGTAGGTGTCGCGAGTGGACCGCAGAAATTCCAAAGTACTGAGCGACATGACAAAAACCGCCACCCCAGCAGCAACTACGGCGGCAATTGCAGCAGCCTGGCTCTTTATTTCAAATAGCTCGCGCCAGAACTTAACGTGAAGCGTTTTCATGTATGCAAGGAGATTGCAAGCAACGGATTTCTACCAATGAATTTCATTTAGAGCTCTCTTTTTAAGCACTCCATGATCGCTGGCAATTTGCCCGTCGCTCATTGTGACAACTCGATCGGCGATATCGCCGATCGCAACATTATGAGTGATGATGACCGTGGTTGTATTTAACTCGCGATGGATTCGATCAATGGCACTGAGAACAGTAATACCAGTCGCCGCATCCAATGCGCCCGTTGGTTCGTCACATAGAAGTACATCAGGGCATTTGGCGATTGCGCGGGCAATGGCTACCCGTTGTTGCTGGCCGCCTGAGAGTTGAGAAGGGAAATGTTCGCCGCGATCTGCCATGCCAACCAAATCCAGCGCCTCCATGGGATTCAGTGCCCGTGGAGATATTTCGGTAACCAAACTCACATTTTCGCGAGCCGTTAGGCTGGGAATTAGGTTGTAGAACTGGAAAACGAAACCAACAGATTCTCGGCGATAATTGGTAAGGACGCGTTCCGAGGCTGCTGTGAGTTCGGTCTTTCGAAACATGACGCTGCCCGTTGTAGGCGTGTCAAGTCCTCCCAAGATATTCAATAGAGTGGATTTTCCACTGCCGCTGGGACCAAGTAACACAGTAAACTGGCCCTCGGTAATATTCAGACTAACACCTCTCAAAGCATGTACCGAAACTTCCCCCATTACGTAGGTCTTGGTGACTTCCCGAACCTCGAAGATGCCGTCCATTTGTTCCTGCGTCTGACTTTCGAATATTCGAGCTATCGAGCGAGAAGTTACCGTACCTGAGGCAATTGCCTTAACGCCTTGGGGAGTGGAAAGTGAACTTCTTCCTCGCGAATAGTTTCAATAGATACGTTGGCGGAAAAACTATCGACTAGCCATTGAACGGTCTCTTGGACGACCGATTCCGGTGCGCTGGCACCCGCGGTTACCATCACTCGTTGTACATCTGTAAACCATTCACGACGCAAATCTTGAGTGCCATCTATTAAGTAGGCCCGTTGTCCTTGTTCGATAGCCAGTTCACGCAGGCGTAGACTATTGCTGCTGTTCTGGCTGCCTACTACGAGGACTACATCGACGCGTGGACTTATCAGACGTACTGCCTCCTGGCGGTTCTGAGTGGCATAGCAAATATCCTCCTTGGGAGGATTTTCGATCCAGGGGAACCTTTCACGCAGTCGCCGAATAATTCGTCCGGCATCATCGACACTCAGGGTCGTCTGCGTTAGGTAGGCTAACTTTGTCTGTGGTTCGAACTCAAGCTGGTCGACAGAGCTTTCGTCTTCGACAAGCAGGATCGCTTCCGGCGCTTCTCCCATTGTCCCAATGACCTCATCATGGCCATCGTGGCCAATCAGCAGAATCGTATAACCTCCTTTTGCGTATTTGATCGCTTCCAAATGGACCTTGGTAACTAATGGGCAGGTGGCGTCGATTGCAAACAGCCGACGCTCTTGCGCTACTCGGCGCACTTCCGGGGCGACGCCATGCGCGGAAAACAGCACCGTAGAACCCTCAGGAATTTCGCTTAGGTGATCGACGAAAATCACTCCCTGGCGCTCGAAAGAGTGAACTACGAATTGATTATGGACAATCTCGTGGTACACATAAATGGGTGGTCCGAAATGGTCCAAGGCCAGTTGCAGGCTAGTCACTGCCATATTGACCCCGGCACAAAATCCGCGTGGGGCCGCCAAGATCACTTCCATATTTTTAATTTCAAGTTCGGTGTTGATTCGACGGCCAAGTTTTACCAGCCGGTTCGCGTAAACTCTATATCTCGTCGGTTGTACCACAAAAACAAAATGCGGTCACGAAACGGAGGATGGTAGTCGTATTGTAATCCGATTTCTGTGAGAAGCCGAAATAGTGGTGCATTCGGTTGGGCCATTATCAGCTCAATGAGATTTCCTACGGTGTATTCATCAAACAAAGAATCAGTACCCGAGGGCAGTAACTCCTCCCAGGCTAAGCGCGGAAGAGTTTCGAGAATTTCCAGTTTTTGTAACTCTGCTTCCAACTCTTCGTCGAGCGCAGCGTGGGTACCACTATTCCAGGCATAATCTAAAAAACCTGTCAAAGAAACATTCTTGGAACGATCGGCACGCTTGGCGATTTCGCGTTCCACAGACTTCAAAAGTTCTTCACGAGAAACTGAACCGAATGGAATTGCTTGCTGCACCGCTTGCAATACGGATTGGGAACTCAATTCTCCACGGCGTGCTTCAAGAATGGCATGTTTCTGTATTTGTTGCTGCATTTCAGCTTCTAGTCCAATCTTCAGCAGACCATTAATGGAAGTCAGCACACTAGAGGCCTGTGATCCGTAGCTGTCGCACAAATATTCGATTTTGGGTCCGACGCTCACCCACAGGCTGCCGTCGATCTTGCCTAGCAAACTGGCACATGCCGCAGAAAGAATCAAGCTTAGAAAAGAGCTCATACCGGTCCATTGTCCAATCAGCAGGCCCAGCATGGCACCTAAAGTTAAGGACAGTATCATTAATCGCGAGTTGAGCAAATAATATTTGCTGTAATGTCCTAGTTCATGCCCCATCAAATCCTGTAACTCATCGGGAGTCAATCGGTGCAGTACTTGGCGGTTCAAGTAAATTCCATTTAATGAGCGCACAAGTCCCAACAGGCCCAGTCGGACAGAACTTGCATTGAGAGTTTTATCGGGAGTAATAAAGACTCGTGGATGAGGTTTCGGGATGCCAAGACGCCGAACCGTTTCTTGGAAAATGCTCAGCAGTCGATGTTTGTCGTATTGTCCGAAGCGTGTCGTCTCTTTCAGAGCCCCAATTTCCTTCTTGTTCTGAGTCCAAAGTCGAAGAATGGATATGATTGGTTGTCCGACTACCAAGCCAATGGCGACGGAAGAGGTTAGAGGTGCCAGCAGCACGGCTGGCCAGTCGATCATGTAACCTACAACCGCCATGCAAACGACTTGTAGAACCAGCCACAAGAAACCGATCCGATTGGTAGTAGCAAGGTCGTCGACAAGTTCCTGTAATTTGGGTATTGGTTTGCCATTGGTTGCCATTGGCCTACGATCAATTGGCATAAGGACCCTCTCAGCGCCCCAGTAGAAGACGGCTCGTTGATTTAGTGAGTTGCGACGCGTCAGCAGCCGGGTCGATCCCAGTACCGAGACTTTACGGCGGCATGTGGTCTTCGGCTCACCATTGAATTGTGATTTCAGACTAATCCAACAACCCGGAGCATTGGCGTTGCTATTTTGGGCAGTTACGATCCGGTCAGAAAGCTGCGTCAGCAAGGGCCGTTAGCAGTCCGGCGCTCGGCTTGCCACGCGTTTGATAGTAGACTTTACCTGGGCCCGTATAGCGGTTTACCAGGCCTTCGCCCGAGAAGACGGAGTCTTTAACGCTTGTGGTTGCTTTCACTAGTTCGTACTTAACCGCATGTGAGAACGCTACCACATAACGATTGTCAATGAAGACTTTCTCTCCTTCCTCAAGATGGTATGACATGATCGCACCATAACACTGACAAAATACAGTACCTTGACCTGATGCATGCAACAGGAATAGGCCTTTCTTGCTCATAATGCCTTTGACGCCGCCATATTTGATTCGGAGTTCGCAATTTCCGAAATTCGCTAAATAAGCGCCACGAGTGAGGTAGAAGCCCTCTTGGTCATTTAGGTGAAGGGGAAGGATATCTCCAAGGGAATTGGGGGCCAATACCAACGTTTGGTTGGGCTTGATTGCTGAGAATTCGGCGGTAAAAAAATTCTCTCCTCCCAGCATGCCCTTAACGCCGCTCCACACGCCGCCACGTCGTCCAATGGCGGCAGTCAAACGAATGCCGCCCGTCATCGACAGCATGCTATTGGGCTGCGCTAATACGACCTCGGACTCCTGCAGCGTGAATTCTAATACCGAAAACACGGGGTCATGCTTGATGCAATACTCCACATCATTCCCATCGGGTCAAGGCAGTCAAATTTGGTACAAGAGACGTTAGGATAGATTCAACAAAAGCCTGTCGACTTTGTTTCTGATTTTGAACAAGACTAGCGTGAATGCGGTCAGTCATCGACGCCCGGTGCAATCCGTTGTTTCATAAAATAACCGCCAAATGCAATTACTGCCAAGATGCCCAAGAATATGAACAAGGCAACAATGCGCGGCACACCTAGAATATCCGAAATGCCAGTTATGCAAATGTCATAGATAACCACACGAATGAACCAACTGATGATCTCGCCGAAACCACCGCGTCGACCTAATAAAAAAATGCTTCCCATTTACGATGACTCCCGAGATATAAGCGAGCAACCAATTAGAAATGTGTTTGGGGTTCGAGATAGGCTTCGAATCTGCTTGATTTGGGGAAGCATAATGCCTCAAAAGTGGCGTGTCAATGCTCCAGTTGGAAGTCTTCAGGGCGCGAGTATCTACAAGCACTCAGGCACATTACGCTCGCACTAGGGCATAGAGAACTAATGCACTCAGCCAGCAGGCAATCGACAAAAACGCGAAATAAGCTAGTGTTCGCCGGCTGCCACCATGAATTAACCAGAGTCCGAATAGAATTTCCGCGCAGACAAGGAAGGCTGCCAGTAAGTGCCGCGGATAGATATCGTTTGGAACTATGTAATTGGCAACTGCAGCTGGAAACAGACCCGGTAGATACAGGCTCAGCAAAAGGACTTCGGGCATCATATTGGAAAGCTCGCCATATCCAAGGATCCACGCAAAGGGGAGATACAAGATTCCCAACAGAGCAGCGATTGGTACGCGCAATTGCGGGGCGACCCACCAACTTCGTCCAACTAAGCCCGTAGTAAAAACAAGTGCTAAAATCATCGATGCAGTTGGCAAGCGGGCGCCAATACCCAGCAGCAAGGCCACGCCACTGGTAACAACTAGCATATTGCCCAAACCAAAACGACCGCGCGCATGTTGATTATCAGGATTGGTCCAGGAGGTTAGCGGAAGCCATGGCAATGCGAAGCATGTTAACACTACTAAACAGGCAAGTGCTAGCGGTCCCTGCCAGAGTACTGGTGAGGGTCGGCTTTGGTCTGAGCCGCTCCAATCATAGATGGCTGGAATGAACCATCCGGCTATGCCCGTGAGCAAGCTTAAACTCACTGCAATCCGAGGACTATTCCAAAGGACCCAAGTATTCATCAATTACAATGCCTGTAGGGTGGGGTTAAGCTGCTGCAGGTTTGATCAGCTAAGTCTGAAAATGCGAATAGAGTAATCCTCATTGTTACTGATGCTTCATTGATTGAAATCACAGCATCATGAATTCATTCAACTATTCAAATGCAGCCTTCTAGAAGGAGACAAGATGCGGTTGATGATTGCAGTTCTATCAAGCCTATTTCTAACGAATGGCAGCTTGGCACAACGTCCAAATATTGTGTGGATTATTGCTGACGATATGTCGGCAAATTTTTCCTGCTATGGTGAAACTTCTATCACTACTCCAAACGTGGATAGGCTGGCCGCAAAGGGGGTTAAATTCACGAATGCATATGTCACAGCTCCTGTTTGTTCTACTTGTCGCTCTGCCTTTATCACTGGCATGTATCAAACGAGTATTGGAGCGCAGCATCATCGAAGCGGGCGCGGGCTAGAGAAATTGCACTTGCCTGAAAGAGTCCAGTTGGTTCCAGAGCTGCTGCAAGAAGTGGGTTATTATACTACCTTGAGTGGATGGCCTATCACCGGCAATCGATTGGGCAAGTCGGATTATAACTTCGAATGGGATTTATCCGTATACGATGGCAATGATTGGTCAAAACGAACTTCAGGGCAACCATTTTTTGCTCAGATCATGACGCAGGGCGGAAAGCTGAGAGGCGATGGCCCAGATGGATGGAGAAAAGTCGCAGACTCGGCAAGCAATGTTTTGGGAAGTAGTACTAGCCATGAAGCAGTGCATCTTCCTCCTTACTATCCCCCACACCCAGATATCATCCAGGACTGGGCTGCTTACTTGGATGCGGTCCGCTTAACCGATGTGGCGGTTGGGGAAGTCGTTGCACGCCTAGAGCGTGAAGGAGTCCTAAATAATACGCTGGTCTTATTCATGACAGATCATGGAATCAGTCATGCAAGGGGAAAACAGTTTTTATATGACGAGGGGATCCATATCCCACTCGTTGTTCGCGGGCCAGAAATCCCCGCTGGAATGATTCGGAGTGACTTGGTTGAGCACATTGATATCGCAGCCTTGACACTGGCGGCTGCTGGAGTTGGCGTTCCCGAATGGATGCAGGCACGAGATATTCTGGCGTCGGATTATGTTCCGCGTCAGTCTGTATTTTCGGCTCGTGATCGTTGCGACGAAACAGTGGACTGTATTCGCTCGACCAGGACATCTAAGTTCAAATACATTAGGAACTTTCTACCACAGCGACCGTATTTGCAGCCCTGTGCATACAAAGATTCGAAGCAAATCTTGATTGCCCTTCGCAATTGGCATTCGCAAGGCAAACTTGATGTCATCCAAGAATTGCTCTTCCAGGAAACGCGTCCACCAGAAGAGCTTTACAATTTGCATATAGATCCATTTGAAGTGCACAATGTTGCGGCAGATCCCGATTACTCAGATGTGCTCGCCAGCATGCGAAGGGAACTTGCGCAGTGGATGGAGCGAACCTCGGATGCGGGACAGATGCCAGAACCAGTTTCTATGTACGATAGCGATATGGCCGTATACCTTGAAGCGATAAAACGGCGACGAGAACCGGCACAGGTACAGACAATCAAAGGCAATATTCAGTTGATGAAGCAGTTGGCAGCAGAAGGAAAATAGCTTGACCGTGTTGGCACGGTAGCAATATGAAATTCTCCTGCCTGCTTTACCGGTAGCTGTGATGCTCTATGCACAGTTGTACGGATATCTTTCAATAGGACCTCCACAGTGAACTGTGTTAAATTGCAAAAACAATACGTCTTGGCACCATTCTCTTTTCAACCAATGTGGGGAGTGTTGTGCATCGCAGCATTGTTGTGCTGCATGCTGCACATGGAAATCGGTGGAAAGGAGCCCTCAGAAACTTCTTCAGGTGAGGCCAGCTCTTTGCAACGTTTGTCTTGGCTGACAGGTACTTGGGTCTTTGAAAAAGATGGTCAAACAACGCAAGAGCATTGGAGACCGGTGCAGGGAACGATGCTGCTGGGGCTATCACATACATTCGACGCAAAAAGAACAAGTTTTTTCGAATACTTGAGAATCCATCAACGGGAGGATGCTCTTTATTACATAGCGTCCCCGGCTGGGAGGGTGGGAGTTGAATTTCGACTCCATGAAATGGGAGACGAATATGTCGAATTTCGAAATGGGCAACATGACTACCCACAAAGAATTCGATACGCAAAAACCGGTGAAGGCATTACTGCCGAGATTAGTCTGAAAGATGGAACTCGTGCCCAGCGCTTCGAGTTCATGCGTGTGGCACCATAAGGACCTCAAGTCCTCACATCAAAGGCTAACTTGCGATTTAGACATAACGATGTTTTTTGTGGGCAATTTTGAGCTCAAAACCATATGCGTTGTGTCCCTCCCAAGATGTGTCATGAAGCAAGTTTTGGTACTCAAAGCAAATTAGGGTTGTTATCAATGATCATGCGAGTTCTTTCAATAGCTGGGATGGCAGGGTGCCTCTGCTGGGCGGTTGCTCAAGCTCAAGACCTTGTTCAGACGCCAGGTAGTGATACCGAACAAGTGGAGAAATATACTCAGTTCGCATTGCAAAACCCGGGAGACGTCCAGCGCGGAAACCAAATCTTTGAAAACAATCGTCAGGTGGCCTGCAACAATTGCCATGTAGTGGATGGTATCGAAAAAAGCGGTCCGAATTTGGCAGGTATCGCTGACAAGTATCCGCCAGCAGAGCTCATAAAACACATTCTTGATCCCAATCTTTTTATCCAACCCGGATACGAGACCGTCACCATACTAACTCGCAGTGGAGATATTCTTACTGGGCGTGTCCGCCTATCGACGCGTTTTGAAATGCGGTTATTGATGGCAGATGGGAAACTCAAGAGCATTAAGCGTGAGGAAATTGAAGATATTAAGTCCTCCATGATTTCCATGATGCCGACAAATTTGGTGGCCACACTTTCTTTGTCTGAGTTCTCCGATCTCGTGGCCTATTTGGGAACCTTGCATCGCGCGAACCAGTCTGCGTGGCAAGGGCAAGGAAAAAGAGTGGATGTTACAAGAGCTGCTAAAAAAATATCGTTGCAGGCGATTCATTCCATAGATCAGAAATTTGAAAACCCAGTGTGGGTGGGCGGACTTCCTGGGCATCCCGGTCAGTTGATTGTTCTCGAGCACCAAGCGGGTTGCGCCATACGACTGGATCTCAATCAGCAGCCGCCCGAAAAGTCGGTGTTTCTGGATCTGTCGGATGAGATCACGTTCAGCCCAAACCAGGGGCTCATGTGCCTTGCTTTTCACCCGGATTATGTCAACAACCGAAGATATTTTGTCAAATATGAAGTTAAACGATCCGGTGGTGAAGTTTTCACGACAGTCAATGAACGACTGGCGGCAGAGAATCTGTTAGTAGACAGCGGTAAGCCATCAAGAGAGCTTTTGGAGCAGCACCAGCCAGCATTCAATCACAACGGGGGCTGTCTTGCTTTTGGACCAGACGGATTGCTTTATATAGCGTTTGGCGATGGCGGGCCTCAAAAGGATCCTCCGGGATTCAGTCAGAACCCTCGAGTTTTTCATGGCTCGATGTTGCGGATCGATGTGAACCGACGAGAAAAGGACTTGCCATACGGAATTCCACCAGACAATCCATTCTTGTCCAACAAGGACCCATTGATTAAACGAGAGACGTGGGCCATTGGCTTTCGAGAGCCTTGGCGGTTTAGTTTCGACTCGCTAACTGGAGACCTTTGGTTGGGGGACGTTGGTCAGAATGAGTTTGAAGAAGTTTGTCTGGTAAAACCCGGAGAAAATCATGGTTGGAACGTGTACGAAGGGTTCACTCATTTTTCAGATGAATATCGGCGCGTGAATGAAATCTACACAGATCCCTTGTTGGCCTATCCTCGGAGTATGGGAGTTTCGGTAACCGGTGGTTTTGTCTACCGAGCCAATAAAGCGTCACCATACTACGGAGCCTATATCTTTGGCGACTACGAATCCCGCAAGATTTGGGCCTTGCGGCAGGAAGCTGGTCAGCTCGTGTCGCTACGCGAGATAGGTTCGGCTGAGGAGCATATCGCAGCCTTTGGATTGGACAGCGATGGACAGATTCTCATGGTCGGCTACGAAGGAACTATTTTTCGGCTTGGCCTGTAGCGATTTCACCGGAACAGTAATGCTTTTTGTTAGTAGGCTAGGGCTATGGGCGCGTCGCACAGGCCTACACTCGACTTCGCCAGTAATTCCATGGATCGCTGCATCTAAGCAAGACGCTAGCCGGCGGGGATCGCTTTAGGCAATGGAAAAATATAGCAGGTTATTTGTCCGACCAAACGGCCAGCTCATTGCCGCTGGGGTCTCGGAATTGGAATCTGCGGCCTCCGGGAAAGGAGATGATATCCAATGAAATCTCTCCACCTGCTTCCTTTACCTGGCGCAACGACTCTTCAAGGTTGATTGAATATAAAATAACAAGCGGACCACCGGTAACATTTGTTTCCACTAGACGCAGTCCGCCGGCCTCGCCATCACCTTTTTGGATTCCCGCGTAGGCATCGCCGTATTCATTGAACTTCCATTGAAAGGCAGCTTCGTAAAACCGCTTAGCTACCGACATGTCCAGAACGTTGATCTCAATGTAGTCAATGATGTGATGCGAATGACTGCGATCAGACACTGTAATCCCCGTTGTTTTTAACGTTTCTTAAAAGCGGATGAATTTCATGAGTCCTGCATGAAGTCGTACCCAGCACTGGAAGATTGCACGAATTGCCCCAACGTAGGATTGCTTGGAGAATGTCCGTTAAATTCGGTGGACCAGTCCTTCAGAGGAGGTATCAATGCCCTTCAGCAGAGAGGCTAAGGCTTCGCGATGAGGCGCGTACTCCATGCCGACGCGATGGGAAATAAATTCCTTCATCATTAAGTCATATAGCGAATGATTAAAGTCTCGCATGCCTTCGTCTCGACAGGCATTCAGCAGCGCTGGGATATCTCCTTCTTGTTCGTTGACTATGCGCTCTCGCAAAAGAGAGTTGTTTAGGAGGACCTCGGTAGCTGGGTAACGACTACCTGGTTTGACACCGGGCAGCAATCGTTGGCACATGACAGCTCTCAAGCTGTTCGCCAATGACGAGCGGACAAACTCATGTTCGTCGTGGGGAAAGAACTCCAGTATCCGACTAAATGTCTGTTCCGCGTCCAAGCAGTGCAGCGTCGCTAACACCAAATGCCCCGTTTCAGCTGCTTGAAGTGCCGCAAGAATTGTCGCTTTGTCGCGTAATTCTCCGATCAGTATGCAATCGGGATCTTGGCGTACTACATATCGCAAGGCGAGCGCAAAGTCTGGGACGTCAATGCCTATTTCACGTTGCGAAATAATCGATTTTTTGGAAGTGAACCGAAACTCAATAGGGTCCTCAACGGTCACAATGTGCATTCCACGATGCTGATTGATGTATTCCAACATAGCGGCCAGCGTGGAGCTTTTACCACTGCCCGTGACGCCACTAACGATCACGAGTCCGTCGTGTGTGTCCGAAATAATTTTGCGGTAGATGTCAGGCAAATGAAGATCGTCAAAACTCGGAATAACGTGTTGGATTCGGCGGAGAGCCGCATGCATATCACCGTCGGAGCGAAAGACATTTACGCGGAATCGATCACCGGTGGACGCCAAATACGCAAAGTCCGCCCCGCCCTGATCGATGAATTCCTGTCTGCGGTGAGGAGGCATAATTCCAAACATCATTTCTTCAATGTAGCTGGAATTCGGTAACGCCGGTGTTTCCAATGCACGAAGGTGGCCGCCAATCCGTACAAACGGTGGGATGCCAACTTTTAAATGGAGGTCGGAGGCACTGTGCTCAGTAACAAACGTTAACAAGCGTTGGATTTCTTCAGCAGGTTCGTGCAACTGACTCATGTGTTCCCTCGCGCGTGTGGTGTATTCGTTGGTTCCCCATTATTCCCAACCGTTTGGGGAATTGCAAAGCGAGTACCAAACCATTGCCAATTATCGAGGGCAATAGGGACAACCGTTTCTAAAAAGAGATATGCAGTTCCCAACCAAGCCGTTTCTCTGTTTGCCTTGCGTGTGTTGAGTATTGTAGCGCGCGGTGTGTGCTCAGGAGCACACTTCAGGTCACTTCCGGCCAAGCATGCGATCAAGTGAATCGGAGGTTTGATAGACCAAAGCCTCAGGAAAATGCTGATAGGGATGGAAATACTCGAACGTCAAATAGCCTTCGTAACCAACTCTGTCAAAAGCCTCCAGAACTGCGGGCCAATTTGTTGTACCGTCAAGAAGCGGGCGAAATGCCTGCAGTGAATGATCCGTTCCTCGCTTGGTGAATTCTTTGAGATGCACGTTCTTGATGCGATTTCCCAGAATGGGAATCCAATGTTCCGGAAACTGATATTCCATGATATTACCAGTGTCAAAATGGACTCGAACATGGTCGCTACCAAAACTGTCCACGAACGACACCATTTCGAACGGCGATAGCAAAAATCCGTTAAAGAAAATGTTCTCCATATTCAAGTAGACTCCCAACTTTTCTGCATTGGGTAACAGCTGAGCAACGGCATCTCGGGCTCGACGATCGCATACATCGTTGGGAGTTGGATCGTGATCTTCCCGCCAGGGCATGTGGACAGCACCTGGAACCACTAGCAGATTTTCGGTCTCCAAATCGTGAGCTGCCTGAGTCATTTTGGTCGCCAATTCCAATCCGCGATTTCGCTCTTCAGGATCATTGCTGGTCAAAGGGTATGGCCAGAATAAGAATGAACAGATGCCGCTGATGGCGATCCCGATATCGTTTGCCATCTGGCGTATGGCCACATAGTCAGCAGTTGTTTTTTCTGGTGACAGATCGTTCTCTAAGTCAAAATTCAATTCAATACCATCAAAGCCGGCATCCTTTGCAAGTTGTAGGCAAGTACGCAAGTCAAACTTGTCAGGATAGGGGAAGGCCCAGAGATTGATGGACTTTTTCATTGTGGCGTACGGCCTACGCGCACTGGGAATCGCAGCTTGAGGCGAGTTGGCTAACGTGGAGGCTGTTGCCATGGCCATAGGGCTAAAGGCAGCGTAAGAAAGGAGGCGTCTACGGTTCACGTTCGCGAGTGAATTTGACATGATGTTTTCCGGTGCAATGCCCTGGGGCCTATGACCACCCAAATAATCGTAACGAGTAGTGTCAAGAACGTAGCCATATTGTAGCAATACTGAATTGCAAGATTCCTCATAACTCCGGCTAAGACGCTGGGTCGCGAAAAAAAGGTACGCGTTCTCTTGGCAGGGATTTTAGATTTTCATTTTCACCTGAGATTGCAAGAATGAGTCTGCAGGTTACTTCCTCCTATAGGTGTTACGGCTTGGCCCTGTGTTAGAATCGGGATTCGGAAGTGTGGAGTTTACAATTTCTCGTCGTGTGGCCAAGCAAGTGAAACGATATGCTGGCCGCAGAGTTGAATGTAGGAGCAAATCGAATGGGTTTGAAACGTCAATTGCATGTGTGGTGCGTTTGGTGCGTTTGGTGGTTAGTTTCCGGTGGTTCGACGCTACAGGCTCAGCTGGCATCTCCTCATAAGGAACAATGGTGGCAGTTTAGAGGTCCTTCCTCGAATCCGGTCAGTGACGAGGCCGGACTTCCAACGCGCTGGTCTGCCAACGAGAATGTGGACTGGGTAGCAGATATTGCTGGACGCGGTTGGTCGTCGCCTATTGTTGTGCAAGGAAGAGTTTTGGTAACGTCTGTCGAAACTGAAGGAGAATCGAAGACTCCGCAAACAGGGACCGACTATAGCAATGCGTATATTGCAGAGCTTAGTCAGCAGGGTTTGACGGATGCAGAGATTATGGAGAAAGTCAACGCTCGGGATTTTGAGATGCCCGAGGAAGTACTCTTGCACTATTGGTTGCACTGTCTCGACTTGCAGACTGGTCAGGTGTTGTGGCAGAGGGAGTTTCATTCAGGTCGTCCCCCGGGCGGAAGGCACCGTAAGAACAGTTTCGCCTCGGAAACGCCTACAACCGATGGAAGGCGAATTTTCGTATATACGACCAACTTAACTCTCATAGCCTACGACCTGGATGGAGTAGAAATCTGGCGAGTACCTCAGGCCAACTATAGGATCTATCTGGAGTTTGGAACAGGAAGTTCGCCTGTCGTTGTTGATGACAAAGTAATAGTGCTGGCCGACAATGAGGAACATTCAACTATCACCGCCTATAGTTGTGACGATGGAAAAGTTCAGTGGCAGAATGACCGCGAGCCGCCAATCAATCATCCCACGGGCATGCCCAAGTCAGGTTGGACGACTCCGCTGATTTGGACGAATCCACTCAGACAAGAAATTGTTACAGTGGGTCCCAGCTTGGCAATAAGTTATGATCTTTTGGGGAAAGAATTATGGCGCATGTCCGGGATTACTCCTGCACCTTCGGCAGGCTCGCTTGTTTACAAGGATCGATTGATATTGAATGCTGGGAAGGGGCAGCCCATCTATGCCATCCGGCCTGGAGCTCACGGGGATATTACCTTGGCAGATAACAACCAGCCAAGTGAATTTGTAGTTTGGGTTCAGCCGCGAGTAGGCACGTATATTCCAACGCCAGTCGCCTACCAAGATGGCATCTATATCATCAATGACAACGGCATTGTAACGCGTTTGGATGCGTCATCTGGTGACGTCAGTTTCAAAAAACGCCTAAGTGACTCGGAGGCATCGGGTATTGATTTTACGGCGTCTGCGTGGGCCTATGATGGACAAGTGTTCTGTGCCAGCGAGCAGGGAAACATCTATGTGTTAAAGGCGGGTCCTGAATTCGAGCTTGCCCACGTAAATCGCTTGGGAGATTGGATCATGGCTACACCGGCTCTCGTTGGGGATCGCTTGCTACTGCGTACTGAGAAAAAATTGTACGCCTTCAAGCAGCCTCCCGCTTAGCCAGACAAAGCTGCTTGGGCCGAGCAGGCCTTCAAACGGACGCTCCATCGTCACGCTTCGTCGTTTGGCCGCCATGGGGCGGATTTCGAGCCGCTCAATATCAAAGTGTTTTAGTAATGTGCCCAGCATGACGTCAGTTTCAAAGATCGCGAATGCAGCTCCCAAACTGTGTCGGTGGCCCCCGCCAAATGGTAGATACTCAAAAGGGCTGTACGTGCGTTCTAAGAATCGTTGAGGTTCAAACTGCGCAGGGTTCTTGAAGATGTTCGGATTGTGGTGAGTTAGTATGATACATGCGCTCACACCATAGCCCGCAGGTACCACATAATCTTCAAGTCGCAATGTTCGATTCAGTAATCGTAAAACTGCGGTTACGATGGGAAAGCAACGGAGCGTTTCCTGAGCTAGACTGATGAGCGAAGAGATAACTAAGAGCGAACTACTCAAATTGTTGATAACGCAAGGAAAACATGGTTATGCGCCCGATTAGTTGCCTACAACTTGTGGTCGTTATTTGGATTATGGTTTGTTGGCCAACTCAGTGGCTAGGGGCGCAAACTGAGGCCTCTCATTTCAATGTGTTATTTATCGCGGTAGACGACCTAAATGACTGGGTAGGGTTTATGGAAGGTCATCCGCAAGCCAAAACACCCAACTTGGATGCGCTGGCCGCCCGTGGAATCGTGTTTAGCAATGCACATTGTGCTGCCCCCCTGTGCAATCCGTCTCGAGCCGCGATCTTCAGTGGATTGCAACCTTGGGAAAGCGGAGTATTGAACAATGACGACGGCAATATTAGGAATAGGCAAGCCCAGCGAGTATTGTTACCAGAACATTTCAAGGCCAATGGATATATAACTTTTGGCACAGGCAAGCTATTGCACCAGAAGTCCAGTGGTTTGTTTGATGACGAATTCTATCCGGAACAACGGTGGAGTCCGTTCAGCCCGAAAGCCGTCGAATACACGGAAGCGGAGCTGCCTAGCAAGGGGAGCGATAATCCTCGACATGCGGTTCATTTGGGGACAGACGAACTAATCTTACCGCTGAATCGCATGCCCAGCGATCGAGCTCCCAGTAGCAAAGGCGGTGAATCGTTTGATTGGGGGCCGGTACCTGTGGCGGATGAAGGCATGGGTGACGGACAAATTGCGATGTGGGCTGCCGATCGGCTTGCGAAGCATCATCGGGCTCCCTTTTTTATGGCCGTCGGATTCTATCGTCCGCACATTCCATTATTCGTTCCTCAAAAGTATTTCGATCTCTATGCGAATGAAACCATCGAGTTACCACCGACTCATGAATCGGATTTGGATGACCTTGGTCCGGTAGGAAAAGAGTGGGCGCTTGCCCCGGTCACTGCAGGTGCACACGCAACAGTATTGGCTCATGATCAATGGCAACAGGCTGTTCGAGCGTACTTAGCATGCGTATCGTTTGTTGATGCCCAAGTGGGCCGATTACTCGATGCATTAAATAGCGGTCCAAATGCGGACAATACGTTGATCGTTTTTTGGGGAGATCATGGCTGGCACTTGGGTGAAAAACAGCATTGGGGGAAATGGACTGGCTGGCAACGATCGACAAGAGTTCCACTGTTGATCATACCACCCAAAAACAAGTCTTTTGCACGCCTTCCACTCCGCATAAATCAACCCGTCAGCCTGCTAGATCTTTATCCGACTTTACTAGAATTGAGTGCCCAAACACCGATCCAACCTCTGTCTGGAACGAGTCTCGTTCCGCTGATGAAGGATCCAGACCTCGATCTCGGTCACACTGTAATCTCTACTTTTGATCGAGGTAATCATGCGATCATTGATAAGGATTGGCGTTACATTAGATATGCTGACGGAGAGGAAGAATTGTACAGTACGCGCGACGATCCAAACGAATGGAATAATCTAGTTCGAAGACCTGAATACCAAGCTAGGCTTGAATCGTTACGTCGTCGTCTGCCTGCAAGCAGCTCTCAGGGCAATTGAAGTGGTAGCGGTTGATTGTATTGCGCTACCACAGGAATTTATTGCCAAGGGACCTGTGCACCTCGCTGAATGTGGTGCTGAAGCCGAGCGATTAGTTGGCGCAGTTTCTGAGGCTCTACATTGGACAAATCCACCTGTTCTTGTGGATCCTTGGCAAGGTTGAAAAGTTCAAAAGCTTGGGTCGGGAAATTGTGAACCAGTTTCCAATCTCCTTGCCGTAATGCTTCAATGCTAAGGCCCGCGTATTGAGGTCCACCCTCGCGACGCGTGTAATAGATTTCTCGTTCGGCCTGGACTTGGGTTGGTTCGTTTATCCAAGGCGTCAAGCTCATGCCATCGATTTCCGGTGGTGCAATGCCCCCCGCACATTCGCAAATCGAGGGTAACAGGTCCATGGTGACGCCAATCCGGTGGCATTCGCTACCTGGGGCAACATGGCCTGGCCAATTCACGATTGCTGGGATACGTAAACCCCCTTCATACATCGACTGCTTCCCGCCTCGCAATGGGCCGTTTTGGGCTCCTACTTCAGATTGACCGCCGTTGTCACTCACAAATACAATTAAGGTGTCGCGTTCATACTGTTTCACAGCTGCTAGAAGCTTTCCAATGTGCCAATCCATATCTTCTATAAGGGCAACAAGGTTGGCGCGTTGCGGTTCTAACTTGGGCATGCGCCCGAGCACCTTGGATAACGCATCGGTAGGCGGTTGAATGGGAGTATGCGGAGCGTTGTAAGCCAAGTACAAGAAATAGGGCTGCTCGGTTGCAGCAAATTCCTGAATCGCTCGAATCGCCCAGTTGGTAAACAAGGCAGTGGCATGTCCTGCGGGATTGGTCTCTGTTCGATTATGTCGGATGTAGTTTTCGCCATGTCTGCGATGATTGAAATAATCATCCATCATGTCCCCCAGAAATCCGTCAAAACGCATGAATCCCCGATCCATCGGGTGATCTCCCGAATAAAGTCCTAAATGCCATTTACCTACGCACGCTGTTTGGTACCCAAATCGTGACAGATGTTCCGGCAATAGGGGCACGGGAGCAAGCTTACCCCAGCTATTTGTGTTTGCTGTTCGAATGACTCCCGGTACACCAACGCGGTCCGGATAACACCCGGAAAGTATTGAGGCCCGAGTGGGAGAGCAAACACAACAGTTGGCGTAGAATTGTGACCACTTCTGTCCGCCTGCGGCCAGTGCGTCAAGTTTTGGTGTCAGAACGTCTTCGGCACCGTAACAACCTAGATCGCCCCACCCAAGGTCGTCCGCGACGATGAGGATAATGTCAGGTTGTGATGATTTTACTACTTGTGTCGAGACGTTTGAGCACAATAGTACGCCGAGTAATAGTAGGCTGAATGTGAAGCGGGTTTTTGGATGTGGTGAGAAATGCATAACCATTATTCCTATGGGCAAGGGCATGTTTCGGGCTGGAACGTCCCATTGAGGAGGGAAAATGCCTTATGAGATGCTCAACAAGTTTTGACCCAATTTCAGCAGGATTGGCTTCCAGTGCTTCCAACCTGTCAGTAAATAGACAGGCTAGAAGCCTGTCGTACGTTAACCAATACGGGCTCCTAATGACAGGCTAGAAGCCTATCGTACGTTGACCAATGGCTCCTAATGACAGGCTAGAAGCCTATCCTACGTTGACCAATGCGGGCTCCTAATGACAGGCTAGAAGCCTATCGTACGTTAACCAATGCGGGCTCCTATTTACCGTGCGACTCCTAATTTCTGCTCTGAGGCATGCCCTTTTTACCCAACGCCAAAGTGGCAATTGAATTCAATTGAGGAATTTGACGGGTGGAGTCAAGGCATCTATTCTAAAAAGAGTCTGGATTGGATTGTTGAGCGAGCCCGTCAATGAGTAATTTCCCCGGTAAATTATGGCGAATTCCAATCCCGTTAGTCCGATAGGCTGTTTTTTGTTTGAACGGTGCACGAGAGTGTATCGTAGATCTTTCACCGCGTAAAATAACTGAAAAACGATCCAGACAAAAAGGCGGGCCCAACGGGGATGAAACAAGATTCAGACCTCGAAATGCGAGACTCTAATCCCTCTGATGATAGTTTGCGTCGCGAGGGTTCGACTCAACATTATCCGTTAGGAAACGATGTCGGAGTTGGTGGCCTGCATAGCAATCAGATTCTAGCGGGATCAGACGACCCAATAGTTGAGGGTGATGAGCACCAGTTAACTGTGGCACCGATTTCAGGTGTTTCGAATGACAAAACGGTTATTAGCCAACGTCCAATCGCGGCACCCGAAGAGTTCTATCGCAGCATGCCCCTAAGCGACCTTGCGGAACTGCTAGAGGGGAAAAATCTGGATCACTTTGCCGTCGAGCAAATGATTGGTGGCGGAGGTATGGGGGCAGTTTTTCGAGGTCGCGACTTGCGCTTAGATCGCATCGTGGCCATCAAGGTAATTCCTGCTTCCAGACGCGACCCAGAAACCCTACGGCGTTTTCGCTTGGAGGCACAGAGTGCTGCTCGCCTAGACCACCCGAATATTGCTAGAGTCTATTACGTTGGCGAAGCCGAGCAATGGAATTACATCGTTTTCGAATTCATCGACGGAGTAAATATTCGTGAGCTTGTCGAAATGGAAGGGCCGCTCAGCATTGACGAAGCCGTCTATTATACGCGTCAGGTTGCCGAGGCGCTACAGCATGCTCAAGAACGCGACGTAGTACATCGTGATATCAAACCTTCCAACGTATTGGTAACAGCGGCAGGCATTGCCAAACTCGTGGATATGGGATTGGCCAGAACAACCGCACTCGATCATTCCACGACGGATGCTACGGCCAGCGGAATTACCCTTGGAACGTTTGACTACATTTCTCCAGAGCAGGCCCGCAACCCACGCGAAGCAGACGTGCGTAGCGATCTGTATTCATTGGGCTGCACTTTGTTCTTTATGCTAACCGGTAGGCCTCCATTTCCCGAAGGCACGGCGCTTCAAAAACTGCTGAGCCATGGAAGCGAGCCTCCTCCGGATGTTCGCAATTATCGTGACGACATAAGCGATCAGTTGTTCGAAATTATTATGAAACTGATGTCCAAACGCCCGTTGGATCGCTACCAAAAGCCCATAGACTTGATTAGCGATCTACTTCTATTGGCCGAGATTGAAGAGTTGCCACGTAGTCGGTCGGTAGGACAGGTCATTGTTGCATCCGCAGCCTTCAATCAGACCATTCTCGAGTCACATTTGCCATGGATAGTTGCTTTGGCGGCTTTGATCGGAAGCACGTTGTGGCTTCAGTCGATGCAAGCGCTGTCAAATCGCTTTACGTTACCGGATATCGAATTTTCCCGCACTTCGCTGACAATTCCTGCCGATGCAGATCAACTTGGAAAAGAAAAAGGATCCTTATCATCCAGCGAACTTGGAAGTCGAGCAAATGTTGACGCCATACAGGGGAGGGGAGTTGAAGGGGACGCAATTTCCTTTGCGGCAGGGAATAGTCGTTCAGATAGCATTCCGACGATTGGCCCAGAGACGGGTGAAATCGCAATGCCAGAGGAGCTTCTGTCCAATAATCTAAACGGCGTGGAGCCGCTTCGAATCGTGGTAAGCGAAAAGCGACCAATTGGAGAAAACGGCTTTTGGGTAGACTCGTTGGCGGATGCTTTGGCGCGCGCACAAAACGACGGACAGATTCGCGAAATTGTCGTGGTGGGGCGACATGTACTGAATCGAAGTATAAAGCTCGAGAATCGTACGTTAACCTTGCGTGGATTAAAGGGCTCAGATCCTGTAATTGAGGTAGCCGTACGGGAAACGCTGCTCGGATCTCGCACAGGGCCAGCAATCGAAGGGGCGATTGCCCTGAGTCAGAGCACCTTGATCTGTCAGGACTTGGCGTTTCGATTCTCAAATCCCGAGGGCTCCAGAGTCCACGACTTATTCGTCATTCGGGATGCCGGTGGCTTGCAGATGCATCGTACATCCATCACATTGCAGCCGATGCCTTCGTCAGGCAAAAAGATAGAGGAAACATTACGAGCGATCGCTGTCGTTGAACGCAATGTGGAACTGGACACGGCAATTCCTGATCGTCCATCAGAATCTGCTAATATCCAGTTCCGTGACAGTCTAGTGCGTGGTTCAGGCAACCTAGTGCATGTCGAGGCGAGTCGCTACATGATGCGCAGCCGAATTGAAATTAGCTGTTCCAACTTGCTCGTCGCAATTACAGGAGTAGTTCTTTCAGCCACGGAAAGCCAGAGTTTGAATTCTGGGACGCAGTATATTCGCTGGTATTGCTCCAAATCATCGTTTATTTCCAATGAAGGTTTCGCAAGCTTGGTTTTTTCGGGAGATAGGCGGCCATCGTTAGGGATTTCCCGGGAAAGCGAAGATTGTGTTTTCTGGTCCCATGGCGATGCTACCCACATACTCGCAAAGAACATTACCGCCGCTCAAGCAGCCCAGCTCGATTTCTTGCTGCTACAAGGCAACGACAACTCTTACGATCAAAATATCCGAAGCTTTTGTCGTTGCCTTACGCTAGATGGTGGCAACACGGACTGGACCTGGTCCGATGCAATGCGGGCCGATTGGTATCGTGAACGGGCCGTAGAACAGCAGATTAATTGGAGTCAGCCGACCAGCCTAGGAAGGCCATTTGTAAGCATCGAACCGTCCGAATTGGAAGTAGAAGAAGGAATGTATATGCCTGGTATCTCCACCAGCGACCTGACCATCCCTCTTTAACATCTTTCGCAATCGCAAGGGTAGGCACAGTTGACGTCGAGTTTTCATGCGAATGGGTGCGGGATTGGCGTCCTATGGTTGTCAGACCTTCCGAGTAATTAGTTAGTAGCGGCAAATTGTCTCATGATTGATGGCCGACGAGTGGGCGTTATCCGTCGCGTAAATGCCGAAAAACGACAACAAGAGTCCAGGACGAGCGGGAAAAGCAAACTGTTTTTTGCGTTCCGAAGCCGAAGGATATAGAGTCGATTTTTGCTCTTGAGAGAAACAGCAAAGTCTGCGGAAGTGATTTAGGTATATGTAGCAGCCTCTCAGTTCTTCTATTCCCGTTTTCGTTGCGGGAAGCCTTGATTTTCTTGGGCAGTCGGCGCAAACTTGCATAGCGAGTGGTTCGTTCCCACCCTGGGGCCTATGCTGCTGGACGGCATCCTACCAAGATCCCCACCCTTAGAGTCGAGTTTTCGAGGAGAGTGAAGAGTATGAGAAGAGTTTTGTTGGCCCTTGCTTTGGCCTCAGTTTTGGTTCCCGGTTCTCAGGCCCTAGCGTTCAAGCAGATTGCTGATCAGTTTAAGGGAAAGTACGCTGGAGATGAGGCAAATGCAGATTTCAAGGAGTTGGTAAAGAAAGCCGGTTGCAATGTCTGCCACGTTAAAGGTGAGGACAAGAAGAAAGTTCGCAACCCGTATGGCAATGCGCTCCATGAGGCATTGGAAGAGGCAGAGTTTCCTGTAGCGGATTTTAAGAAAAATCCTGAGAAATACGCAGAGAAACTGAAGGAGATTATGACCAAAGTAGAAGAGGAAAAGTGCAAAGACGAAGAACACAAAACATTCGGAGCACGTATCAAAGCCAACCTACTACCTGGCGGTGACGTAGACGGTAAATAGGGTGAAAACAAGTCTAGTAGAGTAAACCAGCCTAGAGTAAACATTGAGACTTTGCATGCGGGTCGGGGCAACCTTATCCGCATGCTTCGTTTTGTTTGCCCATTACGATCTGGCAAAAAAATCCTGGCAAGTAATCTTTAGCGGTATTTTCTAACTACTACTTTGACCGCTAGCCTACGAAAGAGATTATCATGATTGCCGCCAACCCAGAGCCCAGTCGAGGCTCGGTTGATTCATATCGTATTTTCGTTGCAGCGAATTACTGGTTAACTGGAGATACCGGCAACATGGGAATTGCTGGATGTTGA